>JBOIEQ010000049.1:0-26857 GCA_050741255.1 Burkholderiales bacterium | reverse complement strand
GATTGCATCATGGCGGCGAACTCACCGCTGGTCGGAGCCGCGCCATCGACGGGGGCGCCACCCGAGGGCGGCACCGGGTAGTCGCCGGGCGGATACTCTGCTGGCGGTGCGGAGGGCGGGCGGCGCAGCCGGCGGCGGCGTTGCTCCCGCAGCGGGTACCGCACCGCCTGACTCGAAGCGGCGCAGGCGCGTGTCGAGATCGATGTACATGTCGCGCTGGCGCTTGGTGGTGTTCTCGATGTTGTTGTTCAGCACCTCGAGCTGCCCGCGCAGCTTGGCCATTTCGTCGCGCGCCTGCTGCACCTGGGTGTTCAGGTCGAGCAGTCCCTGGCCTTTCAGCGTTTCCTCGAGACGGCCGAGCCGGGTGTCGATCTGCTTCTGCAGCTCGTTGATGCGCGCGCGTTCTGCGGCGATCTGCTTGCGCGCCTCTTCGTCATCGAAAAACGCGGCCTGGGCGGAAGCGCAGACCGCGAGGAGCAAAGCGCCGAGTAACGCGCCGGCGGCGCGGTGACCCCTCACCCCTCGACCCTCACGGCTTATTCGCCGTCATAGACGATGTCGGCGCGGCGGTTCTCGGCCCATGCCGCTTCGTCGTGGCCGGGATTACGCGGCTTCTCCTTGCCGAAGCTGACCGACTCGAGCTGGGCTTCCTGCGCGCCGAGCAGCAGCATCATCTGCTTCACGGAATCGGCGCGGCGCTGGCCCAGCGCGATGTTGTATTCGCGGCTGCCGCGCTCGTCGGTATTGCCCTGGATCACGACCTTGCGGCCGCGATTGTCGCGCAGATAAGTACCATGCGCGGTGACCAGGGGTTTGAACTCGTCCTTGACGGCGTTGCTGTCGAAGTCGAAGAAAACGCTACGCTTGGACAGGATGTTCTTGGGGTCCGTCAATCGCGGATCCCTGCCGCCAGCGTTCTCCCCGAGCGGTTGGCCACTGACGCCGGGATCCTTCGTGGTGCCGACGGACGGGACGGCCGGCTTGACGGCCTGCGCGGTGGCGTCGGTGACAGGCGCTTCCGTCTGTTCGACCGGCGGCGTGCTTTCGCAACCGGCCAAAGTCAGGAGGGACGCGATGAACAGGATGCTGAGCAGGTTTCTTTTCATTTGTGGCTCCTCATTTTATTTAAGCAAGGGACCCCACGCCGGCTCGCGCACGTCTCCGTTGTCGACGGTGAAGCGCTGCTTCACGCGACCGTCACTGGAGACCGAGGCCAATATACCACGCCCCCTGACTTCGGTTGCGTAGAGGATCAGCCTGCCGTTGGGGGCGAAACTCGGTGATTCATCGACGGCGGCGTCGGTCAGCGGGCGCACCTGACGCGTGCCGAAATCCTGCACGGCAATGTTGAACTTGCCGCCGTTGCGTTGCACGAAGGCGAACGATTTCCCATCGGGTGCATAGCGCGGACTCACGTTGTAGCCGCCTTCGAAGGTGAGCCGCTCGGGCGCACCGCCGCCGACCGCTACACGATAGATCTGCGGGCTGCCGCCGCGATCGGAAGTAAAGATCACGTGGCGGCCGTCGGGGGAAAAACTGGGCTCGGTGTCGATGCCGCTGGAACTCGTGAGCCGCGTGGCGGCGCCGCCCTCCGCGCTGACGGTGTAGATCTGCGACGGGCCGTCCTTCGTGAGCACGACGGCGAGCCGGCTGCCGTCCGGCGACCACGCCGGCGCGCTGTTGCTGCCCTTGAAATTGGCGACGATGGTTTCATTGCGCTTGGCCATGTCGGCAACGTAGACGATCGGCTTTTTGGCGCGCAGCGACACGAAGGCCAGCTTATTGCCGTCCGGGGACCACTTCGGCGAGAAAATCGGTTCGTCGTAGGAAACGATACGCACGGGATTGAAGCCGTCGGCGTCCGCCACCTGCAGCTCAAAGTTGGCGCCCTTTTTGACGATGTAGGCGATCCGCGTGGAGAACACCCCGACATCGCCGGTCATCTTCTCGTAGATCGCATCGGCGATTTTGTGCGCCGTGGCGCGCAGTTGCGCCGGCGTCACCTGGTAGGCGTAGCCGGTCAGCTGCTGCTGCTTCGCGACGTCCATCAGGCGGAAACGGACGTCAATCCGGTTGTCGGGCAGCGACGACACGGAACCCACCATCAGCAAGTCGGCGCCGCGCGCGCGCCAGGTCGGAAACTGGACCTCGCCCGGTTCGCCCGGCACCGGCGTCACGCCCCCGGTGTCCACCAGCTTGAAGAGGCCGCTGCGCTGCAGGTCAGCGGCCACCACGCGGGACACGGACTGGCTCAACTGGTCCTCGCCCTTCAACGGCAGGATGGCGACGGGATACTGTACGGCGCCTTCACCGACGATATCGATGCGGATCTGGGCGTGGGCGGCCTGAGCGGCAAGACACCACAGGCCCGCGAGCCATAAGTTGCGGATACCGTTGAAAAAAATAGCAGGAAAAAATGCGGGCATTCTTGTTGTCATTGGCGCCGAATTATAGCGATTGACCATGATTCCCGTGTCAGGTTCCGGCCTATTTTCAGGCGCCGTCTCATTCCTGCGGCCGGAAAGCCAGCCGCAGTTCGCGGAATTGCTGGAACTGGGTGGGGTCCGGCGGGATCGGCAGCGGCTGCGCCTTGCGGATCGCGCGCTCGACCGCTTCGTCGTAGGCCTTGTTGCCGCTCGATTTGCGCAGCCGCACGTCGAGCACCTCCCCACCGGGCAGCAGGATCACGTCGAACTCGCCCTCGGGGTTGCCCTGGATGTTGGGCGGCAGGATCACGAAGCGCTTGATCTTCTCGCGGATGGCGGCGATGTACTTGCCCTGCAACTGGGCCTGCGCCGACGCGGCCGCGGCGGCGGCCCTGGCCTGCGCGTCGGCCTGATCCTTCGCCGCACGCGCGGCGGCGTCGGTTTTCGTCTGCTCGGCCTTGAGTGCCGCCATGCGCATCTGGTCCTCTTCCTTCTTGCGCGCGTCGGTCTTGGCCTTGTCGGCCTTCTCCTTCTCGACGCGGTCCTTCTTTTCCTTTTCTTCCTTCGCCTTTTTGTCTTTCAGCGCGATGTCGGCCTTGGAAGTATCGATCTTAGGGGGCACGACGGGCGCGGGCGGCGGCTTCACCTCGACCCTGGGCGCGGGCTCCGGCGGCTTGGGCGGCGGGGGGGGTGGCTCCGGTTTGACCTCCGGTTGCGGCTGGGGCTGCGGCGGCGCAGACGAGGGCAGGGTCGACCACAGCTCCGCGACCATCTCGGTCGGCGGCACGGTGCGCTGCCAGTTGACGCCGAGCACCAGCAGCACGAGGAACAGCACGTGCATCGCGAGCGTCATGGCGCTCGCGATCGCGCGCTCGTTCGGCGTGGAAGTCAGCGAGGCGGCGTAGACGCTCACGCGATACCCGCCGCTATTGCCCGCCGCGGGGCTTCGCGAGCAGGCCGACCTTCTTGACCTGGTTCTGCTGGAGCATGTCCATCACTTCCAGCACCGCCTCGTAACGCACGTCCTTGTCGGCGGAAATCACCACCGCCTGCTCGGGATTCTTCGCCTGCTTCTGCTTGATCGCCGCCAGCAGTTCCGTGCGGTTGACCTTGCGCTCGTCGGCCGTGCCCGCGCGGTCGCGCAGCCACAGCGACTGGTCGGTGCGCACCTGGACTTCGAGCGGCGCCACCGGCGGATTGGAGGTCTTGCCGATGGAGGGCAGCTCGACCTGCCCGGGATTGGTCAGCGGCGCCGTGACCATGAAGATCACCAGCAGCACCAGCATGACGTCGATGTACGGCACGACGTTGATCTGGTTCATCAGGCGGCGGTTGCCGCGGCGCTCGATCAGCATGGCGGGCTCAGCCGGCCTGCCGCTGGAGGATGTTCGAGAACTCCTCCATGAAGGAGTCGAAGCGGGTCGCGAGCTTGTTGATGTCGCCCGCGAAACGGTTGTAGGCGACCACCGCGGGAATCGCGGCGAACAGGCCCATGGCGGTCGCGATCAGCGCCTCCGCGATGCCCGGCGCGACCTGGCCCAGCGTCGCCTGTGCGACGTTCGCCAGCGCGCGGAACGCGTTCATGATCCCCCACACCGTGCCGAACAGGCCGACGTAAGGGCTGACCGAACCCACCGAGGCGAGGAAGGAGAGGTGGGATTCCAGTGTTTCCATTTCGCGCTGGTAGGTGGCCCGCATCGCGCGCCGCACGCCGTCCATCACCGAACCGACGCTCTGCCCCGGCTGGCGCTTCAGGCGCGTGAATTCGCGGAACCCGGATTCGAAAAGCCTTTCCATCGTGCCCGCGTTGTCGCGCGAGTTGGTCGCGCGCTGGTAGAGCTCGTTCAGGTCGCCGCCGGCCCAGAAGGCCTTCTCGAACTCGTCGCACTGCTGCGAGGCGCGCTTGAAGGTGAAGACCTTGAGGAAGATGTAGTACCAGGAAAACATCGAGGCCAGGAGCAGCAGCGCCATCACGATCTGCACCAGCACGCTGGCGCCCGTGATCAGGCTCAGGATCGACATGTCGTGCGTGACGTTCATCCGTTTCTCCGTGGACCGTCCTTGGGCAGCTGCTACAACGACAGGAGTTCCGCAACTTCGCGCGGTATTCTAGCCGCGCGGAAGGTCCGCGTGTTGACGCAGGCGGCGGTGATGCGCGCCGTGAGCAGCACGGTCTCGCCGCGCAGGACTCGCTGCTCGGCCAGGAGTCGCGCGCCGTCGATGCGGGGCTGCTCGACCGTCACCGCCAGCGCGTCGTTGAAGCGCGCCGGCAGCAGGTATTCGGCGGCGATCGCCCGCACCACGAATACGACCTCGTGACTGCGGGCAAGTTCGTCCTGCTCCAGCCCCCGCGCCCGCAGCCATTCGGTGCGCGCGCGCTCCAGGAACTTGAGGTAGTTCGCGTAATACACGACGCCGGCCGCGTCCGTGTCCTCGTAATAGACGCGGACGGACCAGGCGAAGGGGCCGGGGGACGCCTGCGGGGTGCCGGATGAGGTCATGAGAGAGTGATAACGGTCGCAGGGGTGTGTTGGGGTTAACCCCGGACGGGCGTCAGCCGGCCACACCACCCGGTCTTCGCCGCCGTGACCGCCGGCGCCGTCACGAGGCCGGCGGGTCCCACAGTTCGGGCGCCGCCGCGTCCCTGGGCTGCGCGAGCCCGAAGTGCCGATAGGCCGTGACCGTCGCGATGCGCCCGCGCGGGGTGCGCTGCAGGTAGCCCTGCTGGATCAGGAAGGGCTCCAGCACGTCCTCGATGGTGTCGCGCTCCTCGCCAATGGCGGCGGCGAGGTTGTCCACGCCGACCGGCCCGCCCGCGAATTTCTCGATCACCGCGAGCAGGAGCTTGCGGTCCATCACGTCGAAACCGAGCGGATCGACGTCGAGCATCTTGAGCGCGGCGTCCGCGACCTCGCGCGTGATGCGGCCTTGCGCCTTCACTTCCGCGAAGTCACGCACGCGGCGCAGGAGTCGGTTGGCGATGCGCGGCGTGCCGCGCGAACGCCCGGCAATCTCGGCTGCGCCCTCGTCCACGATCGCCACCTCGAGCAGCCCCGCCGAACGGCCGACGATCTGCGCGAGTTCGGCGCCGGTGTAGAACTCGAGCCGCGCGACGATGCCGAAGCGGTCGCGCAGCGGATTGGTCAGCATGCCGGCGCGGGTGGTGGCGCCGATCAGCGTGAACGGCGGCAGGTCGAGCTTGACCGAACGCGCGGCCGGACCCTCGCCGATCATGATGTCGATCTGGAAGTCTTCCAGCGCGGGGTAGAGGATTTCCTCGACCACGGGCGAGAGCCGGTGGATCTCGTCGATGAACAGCACGTCGTTCGGTTCGAGGTTGGTCAGGATCGCGGCGAGGTCGCCCGCGCGCTCCAGCACCGGCCCCGAGGTGTGGCGCAGGTTCACGCCCATCTCCCGCGAAATGATGTGCGCGAGCGTCGTCTTGCCGAGGCCCGGCGGGCCGAACAGCAGCACGTGATCGAGCGACTCCTTGCGGCGCCGCGCGGCCTCGATGAAGATCGACAATTGCGCGCGGATTTTCTCCTGGCCGATGTATTCGGTGAGCTGCTTCGGGCGCAGCGCGCGCTCGAAGGCCTCCTCCTGCGTGGAGGCCGGGGCGGCGGAGATCAGGCGGTCGGGTTCGACAGTCATGGGCCTGATTATCGCGTGAGCCCCAGCAGGCCCCCAAGCGCCATCGCGATCACCGCGCCCAGCGGGCCGGGCGCCGGCAGGAGTTCGTCGAGCTCGCGGCGGATGTTCGCGCGCGCGGAGACCTCGAAAGTCGAGCGGAACTCGGGCAGCAGGAAGATGCCGGGGCGCGCAAGCTGGCGCTCAAGGAAGGCGCGCCGGCCCGCGCGGAACTGCGTTTCGTCCACCACGGCCGGACAGAATTCACCGAACACGCCGCCGCAGTAGGCGAGGTAGCCCTGCCACGAGCCGCCCAGCACGCTCATGTCGATGTCGACCACCCGCTTCTCGTCCGCGCTCATGCCGCTGCCGTCGGAAGCATGGTCGGCGGTGAGCCGGATCATGCGCTGCACCGCCGCGATGTCCCCGGCTTCCAGGCGCGACTCCGACCCCAGCACGTCGCCGGCAAAGCGCGCGCTCAGTTCCTCGTTGTCCTTGCGGCCCGGCACGTAGATCGCGTCGTGCAGCAGGAGCGCGAGCAGCGCGCGCTCCGGCCGGTCAAAGGGAATCTGTCGGGCCAGTTCCAGGCAGGCGCGGATGTGCTGGAAGCTGTGGTAGCGGCGCCCGGACGAGGCGTAGGCCTGCTCGACCTTGCGGAAGATCGCGTCGGTGCAGACCCGGCGCACGTCGTCCGGCAGCAGATCCTTCCAGTCGCGGATCGGGGGGGCCATCGCGGTCAGGCTTTGGACAGCAGGCGCAGCGCCTGGCGGATGCCTTCGGCGACGGACGCGCCCGGCGCAAGCTGTTTAACCGCCCAGCCGGCTTCCTTCTCGTTGTAGCCGAGCGCCAGCAGCGCATTCTGCACGTCGTTGCCGGGCCGGCCGCCCTCCGCCGCGCTGGCGATCACGGCGCCGACGTCCAGCTTGTCCTTCAGTTCCAGCAGCAGGCGCTCGGCCGTCTTCTTGCCGATGCCGGGGACCTTGGTGAAGCGCGCGCCGTCCTGCGCGGCGACGGCCGCGTGCAGTTCCGCCACCGACATGCCGGACAGCACCGACAGCGCGGTGCGCGCGCCCACGCCGGAGATCTTCAGCAACTGGCGAAACGCCTGCCGCTCCTGTTCGGTGCCGAAGCCGAACAGCAGGTGCGCGTCCTCGCGCACGGCGAGGTGCGTATGCAGCGTCACTTCCTGGCCGGTCGCGGGCAGCAGATAGAACGTGCTCATCGGCACGTCAAGCTCGTAGCCCACGCCCTGCGCCTCCACCACGATCTGCGGCGGATGCTTGGCGACGAGCAGCCCCCGCAACCGGCCGATCACGGCAGTTGCGTCCAGCGCCGGCCGGACGACGTGCCGCGCACGAAACGGCCGCCGCGCACCCGCAGCCCCGCCGAGGCGAGCGCGCCGCCGTAGCCCTGCCCGGCGTGCGCGTGGCAGATCGCGCAGGCCAGCGCATCGGCGGCGTCGCTCGAAGGGCGGCCCTTCAGTGCCAGCAGGCGCTTGACCATTTCCTGCACCTGTATTTTCTCGGCGTGGCCGTTGCCGACCACCGCCTGCTTGACCTGCAGCGCCGTGTATTCGGACACCGGCAGGTGCGCGAGCACCGCCGCGCAGATCGCCGCGCCGCGCGCCTGCCCGAGTAGCAGCGTCGATTGCGGGTTCACGTTGACGAAAACTTTCTCGATCACGACGTGCTGGGGCGCGAACTCCGCGATCACGGATTCGAGCCCCTCGAGGATGACCTTGATGCGCACCGCGAGTTCGCCCTGGACGGTGCGGATGCAGCCGCTGGCGAGATAGCGGAGCTGATTGCCGCTCTTCTCGACGAGGCCGTAGCCGGTGGCTCGCAGTCCTGGATCGATACCTAGGATGCGCATCGTGCGCTGCCAAGAGCGATAGAAGACAGAGGAAAGACGAAAGATGAGGGATGGCGGATAGAAATCATCATGTACTGATTTTTCGGCGTTCGGCTTCCGTCAAACCACTCAATAACGCGAATACCCGGTCGACTAATTCCTGGGGCTCCCCGGTGTCTTTCGCATAACCCAATTCCTGAGCCAACACGATAAAGGTATCCAGCTCGTTCAGGGATGCTCGGGCGATGTTCAGGAAATGCAGGCGATCCTTGTGCCCGGCCCGGCCGACGCCTTCAGCGATGTTGGCCGGGACCGATATGGCTGCACGTCGCATCTGGCTGGTCAATCCATACATCTCCTGAGGAGGGAAATCCCGGGTCAGAGCGTACACCTTCTTGACCAATGCGATGGCCTGTTGCCAAACGACCAAGTCATGATGCTTACGTTTCAAGGCACGACCCGCATTTTCTCTCGTCTATCGTCTATCGTCTCACGTCAATCACCCATTCAGCACCGCAGTCGTATACACAACCTGTACATCATCCAGCTCCTCCAGGGCATCGAGCAGTTTCTGCATCTTGAGCCCGTCTTCGCCCGCGAGCACCGTCTCGGCGGCGGGCTTCATGGCGATCTCCGCCATGTCCGGCTTGAGGCCGGCTTTCTGGAGGGCGGCTTGCACCACCGTGAAATCGGCCGGCGCGCAGATGACTTCCACGGAACCGTCGTCGTTGGTGGTGATGTCCTCCGCGCCCGCGTCGAGCGCGGCCTCCATCACCTTGTCCTCGCTGGTGCCCGGCGCGAACACGAACTGGCCGCAATGCTTGAACAGAAAGACCACCGAGCCGTCGGTGCCGAGGTTGCCGCCGTGCTTGGAGAGCGCGAAGCGCACCTCGGCCACGGTGCGCGTGCGGTTGTCCGTCATGCAGTCGATGATGAGCGCGGCACCGGCGATGCCGTAGCCCTCGTAGCGGATTTCCTCGTAGTTCACGCCCTCGAGCTCGCCGGTGCCGCGCTTGATGGCGCGCTCGATGTTGTCGCCGGGTACGTTCTCGGCCTTCGCCTTGTCGACGACCAGCCGCAACCGCGGATTGAAGTTCGGATCGCCGCCGCCGCTGCGTGCGGCGACCGTGATCTCCTTGATGAGCTTGGTGAAGATCTTGCCGCGCTTGGCGTCCTGGCGGCCCTTGCGGTGCTGAATGTTGGCCCACTTGCTGTGACCGGCCATGAAACCCTCTGCGTTCGCTGCGCGTGAAAAGTATACGGGGTGCTGCGGTGTAGAGAGCGCAAGATAATGCGCTGATACAATTGAAATTTTAGCACGCACGCCCACCCGCACAGGAGGCCTTTCATGGCTGACCCCATCCTCATCGCCAAGGCCGGCGCGCTGGACATCGTCCTCCTGCCGCAATTGGCCAACCGTCATGGCCTGATCGCGGGGGCGACGGGCACCGGCAAGACCGTCACGCTGCAGCGGCTGGCGGAAGGCTTCAGCCGCATCGGGGTGCCCGTGTTCATGGCCGACGTGAAGGGCGACCTGTCGGGCGTGTCGCAGGCGGGCACGCTCGCCGGCAAGGTGAAGGAGCGCGTGGAAAGCCTCCAGGTGGATTTCACGCCTGCCGCCTGTCCGACCGTGTTCTGGGACTGCTTCGGCAAGCAAGGGCATCCGGTGCGCACGACGATCTCCGACATGGGCCCGCTGCTGCTCGCGCGCATGCTGAATCTCAATGACACCCAGCAGGGCGTGCTGACGCTGGTGTTCAAGGCCGCCGACGATAACGGCCTGCTGTTGCTGGACCTGAAGGACCTGCGCGCGATGCTGCAGTTCGTCGGCGACAACGCGAAGGACTTCACGACGAAATACGGCAACATCTCCACCGCCTCCATCGGCACCATCCAGCGCGGGCTGCTGGAACTGGAAAGCCAGGGCGGCGAGCAGTTCTTCGGCGAACCGATGCTGAACGTGGCCGACCTCCTGCAGACGGAGAAGGGCCAGGGCGTGATCAACATCCTCGCCGCGGACAAGCTGATGAACGCGCCGAAGATCTACGCCACGCTGCTCCTGTGGCTGCTGTCGGAAATGTTCGAGCAGCTCCCCGAAGTCGGCGACCCGGACAAGCCCAAGCTCGTGTTCTTCTTCGACGAGGCGCACCTGCTGTTCAACGACGCGCCGGCAGCACTCCTGGAGAAGATCGAGCAGGTGGTGCGGCTGATCCGCTCCAAGGGCGTCGGCGTCTACTTCGTGACGCAGAATCCGCTCGATGTGCCCGACACCGTGCTCGGCCAGCTCGGCAACCGCGTGCAGCACGCGCTGCGCGCCTTCACGCCGCGCGACCAGAAGGCGGTCAAGACCGCCGCCACCACGCTGCGCGCGAATCCGAAAGTGGACGTCGAGAAGGCGATCACCGAATTGGGCGTAGGCGAAGCGCTGGTGTCCTTTCTCGACGAGAAAGGCCGTCCCTGCATCGTCGAACGCGCCTTCGTCGTGCCGCCGGGCTCGCGCCTCGGGCCAGCCACGCCGGAGGAACGCGCCGCGACGATCAAGGCTTCACCCGTCGCCGGCCACTACGAAAACGCGGTGGACCGCGAATCGGCCTACGAAAAACTCACACAGCGCCATGCGGACGCGGCGGGCGAAGCGCCCGCGGGCAAACCTGCAGGCAAAGCGGCGCCCACGCCGGCACCGGAGCAGAACGCGGGCGGCGGCGGCTTCTTCGACATGCTGGGCGGCATCCTCGGCGGCACCACCGGCCCGCGCGGCGGACGGCGCCCCGGCGCGGTGGAGGCCGCGGCGACCAGCGCCGCGCGCGCCATCGGGTCGAGCGTCGGCCGGGAGATTGTGCGGGGCGTCCTGGGATCGATATTAGGCGGCGGCCGCAAGCGATAGCCGTCAGTGCCCTCCCCGCATCCACACTCTTACGCCGGCCCGCTCATCGTCCTCGCCGGCGCGACCGGCTTCTCCTTCAAGGCGATTTTCGTCAAAGCGGCTTACGCGCACGGCGTGGATGCGACCACGCTGCTCGCGCTGCGCCTGCTGTTCTCGCTGCCCGCGTTCCTGCTCATGGGACTGTGGGCGCGCAGCGCGGGCGAACCGCTCTCCCGCCGCGACTGGATCTCCATCGTCGCGCTGGGCTTCTCGGGCTACTACCTGTCGAGCATGCTCGACTTCCTCGGCCTGCTGTTCATCCCCGCGGGCCTGGAGCGGCTGATCCTGTTCCTCACGCCCACCCTCGTCGTGCTGATGTCGGCGGCGCTGTTCCGGACGCCGATCCGCCGGCATCACGTCATCTCGCTCCTGCTCAGCTACGGCGGCATGGCGCTGGTGTTCGTCTCCACGCTGCGCCTCTCGCAGGCGCCCCATGACATCCTGCTCGGCGGCGGACTCGTATTCGCCAGCGCGACCACGTTCGCGATCTACCTGCTCGGCAGCGGCCGCGTCATCCCGCGCGTGGGCACCACGCGGTTCACGGCCTACGCCTCGACGGTGGCCTGCGGGTTCGGCATCGCGCAGTTCCTCATCGTCAATCCGGTCGGGGCTCTCGTCCAGCCGGCGGAGGTGTACTGGCTGGTACTGGCGATGGCGGCGGTCTCCACCGTGGCGCCGATCTGGCTGATGGCCGAGGGCATGCGGCGCATCGGCTCGAACCAGACCGCGATGATCAGCGCGATCGGTCCGGTGATGACGATCTTCTTCGGCTGGCTGCTGCTCGGTGAGGCGGTGACGCTGGTGCAGGTGCTCGGCTCGGCACTGGTGCTGGCCGGAGTACTATTGGTCAGCCTCAAGGTGGAAACCGCGGCCAAGCCTTGACGGTCAAGGCACCCACCAGTAGCGCACGATGTGGAAGAACACCGGCGCGGAGAAACACACGGAATCGAGCCGGTCGAGCGCGCCGCCGTGGCCCTCGATCATGCGGCCCCAGTCCTTGACGCCACGGTCGCGCTTGATCGCGGACATCACCAGCCCGCCGAAAAAGCCCATCAGCGTGATCGCGAGCGCGACGACGAAGGCCTGTCCCGGGGTGAACGGCGTGATCCACCACAGCGCCGCCCCCAGCGCGGAAGCGGAGAGCACGCCGCCGACAAAGCCTTCCACCGTTTTCGAGGGCGATAGCGTCGGCGCGATCTTGTGTTTGCCGAGCAGCTTGCCCCAGACGTACTGCAGCACATCGCTCGACTGCACGACGACGATCAGGAAGGCCAGCAGCAGCAGGTGCCGCCCCTCGTAGCCGGGAATGTCGAGCGTCAGCAGCGCCGGGACGTGCGAGATGCAGTACACGCAGATCATCAGCCCCCATTGCACGGTGGCGGTGCGCTGCAGGAAATCCTTCCCCTGCCCGGACAGCGCCGCCACGATCGGCAGGCAGAGGAAGGCGTAGACCGGGATCAGGATGGAGAACAGCCCGTACCACTCGATCCACACCAGGAAGTACTGGCAGGGCAGGAAGACGAAGAACGCGAGCCACAGCGCCTGATGATCGCCACGGTGCGTGGGCGCGAGCGTGATGAATTCGCGCAGCGCGAAGAACGACGCCAGTCCGAAGAGGAAAATCACGCCGCCCTTGCCGAGCAGGAAGGAACCGCCTACCAGCGCCACCATCACCCACCACGCGTTGACGCGGCTGACGAGGTTGTCGATGACGGGATGCGGCTGACCGCGCGCAACCGTGAAGCGGAGGATCCAGCCGACGACGGTCGCGAACACCAGCACGGCGCCGATGCCGCCGAAGAGATACCAGGTCTGGGTTTGTGCGGTCATGGTTTCAAGTCTGGTGCGGCGCCAGATCGAGCATCGCCTGCCGTGCCCGCGCCAGGAAGTCCGCCTTCGCCTCGCCGTCCTGCAGGTGCAGCGGCGCGCCGAAATTGACCGCGCACAGGAGCGGCAACGGCAGGATCTCGCCCTTCGGCAGCACGCGGTTCAGGTTTTCCAGCCACACCGGCACCAGTTCGATCGCCGGCAGGCGCTTGGCCAGATGGAACAGGCCGCTCTTGAACGGCAGCAGGCGCTCGTCGGTCAGGTTGCGCGTGCCTTCGGGGAAGAAGATGAGCGAGTCCCCCGCCCCCAGCGCGTCCGTCAGCGGCGCCAGCGGATCGCCGCCGCTTTTGACCGGGCTGCGGTCCACCAGCACGCCATTGAACACGTCGTGGATAAGGTAGCCCTTGAATCCGCCGTGGCCCCAGTAATCCGATCCCGCGACCGGCCGCGTCATGGCGCGCAGCAATGGCGGCAACGAGGCCCACAACAGCGCGAAGTCGCCGTGGCTGGAATGGTTGGCGAAATACACGCGCACCACCGGCACCGGAGCGCAGCCGATCCAGCGCGCCTGCACGCCGGTGATGAGGCGGACGAAGGTCGTGATGGCCCACGCCAGCAGTCCCGCGAGCAGGCTCCGCCTCGCCGCAGGCATCAGCGCTGGAGCTCCGCAAGTCCGCGGCGGATGCGGTTTCTGATGGTGATCCCGATCAGTACCACCAAGGCCATCCATGCGTAGTTCAGCCAGCCCGGGAGCGGTACGCCCAAGCCCGCCAGCAGCCCGATCAGGCCGAACACGAAGGCGCGATCGCTCTTGCCCATCGGTCCGTCGTAGCGGCGGGAAGCTCCGGTCAGCACCGCGGCAATGCCCGCGAGTTCCGAGACCGCCGACAGCACGATGACCAGCACGATCAACTCCATGCTGGAGCCCGGCAGAAATGCGAACGGGAAATACAGCGCGGCGTCCGACAGTACATCGGTGATTTCGTTGAGGTAGGCTCCGAGCGCGGACTTCTGCCCGAACTCGCGCGCGAGCATGCCGTCCACGGCGTTCAGCGCCATGCGCAACAGCATCCAGACGGGGATCAGCAGGAACACCACCGGATTCGCGGCATGCCACCAGACCACGGCGCCGACGGCGAGGGAAATCAGGCAGGCCGCGAGCGTGACCTGATTGGCGGTGACGCCGGCCGCGGCGAGACGCGTGACCAGCGGACGCAGCAGCGCCTGGAATTTGGGCTTGAGCGCGTAGATGCTCATGCCCGCATCATAGCGCGACGGTCGCTACAGCCAGCGCCGGACCCGGGCGCAATAAGTCGCGTATTCCGCGCCGAACAGTATCGTCAGCGCCGCCTCTTCCGGGCGGATCTGGAAGCGGTTGATGTAGACGACGAATGCCACGAGCCAAATCACGTTAGCCAGGTGACCCAGCCACACCGCCAGCGCGGCGAGGAGCAGTAGATCCGCGAGGTAGATCGGATTGCGGGAGTAGCGGAATACGCTACCGGTGATCAGCTTTGAGGCGTTCGCGGGCTTGAGCGGGTTGATCGTCGTCTTTGCCGTCACGAACGGCGCAACGGCGGCGATCATCAGAACCGTGGCAGCGACCAGCAGCGCGAGCGCCAGCGGGCCTTGCAGGCTCGAGGTAACGCGGCCCGCTTCAAATACGCGGTTTGTGCCCCACATGGCGGCGGCGAGGATGGCGACTACCAGCGGCGGCGGGATGAGGAGGTTCATGGCGGCACGATTCTAAGCGCTCCCACCGGGAGCATGTCGGTCCGTGCGATGGTCTATGGGCTATCCCTATGACTCATCTAAGTCGCGCTTACCTCAGATGCCGGTCAAAAAACGAAGCGACCTCGTCGTGATACTCCTTGGTCTCCGGCGCAGTGATATCGGCCAAGTACTGAGCGTGCGACTGGCCTTCCCACACTTGCAGAAGCGCCTCCACGCCTGCCACTCTGAGCTTTCGGTGCATGCGCACGGTATTGGACAGGTAGAGATCACGGGTGCCGCTGGTCAGGATCGTCGGCGGAAAGCCGCTGACGTCGCCGTAGATTGGCGACAGCAGCGGGTCCCGGGGATCGCGCCCGTTGGCGTAGAGCGCTACCGACGCTCTGATGAAGCCATCCCGCGTGCCAAGCACGTTATCAATGCCTTCGTTGGTGTGGAGGGTGTCGCCCGAATCGGTCAGGTCGACAGTCGGTGTCCCAAGCGCGATGGCGCCAGGCATGGGCAAGCCCTCGGTCTTGGCCCGAAGCAGCGTCGCACAGGTGAGACTGCCGCCCGCCGACGTACCGAAGATGGCGATATTGGCTGCCGGCGTCGTCTGCAACGACTTTCGGTAGACCGCGACCGCATCATCCAGAGCGGCGGGAAACGGAAAATCGGGTGGCATCCGGTAGTCGACCGAGATCACCTTGTACCCAGCGAAACCCGCCATCAGGACCGCCTCTCGTGTCCCTGCCTCGCCGGGGTTCAACACCCGGACGCCACCGTGCAAGTGGACCAGCAACCTGTCGCGATTCTTCTTTGGCATCGACGCCGGTGTCACGAGGAAGGCCTTCACGCCGGCGATCACCGTTGGTGCAACCGTGACACCGAGCGCGTGGCGGAGCGCCGGCAGCACAGCCTCGACCTTGTGGGCCGCCGCTTCGACCTTCGCTTTCCATGCGGCGGCGGTGGTTGGCGCGTTGTTGAAGGTCGGATCATGTGACTGGGCGATGATGACTTGCATCTCGGGACTGACCGTGTCCGGAACCGGAATGACACGTGCCGGCACCTCCAGCCCTCGGATGCTCTCAGTGCCCAATTTCCCCATACCCCGGGTCATTTCCTCCACGAGACCACCTCCTTCGCCGCCTCACCAACATAGCTGGCCCTGCACGGGCGAGTACGATGAACATATCAGGTCCAAACCACGTTTCTGATTTTTGCGAGCACTTGGAATTAACCGTTGTCTGGACCCCTAGATTTGGTGCGCGTTTCTCATTCTGAAAATATACACGGTCCATGCGTTGACGCCGGCCAGCCGCTTGACACCCTTATTTACTGTAGCTACAGTAAATAATGCGTTTCGAGTTTGACCCCGCCAAAGACAGAATCAACCGCGCCAAGCACGGTGTCTCTCTGGTCCTGGCAGTCGAGCTCGACTGGGAAGCTGCCTTGGTCTGGATCGATGGCCGGTTCGAATACCGCGAGACGCGCATGATCGCGCTCGCACCGAAAACCGGGGTCCTGTACTACGTTGCGTTTGTGGATAGAGGCGAAGTGCGCAGGATCATCAGCCTGCGGCACGCCAACCGTCGTGAGGTAAAACACTATGTCCAAAGCCAATAAACGACCTGCCGTGGCGATGCCTACCGCCGCGGAAGACCGGGCCATCACCAGGGCCGCGAAGAGCGACCCCGACGCGCAACCACTGACGCCCAAACAACTGAAGGCCATGGTGCCCATCCAGGCGGTGCGCGGACGCCCGAAATCTCCGAACAGGAAGCTGCTGGTGTCGGTGCGCTACAGCCCCGAGGTCGTTGCGTATTTCAAGTCCACGGGCGAAGGATGGCAATCGCGCATGGATGGCGTGCTGCGCAAGTACGTGGAGCGCCATGCGCGCAGGGCATAGTCAGCGGGCCAGATATGTCACTGAAGTCAATCTCACAGATCAAAAATCAGCGTGTCTTCTGACACCACCAATCTCACGTGCCCCCTAACCCCTCGACAGTTGAAAGAGCGATGACTGGCAGCATTTTCCGTGGCCGCCTGGCCGCGTTGGGTCTCACAGCAGGTTTGCTGGGTACCGTTTTCCTTGGCGGCTGCGCCATGTCGCCGGCGCAACGGCAGGCTCTGGACCCGGCCAATACGGTCGTGCCGGACGGACAGGGGCTCCTGGTTGCGCGCGTCGTCAGTAATCTCAGCCCAAGCCCGATCCTGTTCCGCGCGACACAGCTGCGGGTGCGGGCGATTCCGGACGGGGACACACGCTATCTGAGCAGCAAGGCCGCACCGACCGCCGGTGGTGCGATCTTTCTCGAAGCATTGCCGCCCGGGCGCTATCAGCTCCTGGAACTGACCATGCAAGTCGGGAACGGGAGTTCGAGCGCGCGACTGGACCGTCAGGTTCCGTACTTCGAAGTGCAGGCAAACCGGGTCACCGATCTCGGCGCGCTGGTGATTGCATTCGAATCCGCGGGCATCTTCTCGGGCAAATACCGGGTAGGGTTTCTGCCCAGTCCGACGGACACGGATTCCGTATTGCAGCATTTGCCAACCAGCCTGCGTGACCGATTGTCGGCAATCCCGCCGCTGCGCGTGGTCCTGGCGAAGGACCCGGAAGACAACCAGCAGATCCTGAGCTTCGCGCGGACCTTTTCCAGCATCACCAGTCAATCGGAGCTCAGCGACGGCCTCCCGGTGGCCTTCGGACGAACGCTGGGAATAGTCAGCGACTGGAATCCCGGCACGCAAGCCTGGAGTCACGTCGATACCGGGCGGAGTTTCAATGTTCGAAGCGTCTCCATCGAGCCCAACGGGACCCGGCTGCTGGGACTCGAGGAAGGTGTTCTGCTGCTGGATGACGGTTTTTCCGTTACCGCCATTCCGCCTCCCTTAACGGGCGCTTCAATCCTGTTTGTCGGGCGGCGACGAAACGGAGAAATCATCGCGGTGGTCGAGGACCGGAATAACTACGTGGTGTTTTCCAGCCCCGGGCTCAAACCGCCAGCGTGGACGGAACTCAAGCGCTTTCCCGTGGAGCGGATGGTGAATCCCTATCTCGATACGACGCCGCAGATCGCGCTGGCGCGCGACAGGCTCGTCATTTTCATCGGTGTCATCGGCTGGACGGCGGACACGGTGGTTCACAGCCTGGATTTCGCCACGGGCGCATGGGAAAGCCACCCCTCCGCGGTCTCGTCGATCGTGATTACGAAATTCATCGTCCTGTACGACGGCACCATCATTTCCGCAGGTGGGACTGCATTCACCCGTGCCCTTTTTCGTTCGACCGACTGGGGAAAAACCTGGGTGAGAAAACCCCAGGAAAACTGGTCGATGCAACCTATCGTTCGCGACAACAATGTGATGTATATGTGGCGCCTCGACGGACTGGCTCTCACCGAGAGCAGTTCCGTCTCGTGGTTGCTGAAGTCGGAAAACGGCGGTGAAACATGGACCCTGATGGGCGAGTTGCCCAAATACATGTCAGCAATCCATATATTGCCCAAACCGGGCTGGCTGCTGCTGACTACCCGTGCCGGCAGCCTGTATATCAGCAATGACGATGGGAAAACCTGGAAACCGGAACTGGTTCGTTTTCGTCAATGAAAACTGCGGGACGCCCGCACGATTTTCCCTCGTTTCACAATGACGCTGCTGTATATCTCTACCATCCACAGCGCATACAGCCACGGTACGGTCTCCTCAAGTGCGCCCCGCCGATGGATCTTCGTGCCCGCCGTGGGTTATTCACTACGACCCCATTGACGTTGCGCGGGATGACTATGCGCGCAGTTCTTTTATTCGGGTTGCTGCTGCTGGCGCTGCCCGCAACAGCGGCGTCCCGCGGCGATCCCGGCACGGTGTTCAGGGACTGCGCCGACTGCCCGGAGATGGTGGTCATCCCGGCCGGGCGCTTCCAGATGGGCGTGGCGCCGGACGAGGAAGCGCGCGAAGGGCTCGCCGATCCCTTCCGCCATCGCAGCGAACCCCGCCACACGGTGGAAGTCCCGCGCTTCGCGGCGGGAAAGTTCGAGATCACCCGTGGGCAGTACCGCGCCTTCGTCGCGGACACCGGGCACGCTAGCGGCAACTGCTTCGTGTGGACGGGCGCGGCGGTGGCGGATGAGGCCAAACGCAACTGGCGCGACCCCGCCTACGCGCAGGACGACTCGCACCCGGCAGCGTGCGTGAGCTGGGAAGATGCCACCGCGTACGCGGCCTGGCTCAGCCGGCGCACCGGAAAAGCGTACCGCCTCCTGACCGAGGCCGAATGGGAATACGCCGCCCGTGCCGGCACGACCACGGCGCGCTTCTGGGGCGACGACGCCGACCTCGGCTGTGGCCACGCCAACGGGGCGGACCTCGCGACCGCGGCCGCGGTGCCCGGCGCCGACGGCTGGCCCATCGCCCGCTGCAACGATGGACACGCGTACACCGCCCCGGCCGGCCGCTTCCGCGCCAACGCCTTCGGATTGCACGACGTGCTGGGCAACGTCGCCGAGTGGACGCAGGACTGCTGGAACGGCAACTACCACGGCGCGCCGGCCGATGGCCGCGCATGGGCCAGCGGGGACTGCACCCTGCGTGCGGTACGCGGCGGTGGATGGGACGAGGCCCCGGCCGGCGTGCGCGCCGCCTACCGCGTCGGCAGCCCGGCCGTCATCCGGGTTTACAACCGGGGATTTCGGGTGGCTACGTCGGATTGAACGGTGCGGTCCCGGGATTCAGGCGGGGCTATTGCAGTCATTCGTATTGGATCACGGAAATCGCTGCGTGTCTGACACCATTGATTGATGGCGAGAGATTTCGTCCGGATCACCAGAAGGCGTCGTCTTTCCGTTTACGCACTTCCCGGAGACGATGCTTCGCGATCCTGCGAATCAGGCTCTCCGGTAGAGGCTGGTCGTAGGGAATCTGCAGGAAATTCCGGGTCGTCCTGTGCTTTGCCAGTTCCTTGCGAAAGGGCGCCAACCCCGATGCCATGGGCGCGAAGTCGAGGTGTGCTTTATGTGCGGAGAAGGCGAACAGGAATCGGGGCTCCACGAAGAACGGAGTTCCCCACTTGATCGTCTCCTCCGCCTCGGGCGCGACGCCCTTGAGAAGC
The DNA here is from genome assembly GCA_050741255.1 of Burkholderiales bacterium. Classification (GTDB taxonomy): domain Bacteria; phylum Pseudomonadota; class Gammaproteobacteria; order Burkholderiales; family SG8-41; genus CAZXNF01. Next base: position 7,386 of record JBOIEQ010000049.1, on the reverse strand, counting down.
GCGTAGAGCCGGCGCAAATGCGGCTGGCCCTCGTGTGGCGCGCCCCGGATGTAGTCGGCGATCGTCGTTGGGCGCTTGCCTGCCATCTCTTTTGCCCCGATTACAAATCATATGTCGCCGCGCACCTAGCGACCCAAGCTCAGCGCCCCGGCCCACGGGACGTGGGAATTGCAACAGCAGCGCGATGGCCGGGTTCGCTGCAGCACATGGTTAGGCATCGTGGTCATCTGTAATCTCGCTAACACGGACAATCTGCGACAGCAGATTCTTCTCTGCAATCTTTCGCACTCTGGCCGCAATAGTGCGAAGCTCTCGCTTGTGAATCCCACGCACAAAAAACTCGCTGGTCGAAGCGTCAATCTCGTTAATGGAAACCTCACACTCTTCCCGTAGCTCACCCCAAACATCCTCGCCGAAGTTCCGCCATTGATGAACCAACTCGGGAGTCGGAGCAGTGAGATTGACTTTCAAAGTTCGAGCCATGCGAACGATGCCTAACTAGATTTATCCAGCAGTTCCTGTTCACCGGATACGTTGAACAGGTTCGCAGCGCCATCCGTAAATCGCTTCGATCCGAATATCGTAGCGCACGCTTTTCAACAAGACAGGTCCCGGGAAATTCAGCCCGCCTCCCCTTCCACCCACTTCCCCACCGCCCTTGCGATCGCGGCGACATTCGCCGCACTGACGTTGGTCGGCCACCGATCGCTGGCCGCATGAAAATGCGCGTTCGCACCGGCGAGCGACAGCACGCGGGCACCGTGCGCGGCCACGTCGCGGCCCTCGCCGGAAAAGGTGCTGGCGGGTTCGAGCCGGATCGCGTCTGCCGGATAACCTTCAGCCACCAGCAACGCGCGCATCGCCTCCGCCGCGGCGGTGTCGTCGGTGCGCACCGTCATCGCGACATTGCTCGCGGTACCGAGGTTGGCGCCGAGGTGCAGCCAGCACGCGGCGTCCGCCACCAGCTTGTGTTCGCGGGCCAGCAGGTGTTCGAGTCCCACGTGGCCGAGTTCGTGGCCGCAGGTGGCGTAGGCACGCACGTCGCGTCTGAGTCCGCCGCGGCGCTGCAGGGCGTCCGCCGCCGCCAGGCCCGCGAGCCACGCCACGATGCCACCGGCCCGCTCGGCGGTGGATTCCCACCAGCCGGTGCGCGGCGTCAGTAGCACGATGTGCCCGGCGGACGGCGCGTCGCCGTTGGGCGCCACCCGCGCCGCGACATTGAACGACTGCGCGGTCACGCGATGGTGGCGGCTCACGACTTCCACCGCGGCGCCGGCTCGCGCCTGCGCGGCGAGGAAGGCGGCGTTAAAGCCCGCAACCTGCAGCACCGGTGGGCCGAAAGGGGCGCTGAAGAACTGCGCGTTGATCGGAGCGAGCGATTCGCCCGTCACGCGGGTCGCGACCACCAGTGCCGCATGCCGCGTCTCGCGCCGGATCCCTTCCAGTTTCTGGCCCTTGATGGACGCGGAGTTGGGCGGCATTTCGAGGTAGCCGATCTCGCCGGACTCGCCGCAGGGCACCAGCCTGCCGCGCAGGACGCCGGCGGCCTGCGGCGTGTCGAACATCGGCAGGCCGTCGATGCGCTGCCCGGCGCAGACGAGGAAGGCTTCGTCCACCACCGTGCGGTCGAGCGGAACGGCTACGCGCGACACCTCGGCACCCGCGCGGGCCGCTTCCGCGCACAGCCACTCGCCGCTGGCGGCATCGCCGGGCGTGGAGGCGCGGTGCACACCGCTGCCGTCGAACACGGCGACGAGCTGCGCCGCCCGCGCCGCGGTGTAGGCCTTCGTATCCTCCGGTGCGGCCGCCATCATTGCGCCGTCGCGCCGATGGCCCGCACCAGCTCGACCGCCTCGCGGGACTGCTGCTGCAGGAAGACGCTCGCGTCGCGTAGCGAACGCGGACGCGGCTGGCTGCCGTTGCGCTCCCAGAACTCGCGCGTGTCGGACTCGTTGAGGAAGCGGACGATCGCCTCGTTCAGTTGCCCGAGCACCTCGGGCGGGGTCCGCGCCGGCGCGAAGAGCGCGCCCCAGGTCTCGTAGATGAAGCCGGGCGGGGCCGCCTCGCGCAGCGTCGGCACCGCGGGCAGGCGCTCGAAACGCTGCGCGCTCGCGAAGCCGAGCGCCTTCAGCTTGCCGCTCTGGATCAGCGGCAGCGCGTTGGTGATCGACGTGATGGTGTAGTCCACCTGGCTGCCGGCCACGGCGGTCACGCTTTCGGTGGAGCCCTTCATGGGAATGTGCCGTGCCGTGGTGCCGGTACTGGACAGGAACGCCTGCGCCGCGAGATGCGCGGGACTGCCGATGCCCGGCGTGGCGAAGTTGAGTTCGCCCGGCTTTGCCTTGGCGGCCGCGACGAGATCACCGGCGGCGTTGAAGCGCGAGTTCGCGGGGACGATCAGCACCATGGGCGTCGCCGAGGTGGTCGTCACCGGCACGAAATCGGCGTCGGGATCGAACGGCAGATCCTTCAGCAGCGGCTTCAGCATCACGTGCTGCACGGATGCATAGAGCAGCGTATAGCCGTCGGGGGTGGCCTTGGCGACGACGCCGGTGCCGATTACCGTGTTCGCGCCCGGCCGGTTCTCGATGATCACCGGCTGCTTCAGGCTCGCCGACAGCTTCTGCCCGAGGTAGCGCGCGAAGAGGTCGGGGGCGGTGCCCGGCGGCAACGGCACGACGATGCGGATCGGGCGTTCGGGATAAACCGCGGAGGCCATGCCCGCGGCGCCAAACGCGCACAGGCACAACAGGACACGGGCGGCGGCTGGGCCGGCGTTCAGGCGGGGGCAGCATGCGGTCACGGGACGGTCTCCTCAGGTGCGCCCTCGCCGGCGGGTCGTCGTGCCCGCGTGCGAGTGCGCTGCGACGGAATTCTGCCATGCGCCCGCCGGGATGACGCCTGCGTGACGGTTTGGCGCGGCGCAGGCCGAAAGTTGTCGGCGGCGGCTGACAGAAGGTCGGGAACCCCGCCTGCGTTCCACGGCTCCAACCCGGCGTAGAGTTATCGTTATAGGCAACGACATTCCGCCCGGAACAGGAGAAAGACCATGAGCCATCAGGCATTGCTGAGGGTGCTTGCCGCGGTTGCCCTCGCCGGCGCCACCGCGTTCACCCAGGCACAGACCGCCTCGCCCGCCGGCGCGGCGGTTCCGTACGCGTCGGGCGGCGTGGGCGACACCGACCTTGCGCGCATGAAGGCGCTGGAAGGCCAGTACAACACCAAGCTTGTCTTCACGGTCATCGAGGGCAATTACGTCGCCGACGTCGGCGTGACGATCACGGACGGCAAGGGCCAGCCTGTCATCAAGGCGGTGTCCGAGGGCCCGGTCTTCCTGGCCAACTTGCCGGCAGGGGCTTATACGGTGGCGGCGACCTATGAAGGCACGACGGTCACCCGCAAACTCGGCGTGCCGGCCAGCGGCCTGCGCACCGAATACCTGCGCTGGGCAAGCGATCCCGCCACGTATTCCGCCTCGCCACGCCAGTGACCGCAGCGGCCTGTCTATCTAGTACGTCGTGCCGTCCTTGCGCTGGAAGCGCCACTGGCCGTCCACCATCCTGGCGGCCAGATCATCATCCGGATAGGTGACCTGGTCGCCGGCCGTGCGGTCGCCAACCTCCAGATAGGACGCGTCCTCGTTCGAGCGGTTGATCAGGCAGTGCCCGTCCATGAAGCCGGCGGGGAAGCCCGCGCACATGCCCGGGTGCAGGATCTGCTCGCCGGTGTTGGTCACCAGCACCAGTTCGCCGCTCACGACGTAGACGAACTCGTCCTGCGTGCGGTGCCAGTGCCGCAGCGCCGACTGCGCGCCGGGCTTGAGCGTCGTCAGGTTGACGCCGAAGCTCTTCAGCCCCAGCACCTCGCCGAGCCTGCGCTTGTTGCGGCCGGTCACGAAGGGCCGGAACAGGTCGGGGTAATTGGAACTGGTGGCCGATGTCACTTCGCCGGGGTCGAGCGCGGGGAGTCGCAGCAGCTTGGGGGCGGTCATGATGATCCTCTTGCGATTGCGTTGGCTTACCAGCCGCTGAATCGCGGCCAAGTGGCGGCGACGTTGATATTTCCGTCCACCACATGATAGCGGTCGTGCTGCGCGCTGGTGGCGCAGGCGTGATTGGGCAGGACGCGCAGCTGTGCGCCGACCGGAAATCGCGTCCAGTCCGGGATCGACCCGTCGCGATACGCAACGATGCCGTGTTCCTGGTTGGTGGAGGCGACGAGCAGCCCGTCGATGACGCGGCCGCCGGCATCGCACACGACGCCGTAGCCCTGGTCCAGCTTCTGGCCCGCGGTGCCGCGGTCCCGCGACAGCGCCATCCAGCCGGCGTCGGTAATGATCCAGCCCTTGTCGCGCTGATGCCCGATGACGCTCGTCAGCACCGACACGGCGATGTCGTCCACGGCGCACACGCCAAGGCCCGCCATGACGAGATCGAAGAACATGTAGACGCCGGTGCGCACTTCGGTGACGCCGTCCAGGCGTTCGGCGAAGGTGGCCGTCGGCGTGGAACCCACGCTGATGACGGGGCACGGTAAACCAGCGGCGCGCAAGCGCTCCGCGCAGGCGATGACGGCGGCACGCTCGCGCTCGGCCATCGCCCGGATCGCCGTGGTGTCGCCGCAGTTGTAGGAATCTCCGGCGTGCGTCAGGACGCCGCGCAACTCGGCGCCTTTGCTTTCCTGCAGCGCGCGGCCGATGTCGACCAGGGCGGCGTCGCCGGGCTTCACCCCGGAACGGTGGCCGTCGCTGTCGATCTCGATCAGCGCGGGGAAGCGCAAACCGAGCGCTTCGCCTTTGGCCGCCACCGCGCGCGCGGCCTCCACGCTGTCGAGCAGAATCTTCATGTCCGCGCCGCGCCGGCGCAGGTCGGCCACGTGGTCGAGCTTGCCCGGCGCGATGCCGACCGCGTAGAGGATGTCGGTGAGGCCATGCGCGAAAAACTGCTCGGCTTCCTTCAGCGTGGAGACGGTGATCGGACCCGGCCGGTCTTCCAGCGCCATGCGCACGACCTCGATGCACTTGGCCGTCTTGACGTGCGGCCGCAGCGGCACGCCGAGACCCGCGACCTTGCTTCGCATGCGGGCGAGGTTACGCCGGACTTTCGGCCTGTCGAGGACCAGCGCCGGCGTTTCCAGTTGCGCGAGCAACTCCGTTGCCATATCAGACCCCGCGACGATACAGGGCGCCGGATGAACGGCGCGGATAGCGTCCGTTCGACCCAGGCGCAGACGGTGCGGCGCGCTTCATGCGTCCGCCACCGTCAAACGTTGAACCGGAAGTGCATGACGTCGCCGTCCTGCACGATGTATTCCTTGCCTTCCAGCCGCAGCTTGCCGGCCTCTTTCGCGCCGTGTTCGCCCTTGTACTTCACGTAGTCGTCGTACGCGGTCACCTCGGCGCGGATGAAACCCTTCTCGAAGTCCGTGTGGATGACGCCCGCGGTCTGCGGCGCCGTCCAGCCCTTGTGGAAGGTCCAGGCACGCACTTCCTTGGGTCCCACGGTGAAATAGGTCTGCAGCCCCATGAGGGTGTAGCCCGCCTTGATGACGCGGTCGAGGCCGGGTTCCGTCATGCCGATGTCGGCGAGAAAGGCCAGCTTGTCCTCGTCGCTCATGTCGGCGATCTCCGCCTCGATCGCCGCGCAGACCGCGACGACCGGGGCATTCTCGGTGGCGGCCCGTGTTTTCACCGCCTCGAGATGCGGGTTGTTCTCGAACCCGCCTTCCTTGACGTTGGCGATGTACATGGAAGGCTTGGCGGTGATGAGGCAGAAGGGTTTGAGCAGTGCCTCTTCCTCCACGGACAGGGTGAGCGAACGCACGGGTTTCGCCTCGTTCAGCACCGCCCGGCACTTCTCGAGCACGGCCATGAGGCGCACAGCCTCCTTGTCGGTCCCGGACTTCGCGAGCTTCGTGGATTTGGCGAGCTGCTTCTCGACGTTCGCGAGGTCGGCCAGCGCGAGCTCGGTGTTGATCGTGTCGATGTCCGACAGCGGATCGATCTTGCCCGCGACGTGCACCACGTTCTCGTCCTCGAAGCAGCGCACGACGTGCGCGGTCGCATCGGTCTCGCGGATGTTGGCGAGGAACTGGTTGCCGAGACCCTCGCCCTTGGAGGCGCCCGCCACCAGCCCGGCGATGTCCACGAACTCCGTGACGGCGGGAATCACTTTTTCCGGTTTCGTCAGTGTCACTAGCGCTTTGATCCGCGCATCGGGAATCTCGACGATGCCGACGTTGGGCTCGATGGTGCAGAACGGATAGTTTTCCGCCGCGATGCCCGCCTTCGTCAACGCGTTGAACAGGGTGGACTTGCCGACGTTGGGGAGCCCAACGATGCCGCATTTCAGACTCATGGTTTTTGCTTGGGGATTAGAGATTGGGGATTAGGGATTTGAAACAATCGCTATTGCGTCTGACGGAGGGACTTCAGCAACCCGTTGAGTAAGCCAAATACTTGGTCGACCTTCAGACGTATATCAGAGACATCTCCGATCAAGCCAATCTTCAGAGACAACTGCAGTTGAGTGTCGAGTTCACTTAATGATCCGCGCGCGATGGTCAGAAACTGAATGTATTCTTTGCGGGAGCCTCGCACTGCACCTTCCGCGATGTTGCTAGGTATCGACACGGCGGCCCTTTGCATTTGCGAAATCAGTCCGTATTTTTCTGTCTCCGGCAAATCACCGCAGATACGATAAACCTGCTCAGCCAGCGCCATGGACTCCCGCCAGACATTCAACTTCTCATGCGGACGTTGGGCAGCCACTGGTTTCAAATCCCCAATCCCGAATCCCAAATCACGTCTTCGTATGCAGCTTGAGCATCGCTGCTTCCGTCTGGCCCGCCGCCAGCAGCGGCCAGCATTCCAGCGCCCGCGCGATGGCGTCATCGATGGCGCCCTGCTCTTCCTTGCGCGGCGGGTGCAGCACGTAGTCCACCACTTCCTGCTCGCTGGCGGCGTTTTCGCGCGGGTGCCCGATGCCGAGGCGCAGACGCCAGAAATCCTGCGTGCCGAGCGCGGCGACGATGTCGCGCAGGCCGTTGTGTCCGGAGATGCCGCCGCCGAACTTGAGCTTGACGCCGCCGGGCGGCAGATCGAGCTCGTCGTGCGCGACGACGATGTCCTGCGCGGCGATCTTGTAGAACCCGGCCAGCGCACCGACCGCGCGTCCGGACAGGTTCATGAAGGTGTCGGGCTTGAGCACCCAGACCTCACCGGACGGCAGCGCGAGCTTGGCGGCTTCGCCGTGAAACTTGCGCTCGGCGGCGAACGACGCGCGGGCGGCGTCCGCCACGCGCTCGACGAACCAGAAACCGGCGTTATGGCGCGTCGCCGCGTACTTGGCGCCCGGATTGCCCAGCCCGACCAGGAGTTTCATGACC
>JBOIEQ010000048.1:0-27260 GCA_050741255.1 Burkholderiales bacterium | reverse complement strand
GCAGGCGCCCGGCCTTGACCTGCGGCAGTGCCGCGAGGGGGCTGGTGAACATGACCTGCGCCTGCCCGGCGACGACGTCGACGAGCGCGGGTGCGGCACCCTTGTAGGGAATGTGTGCCATCGGCGCGCCGCTCATGAACTTGAACAGTTCCGAGGCGAGGTGCCCGCCGGAGCCGTTGCCGGAGGACGCGTAGTTGAGCTGCCCGTTTTTCGCCTTGGCCAGCGCGATGAATTCCGGCACGTTCTTCGCCGCGACGCCGGGATGGGCGACGAAGATCTGCGGCGACAGCGCCACCAGCGAGACCGGCGTGAAGTCGCGCAGCGAGTCGTAGGGCAGCTTTGCCACCAGCGCGGGGTTGATCGAGTGCGTAATGCTGATCAGCAGGACGGTGTAGCCATCGGGCGCCGCGCGCGCGCCGAGTTCGGTGCCGAGGATCTGGCCGGCGCCGGCGCGATTGTCGATCACCACCTGCTGGCCGAACGCCTCGCCCCACTTCTGGCCGAGGCCGCGTGCGACGATGTCGGTGGCGCCGCCCGGCGCGAACGGCACGATGAAGCGGATCGGGCGCTCGGGATAGCGTTGTCCCCAGGCCGGGCCGGCAGTGAAGCCCGCGATCAGCGCCGACAGCAGCGCAACATTCCGGCAGATGTGCATCATTTCCTCGCTCCTCCGTGCCTGATGGGCCGGTTACTCGCCCTTCACGCCGGTCTGCTTGATGACCGCGCTCCACTTCGTCAGTTCCCGCTTCACATGGTCGGTGAACGCCTGCGGCGTGCTGCCGACGGGTTCCGAGCCCTCGCTCGCCATGCGCGCGATCACGTCCGGCTGTGTGAGGGCGCCCGCGACCGCGCGCTGCAGCTTGTCGATGACGGGACGCGGGGTGCTCAGCGGCGCGAACATGCCGTACCACTGCGTGACGTCGAAGCCCGGCACGCCGGATTCCGCCAGCGGCGGGAGTTCCGGCATGTTGCGCGCGCGGGCGCGGCTGGTGACCGCCAGCGCGCGCAGCTTGCCGCTTTTCACGTGCGGCGTCGCGGAAATGATGCTGGCGAAAGTGAGCTGGATGTTGTTCGCGAACAGGTCGGGATAGGCGGCGCCGATCCCTTTGTACGGGATGTGGACCATGCTCACGCCGGTCGACAGCTTGAACAGTTCGCCGGTCAGGTGGATCAGGCTGCCGCTGCCGGAAGAGGCGTAGTTCAGGCGGTTCGGATTGGCCTTGCCGTACGCGATGAATTCGGCGGTATTCGTGACCGGCAGCGACGGGTTGACGACGAGCACGTAGGGTTGCGCGCTCACCTGCGTGATGGGCAGGAAATCCTTCACCGGGTCGTAGTTCGCCTTGTAGAGCAGCGGGTGGATCACCAGTGTGGCGCTCGCCATCATCAGCGAGTAGCCGTCCGGCGGCGCCGCTTTGGTCAGGTCCACGGCGATGGCGCCACCGCCGCCCGCGCGGTTGTCGACGATCATGTTCTGGCCGAGGGCATCGTTCATCTTGAATGCGATGCCGCGCGCGGTGATGTCCATGCCGCCGCCGGCCGCCAGCGGCACGATGAGGCGGATCGGGCGCGTGGGAAACGGCGGTTCCGCGGCCATGGCCATGACCGGCAACGCGGACAGCAGGAGGCAAAGCGTGCGGGCGTTCATGGTCATCCCTTCGCCAGCAGTTTCGCGATCTGGCCCGCGTCCGCGAGCTTGTCGAGCCCCAGCAGGGCGTCGCGCAGCTTCTCGATGCGGTCCTTCGGCAGCGCTTTCGCCGCCAGCTTCTCGAACTTTGCGACGACGTCGGCGTCGGAGGCGAACTTGTGCTCGCTGCCGCGGCCGGACTCCACCGTGCGTTCCATGCGCGTGCCGTCGTTGAGAAACACTTCCACGCGCACCTTGTGGCGGAACTTCGCGCCGAGGGCTGTGATCGCGGCGTCGTGCTGCACTTCGACCTTCTCCGCATGCTTCATACGGGCCGGATCCGCGACCATGGCCTCGGTGAACTGGTCCACGAAGCAGTCGCCATCGAGCAGCAGAGTGGCCACGCAGTACGGCAGGTTGAGCTGGGCCGAGGTCAATCCCTGCGGGACGTATTTCCAGCCGACGTGGTCCATCGTGACCTGTGAACCGTGAACGACGATCTTCTTCACGTCGTCGGCGCCGAAGGGGCGCTCCGCCTGCATCTCGCGGATGGCGTCGAGCGTCGTGTGGTTGCTGCCGACGCAGGAGTAAAACTTGAGCGCGACGCCCATCACCTGCCAGGTGCTGCCGAAGCCGGCGGTCAGTTCCTTGAGGTTGAACTTGTCCTGCGACTGCGACATGGTGGTGCAGAAGCCGCCGTATTCGCTCTCCAGCACGTTGCGGATGCCGGTGAAACCGCCTTCCGCGAACAGCGCGCCGTAGAGGCCGCTTTGCGACGAGCGGCCCGCGTGCATGCGCTTCACCATCGCGCCGAATTGCGCGGCCATCAGGCCGGCGGCCTGCGTGCCCGCGATGCCGAGCGCGTCCACGGTCTGGTCCGCGTTGAGTTTCAGGCCGCGGGCGGCGCCGGCCGCGGCGGAGAACACGCCCAGCGTCGCGCCCGAGTGCCATCCGGAGGCGATATGCGCCGGGCCCATGCACAAGCCCACGCGCGGGCCGATCTCGTAGCCCGCCGTCGCGCTCGCCAGAAATTCCTTGCCGCTCATGCCGGGCTTTGTCTCGGTAACGGCGATCAGCGCCGGCAGCACGACCGCGCCGACGTGCAGTACGCCCGCGCGGTGCACGTCGTCGAGTTCGAAGCCCTGCACCTGCGTGCCGTTGACGAGTGCGGCGTGCGGCGCGGAGAGTTTCCTGTTCGTGCCCCACACTCCGCAGGTGCGGGTGGTGTCGATGGCCGAGAGCTTGTCCTGCAGGATGCGGCTCCACGGCAGGTCGGCGCCGTAGAGCGCGCAGCCCAGGGAATCTAGCATCAGCAGCTTCAGCCGGTGGCGGACCTGCTCCGGAATCGCATCGTAGGTCAGACCCGAAACGAACTCGGCAATGCCGCGGGTGTAGGGGTTGTCGGTTGCTGCGTCATGCGACATTCAACTTCTCCAAAATACGAATGAACCACAGAGGCACAGAGACACGGAGAGAAACAAAAAACGGGAAGGAAAGTCACTTCGAATAAGGATTTTCCTCCGTGCCTCTGTGCCTCTGTGGTTCCATCGTCTGGCCTTGCTCAGGACGGAGCTTTCGCGGCCTTGCCCGCGCCGGTGCCGGCGATGCGTCCGAAGACCGCACCGGAGACCAGCCCCGTGCCGCTCGGATAGTTGAAGTAAAAGAGTCCGCCGACCATTTCCCCGCAGGTATAAAGCCCGTCAATGGGGCGCAGGTGCACGTTCAGGACCTGGCCGGTGTCCTTGTCGATGCGCAGCCCGCCGAAGGTGAAGGTGATGCCGCAGGTCGTCGCGTAGGCATCGAAAGGTGCCGTGTCGAGCGCCTGCGCCCAATTCGATTTCGCCGGTTCGATGCCGACCGTGCCCTTGCCGTCCTTGATGGTGTGGTTGAACGGCACGTCCTTCTTCACGGCCGCGTTGTACTCGCGGGCGGTCTTGAGGAAAGCGTCCGGGTTCACGCCTTCCAGTTTGGGCGCGAGTTCTTCCAGCGTGTTCGCCGAGACCTTGGTCATGAACTTGATGCGGTACTCCGAGCGCAGCAGTTTCGACACCTTGGCATCGAACACCTGCCAGGCGAACTGGCCGGGCTGCTTCAGCACTTCGCCGCCGTACTTGGCGTAGGTGAAGGAGTGGAAGTCGAGGCCCTCGTCGACGAAGCGCTTGCCGTCGGCGTTGATCAGCAGGCCGAAGATGTAGGAATGCTTCTGGAACTGGTCGCCGACGTTGACGTCGCCGAATTCCGGCGCGTTGCGGTCCCAGCCCGTGGCGTGACAGCCCGACCAGTTGCCGTACGGCGCCGCGCCGATGTCGAGCGCCATCTTGAGGCCATCGCCCATGTTGAAGCGGCTGCCGCGCACCTTGCACAGGTCCCAGCCGGGACCGAGGTAGCGCGTGCGCATCTCGGGATTGGCCTCGAAGCCGCCGGCAGCGAGCACCACCGCCTTCGCGCGGAACTCGACCGCCTTGCCGTTCTGTTCCGCCTTGACGCCGCGGACGGCGCCGTCGACCTGCACCAGTCCCGTGGCGCGCGTGTCGTAGAACACCTCGATGCCGGCTTTCTTCACCGCCTTGTCGAGGTAATCCACCAGGCCCGCGCCGCCGCCGTTGACCTCGATCGGCATGTTGCCGAAGTACACGCGCTTGCCGTCGATCATGCCCGACTGGCGGCCGTGGTTCAGGATGAAGCGCGCGCCCTTGGCGCGCAGCCACGCCATCGTGTCGAGACCGCTGTTGACGAGCAGCTCCGACAGGTCGGCATCGGTGCGGTAGCTCGTCAGTTCGTAGAGCACGTCGAGGAAATGCTCGCGGGTGTTGGAGCCGAAGTCGCTGTTGGCCGCTTCCTCGTCGCTGATGTCGGTGACGCGCCGCAGGTCTTCCACGCCGGTATAGGCGAAGCGCATGACGCCGCCCGCGAAGCGGCTGTTGCCGCCGTGTTCTTCTTCCGACGCGGCTTCCAGCATCGCCACGCGGGCGCCCTCGTCTTTCGCCGCGAGCGCGGCGCACAGGGCGGCATTGCCTTTGCCGACGACGACAACATCGTATTCGTTCATTTTGCTGCGATTCCTTCCGGGGGTGTTGCGGGAAAATCGGTCAGGCGTGCGCGGGGGCCGCGGCGCGGGCCGGCGCTGACGCGTCGGCCATGCGGTTCGTGAGGGTGCGCACATCGGGGAGTTGCTCGAACGCGTCGATCTGGTCCGCCAGGAGGGCGGCAACCGCGGCGGGGAGCACGCGCTGCGCGCAGAGCTCGAATTTCTCGCGCAGCAGTTCGGGCGGCAGCGGATTGTCGGAGGTGCGGCCGAGCGGCTGCTGCACCTTCTCCGTCAGCACGCGGCCGTCGGCCAGTGTCACGTGGACCTCGCCGCCGAAGTGGTTCGTCATGTCGAAGCGGCTCGCGTCGTAGGGCGCGACGTGCACCTTGGGCAGCAGCGCCTGTACTTCCGCGGCTCGGTAGGCGGCGTTTTCGAACTGGCCGATTTCCACTTTGCCGTCGAGCAGCGCGCGCACGAGGCAGTGCTGCAGGCTGAACTTGGCGTCGAGATCGCTGTTCGGGTTCGGGCGGTTGGTGTGCGCGAGGCGGCGCGAGTGGATCCACGCCTCGATTTTCGCGACGTCGGCCGCCTTGAGGCCATGCTTGCGCCGCAGCTCGAGCATGGCATCGAGCGCCGGGTGCGTGCTGCCGCAGCACGGGTACTGCTTGATCGCGATGCCGGGCCGGATGATGTCGAGCGGATCGGCCCAGCCGTCGAGGATCTTCGCCGCGTCGTAGTGTCCGGCGCCGTTGAACAATTCGAGGAAACCCTGCGGGTGCTCCAGCGCGCCCGGGTTCGCGGTGTAGCCCTGTTCCGCCAGCAGGGCGGCGAACAGGCCGTTGCGCGTGCAATGGCCGACGTGCAGCGGCTTCACCATGGTGCCGAAGTTGGCCTTGATGCCGGACGAAAACGACGCGGCGATCGCCAGGGCGATGGCGGTGCGTTCCGCGCCGAGACCGAGCAGGCGCGCGCAGGCCGCCGCGGCGCCGAACACGCCGAGCGTCGCCGTCGGATGCCAGCCTTTTTCGTAGTGATGGAAATGCACGCCGCGGGCGATGCGGGTTTCGGTCTCGAAGCCGGCGACGTAGGCGTTGATGAAGTCACGGCCGCTCGCGCCGCGGGCGTCCGCCAGGGCGAACAGCGCGGGCAGGATCGGCACCGAGGGATGGCCGCCGATCGTGTTGTTGCAGTCGTCGAAGTCGAGCGCGTGGGAGGCCGCGCCGTTGACGAGCGCCGCGTCGAGCGGCGTCGTGCGCTGCGTCGTGCCGAAGATCAGGCTGGGGCCCGAAGTCGTCGCGGTGACGGCGGCGGCGAGGCGGGCGGCGGGCTCGGTGCTGCCGGCGAGCGTCACGCCGACCGTGTCGAGGATGCCCACCTTCGCCCAGTGTACGGCGGCCGGCGGCAGGCCGGCGTATTCCAGAGCGGTGATGCGGTCGGCGAGGGTGCGGGCGATGGTCATGGCGGCGGCCCCTTTATTCCGCCTTGATGCCGGCGTCCTTGACGACGCGGGCCCATTTGGCGATTTCGGCTTTGATGTGGGCGCCGAATTGCTCGGGCGTGTTGCCGACGGCCTCGGAGCCGTCCGCGGCGAGCTTCGACTGGATCTCGGGACTCTTCAGGATGCGCACGATCTCGCGGTTGAGCTTGTCGACGAGCGGACGCGGGGTTTTCGCCGGCGCCAGCACGCCGTACCAGCCCGCCACTTCGTAGCCCGCGATGCCGGCTTCCTGCATCGTGGGCAGGTCAGGGGCGGCGGGAGAACGCTGCTTCGTCGTCACGGCCAGCGCGCGCAGCCGGCCCGCCCGGATCTGGGTGTCGGCCTGCAGCAGCGTCGAGAACAGCATGGTGATCTGGCCGCCGATGACATCGTTCAGCGCCGGATTGCCGCCTTTGTACGGCACGTGGATGAGCTTGATGTCCGCCAGCGAGGCGAACAGCGCGCCCGACAGGTGGCTCAAGCCGCCGAGGCCGGAGGAACCGTAGGTCAGGCCTTCCGGTTTCGCTTTCGCCAGCGCCACCAGTTCCTTGATCGATTTCGCCGGCACGGCAGGATGCACCACCAGCGCATACGGCTGGCTGGTGGCTTGCGTGATCGGCGCGAGGTCGCGCACCAGGTCGTATGGCAGGTTCTTGTACAGCGAAGAGTTCACCGAGTGGCTCGATGAAATCATCGTGAGGGTGTAGCCGTCCGGCGGGGCCTTCGTGGCGAGGTCGACGCCGATCGTGCCGTTGGCGCCGGCGCGGTTGTCCACCACTACGCCCTGGCCCCAGGCTTCCGTGAGCTTGATGCCGATCGCACGCGCGGTCAGGTCGGTGCCGCCGCCCGCGGCGAACGGGCAGATCAGGCGGATCGGGTGATTCGGGTAATCATCGCGCGGAGCGGCGGCATGGACGGTCAGGGGCAGCGCGGTCACCAGGCAGGCCAGCACATGCCCGCCAGTGCGCGGATGCGAAAAACGTTCTTTCCGGTTCGACAACGCCAACTCCTCCTGCAATGTGCGCCCTGCGCCCGGGGCGGCGTGACCGTGCTTGTCGATTGGCGGAAGAGAGTGGGAGTCGAACCCACACAGGACCGCAAGCGGCCCCTACCGGGTTTGAAGTCCGGCCGCCCCACCGGGAGCGATTCCCTTCCGCAGGGCCGTCCAGTATAGCGAAACCCGTTGTCGGCCGGTCCGGCAGGACGCCGTTTTCCGCGCGCGCCGCCGTGTCAACGCCCGTCGCGCCGGGCCGTTAGTGGACGGGCGTCGGGCGGGGCCCGCCCTGCTAGAATCGCGCCTTTTTAGCCGACCCTCCGGGCCGGCGATGTTTTCAACTCCTTCCGGATTCGCTCATGCTCCCATACGCCGCCACGATCTTCCTCTCGGCGTTCCTGCTGTTCCTCGTCCAGCCCATCATCGCGAAGCAGATCCTGCCGTGGTTCGGCGGCGCGGCCTCCGTGTGGGCGATCTGCCTGGTGTTTTTCCAGTCGGCGCTGCTCGCCGGCTACGCCTACGCCGACTGGACGACGCGCTTCCTCAAGCCGAGCCGGCAGGCCTGGCTGCATGTGGGTGTGCTGGGTCTGTCGCTCCTGCTGCTGCCGATCTTCCCCGATGCGCGCTGGAAGCCTACCGGCAACGAGGACCCGACGCTCGCGATCCTCGGCCTGCTGCTGGTGACGATCGGGCTGCCGTACTTCCTGCTCTCCACCACCAGTCCGTTGGTGCAGTCGTGGTACTGGCAGAAATTCAAGAGCGGCGTGCCGTACCGACTGTTCGCGCTGTCGAACTTCGCCTCGCTGCTGGCGCTGCTGTCGTATCCGGTGGCGATCGAGCCGTGGATTTCCGCCAAGGCCCAGTCGTGGGTGTGGTCGGGCGGCTATGCCGTGTTCGCCCTGCTGTGCGGTTTGACCGCGCTGTCGTCGGCGAAATTCGCGGAGCGCTCCGGCGGGATAGGCCCCGAAGGGGCGCGCCGGCAGGAAGAAGCCGTCACCGAAGCGCCGAAGCCCGCGGCGAGCCAGTACCTCATGTGGATCGTGCTGTCGGCGATGGGCTCGTGCCTGCTGCTCGCCGTCACCAACCACCTCACCCAGAACATCGCCTCGGTGCCCTTCCTGTGGGTGGTGCCGCTGTCGCTCTACCTGGTCACCTTCATCCTGTGCTTCGACCATCCGCGCTGGTACTACCGCCCGCTGTTCCTGCCGCTCGCGGCGGTGGCGGTGCTGGTGATGGCGTGGCAGGTCGACGAGATCAGCATCTACCGCGCGGCGCCCCTCTACGCCGTGGGCCTGTTCGTGCTGTGCATGTTCTGCCACGGCGAGCTGACGCGGATGAAGCCCGGCCCGCAGCACCTGACGACCTTCTACCTGATGGTCTCGGTCGGTGGCGCACTCGGCGCGCTCCTGATCGGCATCCTCGCGCCCAACCTGATGACGGGCTATTACGAGCTCGGCGCCTGCCTGGTCGCGGTGTCGGTGCTGCTGCTGGTGCGGACCTGGTCCGAGGCGAAGTGGATCCCGGCCGTCGCCGTGCTGCTGATCGGCGGAGTGAGCGCGATCCTCTACAAGTCCTACGACCACTACCTGTCCGACACGCGCGTCATCATGCGCAACTTCTACGGCGTGGTGCGCACCAAGGACTTCGACGAACCCGTGCGCTACCGCGCCATGTACCACGGCGGCATCAACCACGGCGGCCAGTTGCTCGACCCGCAGTACCGCCGCAAGCCGTCTTCCTACTTCGGCATCAACAGCGGTTACGGACGCATGTTTTCCGCCCTGCCCGAGGGGCCGCGCACCGTCGGCATCCTGGGCCTGGGCGCCGGCGCCGTCGCCGCCTATGCACGGCCGCAGGACCACTTCGTGTTCTACGAAATCGATCCGCAGGTCGCCGCCGTCGCCACCCGCGAGTTCACCTTCCTCAAGGACAGCGGCGCGCAGATGGACATCGTGCTGGGCGACGGCCGCCTCTCGCTCGAGCGCGAGAAGCGCAAGTTCGACGTGCTCGCGATGGACGCCTTCTCCGGCGACGCCATTCCCATGCACCTGCTGACCAAGGAGGCAATGGGCATCTACGTCGACCACCTGAAGCCCGACGGCGTGATCATCTTCCAGGCGACCAACCGTTTCGTGGACCTGATGCCTGCGATTGCCAAACTCGCCGAGGCCTACGGCATGACGGCGGTGCACATCTCCGACTGGCCGGACGCCACCACCGGCCCCGACTACTGGACGTCCTCCACCGACCAGGTGATCGTCACGCGCAATCCCAAGCTCCTGCAGCATCCGCGCATCACGGAAGCCGGCAAGGTCATCACGGCGCCGGCCGATTTCCGCATCTGGACGGACGATTTCTACAACATGCTGCGGGTCCTGAAGTAGGGGGGGCGTGAGGGGTAAAGGGGTAGGGGGCCACCTCACTTCTTACCCCTCACCCCTCACCATCCGGGTTAATCCTCGCTTACCCCGCAGCCGCGGCAATCCACAGGCCGCCAAGGGGCGCCCGGGCCGCTCCCGGGAGGCCCCTGCAGGGGCTGCAAATCGCCTCCGTCGCTGCGCACTCCATGCGGGCGTCATGCACGCCCCCGTAGCACACCCCTTGCAACGGCCCGTTGCCCGCAATGCGCGGAAAGTCAGACACTCGCGTGGCCCGCCCGCCCGGGGTGAGGGGCATTTCCCCTATGAAAACCGCAGGTTCGCGCGCCGTGCGCCGCACTGGCGACGGGCTGCGCGGCAAGCGCTTGTTGCCAGAGGATTTTTTGTTTACTGCGGAGAATCCCGCGTGCGCTGCCGTGGTGCGGGCACCGGAGCGCCTATTTTTTAGGCGCTCCAGTACGAACGCGTTTTTTGTGACTCAGGGTTCCATTGGGCACAGGGTTTTGCACACAGTTATCCACAGAATTTGTGAATTGTTTTTGACGCCCCTGTGACCGTCATGCGCCCTGCAACTGGCGCACGAAACCGGCGATGCCGCGCAGCAGCATTTCCACGGCGATCGCGGTCAGGATGAGGCCCATCAGGCGCTCAAACGCCGCCAGTCCGCGTTCGCCCAGCCCTTTGGCGATGCGGTCGGCGAACAGCAGCAGCGTCAGCGTAACCGCGATCGCCACCGCCAGCGCCGCGACCCACTCCGCCATGCGCTGCGGCGCGCGAGAGGCCAGCAGGATCACCGAAGCCATGGCCGCCGGCCCGGCGATCGACGGAATCGCGAGCGGCACGATGAAGGGCTCGCCTTCCGGCGCCTCGCCGAACAGCCCCTCGCGGTGGCGGAACACCATGCGCAGCGCGATCAGGAACAGGATCACGCCGCCGGCGATGTTGAGCGAATCGTCCGAGAGCCCGGCAAGCTGCAGCAGCCGGTTGCCGGTGAGGATGAACACCAGCAGCACGCCGAAGGCGATCGCGCATTCGCGCACGATCACCCGCGTGCGGCGCGCCGGCGGCACCTGCTTCAGCAGCGCCACGAACAGCGGCACGTTGCCGATCGGGTCCATGACGAGCAGCAGCACGACGACGGCGGAGGAGAAGGTGAGTTCCATGGGGCGAGACAGCATAGCGCACCAGAACGCGTGCCGTCAGCGTTGTACGTGCAACATGCGTTCACTCCGCGCGACCGGGATGGCATACTTCATACTTCCTTGCGTCCGTCGGTGCGTGCATTTTTCGCCGAGGTTTTTCCTTTCGTAGCGCGTGTCCGCCCGTGCTTGTGTTTTTTTCTGATGGAGTTCCTGATGATCGCCGTAGAACTTGCCAAATACGCCCACGGTCTGCGCTTCGGCGCGCTGCCGAAGGACGTCGTGTCCAAGGCCAAGACCTGCGTCCTCGACATCCTGGCGGTGTCGGTCGGCGGCTACGGCAGTGCGAATGCCCGGGTCGCGCTGAAGGGGGCGCAGGCGCTGGGGGCGCGCGGCAAGGCCCGCGTCTGGATGACCGGCGAGGCGCTGCGCGCGGTGGATGCGGTGCTGCCGAACTCGGTGGCCTCGCATTGCATCCTGCAGGATGACTGGCTCCAGGTCAGCCATTCGCATATCGGCGCCGCGGTGGTGCCGACGACGCTGGCCATGGGCGAGGAGCACGGCCGCGGCGGCAAGGACGTGATCGCGGCCATCGTGGCCGCTTATGATGTGGAAGACCGCGCGGGCACGCTGTCTGTGCCCGCCTTCACGCGCGGCTACCGGGTGAGCTCGGTCTACAGCTACTTCGGTGCGACGACGGCGGCAGCGCGCATGCTGGGGCTCACGCGGCCGCAGTTCGAGGCGGCGCTGGGCTGCGCGGGCAGCATGTGCGGCGGCGTGCTGCAGCCGTGGATCGACGGTTCCATGGAGTGGTCCTTCCAGGAGGCTTTCGGCTCGCGCGCCGGCATCCTCGCAGTCAATCTGGCGGCCAACGGGCTGGTCGGCGCGAAGCAGATCTTCGAGGGCACGCACGGCGTCAACAAGAGCTTCTCGGGCACCAACGAAGGGCAGGAAGAAGCGCTGCGCGACCTCGGTTCGCACTTCCACATCATGGATACCTGCTTCAAGCGCTACGCCACGGGTGGTGCCAACCAGGGCAGCGCGGCCGTCGCGCGCGCGCTGCACGACCGCCACCATCCCGACGTGGCGAAGATCAAGCGCGTGCGGGTGGGGATTCCGCGGACCGGTTCGCACGAACGCATGAATTACGCGGGCATCTCCTACCAGGGGCCGTTCCTCACCATCGACCAGTGCCTCATCAGCAAGCCGTTCGCGATCGCGGCGGTGCTGATCGCCGGCAACATGTCCATCGACACCGTGCGGCGGCTGCAGAAGAAGCCCGAGTTGTTTGCGTTGACGCAGCGCATCGAACTGACCGAAGTGGAGGGCATCAACGGCTGGGCGCTCGACATGGCCATCGACATGGAAGACGGCACCACGCTCACCGGCAGCGGCAAGGACATCGACCTGCGTCACCTGTACCTCAGCTGGGACCTCGCCTGCGACAAGTTCCGCGAACTCGCCGCGCCGGATCTCGGTGCGGCCCGGGCGGAGGAGGTCATCGATCTTGTCGGACGGCTGGAGAAGCTCGACAGCGTCACCCCGATCACGCAGCGGCTCTCGCCGCAGAAAAAGCCGGCGGGAAAAGCGAAATCGAAAGCAAAACGCCGATGAGCACACACGCACGCACGGTCCTCGCGGTTGGCCTGGCCCTGGCGGCGGGCGCCGCCGCCGCGGCCGACTATCCTTCGCGCCCCCTCCGCATGGTGGTGCCGTTCGCGCCGGGCGGCGGTTCGGACATCGTGGGCCGCATCATCGGCATCAAGCTCACGGAGGCGTGGGGCCAGCAGGTCGTCGTCGACAACCGCGCAGGCGGCAACGCCAACATCGGCGCCCTGGTCGTCGCGAAGGCGCCGGCGGACGGCTACACGCTGCTGCTCGGCAACGCGAACTTCACCATCAATCCGGCGCTCATCAGAGACATGCCCTTCGATCCCGTGAAAGACTTCGCGCCCGTCACCCTGCTCGCCAACGTGACCAACATGCTGGCCGTGCATGCCAGTCTGCCCGTCAGGAGCGTGAAGGAGCTGATCGCTTACGCAAAAGCGCGTCCCGGGCAGCTCAATTTCGCCTCGCCCGGCGCCGGCACGTCGTCGCACCTGGGCGGGGAATTGTTCCGTTCCATGGCCGGTATCGAGGTGGTCGCGATCCACTACAAGGGTGCGACGCCGGCGATGACCGACCTGATCGGCGGACAGGTGTCGTTCACGATCACCAGCATGCTGTCCGTCATGCCGCACGTGAAGTCGGGGCGGCTGCGCGCGCTGGGTGTCACCACGCTCAAGCGCTCGCCGGCCATGCCGGACCTGCCGACCATCGCGGAATCCGGCCTGCCGGGTTTCGAGGCGACCAACTGGTACGGCGTGCTGACGACCGCCGGCACGCCGAAACCGGTCGTCGACCGGCTGAACCGGGAACTGGTGCGCATCGTCGCCAGCCCCGACGTGCGCGAGAAATTCTCGCAGCAGGGCGCGGAGCCGGAAACCAACACGCCCGCCGAGTACGAGCGTTTCATCAAGGCGGAAATCACCAAGTGGGCGAAAGTGGTCCGCGAGGCCGGCATCAAGCCGGAATAACGCCGTTCGCCTACTACAATGTCCCCTCTTTTCATCCCGAGACTCCCATGACCGACAAACTCATCATCGAAGAACTCACCGTGGGCGCCGGCGCCGCGGCCACCGCCGGGCAGCACGTCACCGTCCACTACACCGGCTGGCTGACCGACGGCACCAAGTTCGATTCCAGCAAGGACCGCGGCGATCCGTTCGACTTCCCGCTCGGCAAGGGGCACGTCATCAAGGGCTGGGACGAGGGCGTCGCCGGCATGCAGGTCGGCGGCAAGCGCAAGCTCACGATCCCGCCCGCGATGGGCTACGGCGCGCGCGGCGCCGGCGGCGTCATCCCGCCGAATGCCGTGCTGGTGTTCGAGGTGGAATTGCTCGGCGTGAAGTAATTCAAACGGCCACGTGGCGCGCCGCGGTGCTTTCCGCCCGGCCCCCGCCCATGATCCACGCGGGGATCAGGCACACCGTGCAAATCGCCGCGGCGATGAGGAAGCTGTCGCGAAAGCCCATCGTGTAGGCCTGCGCATGCACCACGCGGCCGAGGAAATGCAGGGCGCCCGCGTTCTGCAGCTCCTCGGGCACGCCGCCCCGGGCCAGCAACTCCTGCACCTGGCGCAGCAGTTCCGCCGTGGCGGTGTTGTCGGGCGACTGCAGGCTGGTCAGCGTGTCGCTGTGGAAGAAGGTGCGCCGGTCGAGCGTGACGGACAGCAGGTTGACGCCGAAGGCCCCCCCGAGCTGGCGCGTGAAATTGATGATGCCCGCGCCCTGGCCGAGCTCCTCCGGGGGCAGCACGCGCAGCGCGCTGACATTGAGCGCCGGCTTGATGAAGCTCAGCCCGATGCGCGACACGATCATGAACCAGGCGATCATCCAGAACGACATGTTGGCGTCCACGCCCGCCAGCCAGTAGGACGACAGCGCCAGGCACAACAGGCCCGCGATGATCAGCGCGCGCGCCGAGATCCGGTCGCTGAGGTAGCCGGAGAGCGGCATGATCGCCCCCATCACGAGACCCGCCGGCATCAGCAGCAGGCCCGCGGACAGCGGCGTGTAGTGCTGCACCGTCTGTACGAACAGCGGCACGAGGTACGTCGCCCCAAACAGCCCCACGCCGAACGTGAAGGCGACGACGGCCGCCGCGGTGAAGCGTGTGTTGGTCAACACCCGCAGGTTGACCAGCGGTTTGTCCGTATGCAGTTCCCACGCCACGAACCCGAGACCCGCGGCGACGGTGGTGCCGAGCAGCGCCAGGATGGTGTCCGAGTACCAGCCTTCGCGCTGGCCGTTGGAAAGACCGATCAGCAGGCAGGCGATGGTGACCGACATCAGCAGGAAGCCGGGCCAGTCGAAGCGCACGCGGCCACCTTCCTCCTCGCATTCCGGCAGCAGCACGCTGCCCATGAGCATGCCGGCGATGCAGATCGGCACGGTCACGAAAAAGATGTAGCGCCAGTTGAACTGGTCGATCAGGATGCCGCCCAGTGTGGGCCCCAGCGCGGGCCCGAGGATCACGCTCATGCCGAAGAAGCCCATCGCCATGCCGCGCCGGTTGGGCGGAAAGACGCGGAACATGACGTACATCGCCAGCGGCTGCAGCAGGCCGGTCGCGGCGCCCTGCACGATGCGGCAGAAGATGAGCACCGTTTCATTGGGGCTCATGCCGGCGACGACCAGCGCCACCACGAAAATGCCGAGCGAGCCGATGAAGGTCCTGCGCTGGCCGAAGGTGTTCAGCATCCAGTCGGTCAGCAGCATGCCGATCGTCATCGACGCCAGCGCGGCGGTGGAGAACCACTGCGCCCGGTCCTGACCGATGCCGAACGCACCCATGATGTCGGGAATGGCGACGTTGACGCTGGTGGTCGTCAGCATCGCCGAGATCGTGCCCAGCATGACCGTGATGGTCGCGAGCCAGCGGTAGCGCGGCCCGTAGCGCTCGAACAGCGCGTCAGTCGTGACCGGTGGCAACGTAGACCTCCACCATCATCCCCGGACGCAGGGCCGCGGTCTTGTCGGTGAGCCGGAACCGCACGGGCAGCCGTTGCGTGATCTTCGTGAAGTTGCCGCTGGGGTTGGGGTCGGGCAGCAGCGCGAACTTGCTGGTGGCCGCCTGTCCGATGCGAAACACCTCGGCGGTGAAGACCTGGCCGGGATAGGCATCGACGCGGATGTCGGCCTTCATGCCGGGCTTCAGCCGCGCCATGTCGGTTTCCCGCACGTTGGCCTCGACCCAGATCTCGTTCGGGTCGTGGAACATGAGGATGCGCTGGCCGGCGGCGACGTGCTCGCCCTTGCGCACGAAGGTCATCACCACGCGGCCGTCGCGCGGGCTGACGATCGTGCGGTCGGCGATGTCCACTTCGCGGCGCCGGACCTCGGCACGGAGCTCGTCGGCCTGGCGCTCGAGCACCAGCAACTGGCGCGCCATCACCTGCATCTGGCGCCGGCTGCCGCCCGCGGTGGACAGCGTGCCGCGCGCCGCCGCCGCGTCGGCCAGCGCCTTGCGGTGGTTTTCCTGCAACTGCTGGTAGGTGGTGCGCGCACGCTCCAGCGCCTGCGGCGAAATCCATTTCTGCGCGGCGAGATCCTGGGCCCGCTTGTAGTCCTCGCTCGCCTGCTGCATCTGCACGCTGTGCGATGCGGCTTCGGCTTCCGCCGCGACCAGCCGGTTGGTTTCGCTCTGTACCTTGCCCAGGGTTTCCTGATCGACTTGGCCGGTCTGCGCCTGCATCGCCCCGATCTGGTGTTCGAGGGCGCCGAGCCGGGCCAGCAGGGCTTCGCGCTGCAATACCGAATCGCGGCTGTCGATCTGCACGAGGAGCGCGCCCTGTTTGACCTCATCACCCTCGATGACGGGCAACTCGGTGACCCAGCCGGAGACGCGGCTGGAGAGGGTGACGACCTCGCCGTCGATGCGGGCGTCGTCGATGTAGACGTGGGTCCAGCGATACCAGGCCCATTTGCCGACCCAGAGCACGAGCAGGAGCGCGATGGCGGCCAGCACCCAGGTCTTGCGGCGGTCGTCGCGCCAGCGCGCGCGGGCGGTGCCGGCGTCGTCACCGACCCCGTTGCGTGCGCCTTTCGGTTGCCTCTCCGACATGAATAAAAGCGGGTGCTGCCTGCGTGAATGGCGCTGCGGTATTGCGGGAAGTGAAATGCGAATGCACCTGCCGGCAGATCTTCTGGGAAAAAAGCGTCTCGTCTGCGATGTCGGTGGTGCCTGCAAAGTATAGCCCGATTCGCGTGACGTACGCGATTGCTGCAATGCAGAGTGACAGCTTGCCGCGCGGGGCGGCGCCCGCTCAGGCCGGCGGCAGCACCTTCAGTCCCAGTTCCTCGCGGGTTTTCGAACACACGTCGAGGATGACCGCGGCGTAGACCTTCGCGGTGTTGGTGAGATCCTCGATCGAGAGATGCTCGCCGACATCCGGGTCCCAGTTCTCCTTGCCGGTCACCGTGCGGCCGCTCGGTCCGTAGTTCACCGCGGGGATGCCGTAGGCCTGCAGGTGGCTCGCGTCGGAATAGAACAGGCCCACGTTTTCCTCCGGCGGCGCGCCCATCACCGACTGGTGCGCGGCGCGCATGCGGTTCGCGATGACGGAGGTCGAGCAGTCCTGAGCGGGCGGCAACGTGACGAAGAACTCCGTGTCGAACTCCAGTCCCGGGCGTTTCGCGCGGACGCGGTCGAGCAGCCGTTCGACTTCCAGCGGCACCTCGTTCACCTTCTGGTTGGGCAGCACCCGGAACTCGAGGAACACATGGCAGAAAAACGGCACGCGGTTGCAGCGGTAAGGCCAGCCGCCCTCGATCGAGTGCATGTGCACCGTCGACGGCCGGCCCTTGTACTCGTGGCGGCTGGAATACTCGTTCGCGAAATCGTCGAACTCGTCGATCAGCACGCGCATCTTCCTGATCGCGTCGTCGCCGTGGTCGGCCACCCGCAGCGGCGCGGGCTTGCCGCGGGTCGTGATGCGCACGCCGACCGAGCCCACATGCTCGTTGACGAGCATCATGCGCGTCGGCTCGCCGACCACCGCCATGTCGGCGATGCCACCGTTGTTGACGAAATGCTTGGTGCCGCAGCCGCCGCCGCGGTAGGTCGCGCCCTGGTAGTGGATCACCGCGTGACGCTCGATCTCGCCGCCGACGAAGGCGAGCAGCACGTTGCCGTTCAGTTGCACGCCGGATTTCACGACGGCCTCCGCCGCCGCGAGGAAGGCCGCGCAACCGCCCTTCATGTTGTGCACACCCATGCCGTGGATCCAGCCGTCCTTGATCACCGCCTTGGGTTTGTAGCCCGGCGCCTTGGGCAGGTACGCCTCGTTGCCGGAAAACGAAATGTCCATGTGGCCGTTCAGGAGCAGCGTCGCGCCGTTGCCCGTGCCCTTGATGTGCCCGATGGTGTTGAAGCGGTCCGGCTCGAACTCCTGCAGGTAGGACTCGATGCCCATGTCGTTCAGCAGCTTCAGCATGCATTCCGCGATCGGCCGCTCGTTGCCGGTGAGGCTGGGAATGTCGACCAGGGTGGCCGCAAGCTCGGTGCAGCGTTCGGCAGTGATGCTCTCTACGATCTTTTTTGCCTGTGCAGCGTCCATGCTCGTTCCTGTTGATCTTGTTAAATGACGGCCGGCTTGCCTTCGCCGAACCATGCGATGGCGGTGATCGACATGCGGGCGCCGGCGATCGGCGCGGGGCGCGGCACCTCGAGCACGATCAGCGCGGGCCGCCACTTGCCGAAGGCCTTGACGAGCAGACCCTCGACGGCCTTGAAGTCGCCAATGTCCTGCACGTAGACGCTCAGGTGCGTGACGCTCGACAGATCGCGGCCGGCCAGCTTGAGTTGCGCCTTGAGTTGGGCGATGGCTGCCAGGCTTTGCAGCGCGACGGTGTTGCGTCCGGTGACGGCCTTTCCCGCCGCATCGACGCCCGCGATTCCGGAGAAGAAGGCAAGACCGCCCGCTTCCACGACCTGGCTCATGCGTGCGGGCGGCTGCCAGCCGGGAGCGCCGTAGATCTTGCGCTCGAGGCCGCGGCCCGGAATGATCGCCGTCGGCTCGATCTCGATCAGAGTGCCTTTATGCCCGACTTCACCGACTTCGATCACGGTGAGCGCCGGCGCCGCCTTGCCGAAGAAGCGCTCGTGGATGCGGTGAAAGGTCGGGAAGTCACGCATGTCCTGCAGGTAGATGATCAGGTTCAGGATGGAATCCATCGACGAGCCCGACGCTTCGAGATGCTGGCGAATCAGGTCGTAGGTGAACCAGGTCTGCGCCGCGATCGGGCCGTTACGCGCGTCTTCGTGGCTGCGCCCGCGCCGCAGGAAGTGGCCGGCCTCGGGAATGTCGTCGTAATTGCGGATCAGCGGTGCGCCGGGCCTGGAGGCGTCGATCGGAATCTGCCCGGCGAGGAATAAATACGG
Source organism: Burkholderiales bacterium (assembly GCA_050741255.1). Taxonomy (GTDB): domain Bacteria; phylum Pseudomonadota; class Gammaproteobacteria; order Burkholderiales; family SG8-41; genus CAZXNF01. The sequence goes on along the minus strand of JBOIEQ010000048.1, from coordinate 8,634 downwards.
CCCCGCGCCTATGACATGCGAGAACGTCGCCGCTGCGGTGTGCGCGGAAGCCCCCCCCAGTACTTCGCGCTTGCCGAGCATTTTTTCCGCGGCGGGGCGCAGTGCAATCGCGTCTATACACAGGCGCGCCGCGTCAGTCGGCTCGAAGCGCCCCATGCCGACGGCAGTGCTCGAGGGCGGCGCCTTCTCGTACTCGCGGCGCACGCGCTCGAATACCGGGAAGAATCGCTTGTCGCGCTGGTAGATGTGATAGCGCAGCAAATTCCTGAGATCGCCGCCTTCGCGCTCGAAATAAGCCCGGTATTGCTCGTAGATCGCGATGCCCTGCGCGCCGACCGGGCCTTCCATGCGGTCTACCCACGCGTAACCGCCCGCCTGCTCGGGGCCCTGGCCTTCCATTTCCTCAAAGCCGGTGCACAGCGCGCCTTTGGCATTGCGGCCCATCTGGCCGCTGAAAAACATGAAAGGGCCGGCGGCGACGCAGGTCGGCCAGGTGGATTTGACGCGCGCTGGGGGCTTTTTCACCGGGAGTTCTCGGCAGGAATGAGAGCGGCAAATTGTAGCTTGGAAAATGCGCGCCTTGCGTGGGCGCTTGCGGCAACACACGCGGCGCACTGTTCCGCTACTATAGGGGTGCGAGGAGTGACTACAGGGAGAGCATCCATGCTGCGAATTGTCCGCGCTGCCATACGTGTCATCGGCGTCATCTGCGTTACCGCCCCCTCCCTCTTGCTCGTCCTGTCGGCTGCTGCCGTTGCCGCCGACACGTATCCGAGCCGGTCGCTGCGCATCGTCGCCCCGTACGGCGCCGGCGGCTCATACGACATCGTCTCGCGCATCCTCGCGCAAACGCTCTCCCAGCAGCTCGGCCAGCAGATCGTCCTCGAAAACCGCCCGGGCGCCACCGGCCGCATCGGCATGGAAGTCGGCGTCAAAGCCACGCCCGACGGCTACACGATGATCGTCATCGGCAGCAGCCAGGCCATCGCACCCAGCGTGCACCTCAGCGTCCCCTACGATCTCGCCAAAAGCATCATGCCCATCATGCTGCACGGCACGATCAGCTATGCCCTCGTCATCCACCCCAGCGTGCCCGCGCAAACCGTCGCCGAGTTCGTCGCGCTGTCGAAAGCCAAGCCCGGGTCGCTGCGTTACGGTTCGGGCGGCACCGGCGGCATCACGCACCTCGCGGGCGAGCTCTTCAACAACCTGACGGGCGCCGACATCGCGCACGTGCCCTACAAGTCGGGCGCGCTCGCCACCAATGCGCTGCTCGGCAACGAAGTGCAGATGAACCTGCTGAACATGCTGAACGTGCTGCCGCACGTACAGGGCGGCCGTATCCGCGGGCTGGCGGTGACCGGGCTCAAGCGCTCGCAGTACCTGCCGAACCTGCCGACGCTCGACGAGTCCGGTGCAAGGGGCTACGAAATGATCGAGTTTCACGGCTTCGCATTCCCGGCGGGCACGCCGCGCGAAATCGTCAGTCGCATGAACGGCGAGATGGTGAAGGCGCTGAAAACCGACGACCTCAAGCAACGCCTCTCGCAGCAGGCTTTCGAGCCGTCGATCACGACGCCGGAGGAATTCGGCGCCTACCTGCTCAACGAGCAGGCCAAGTACGCCAAGATCGTGAAGGCCATCGGACTCAAGCCCGAAGGCTGACCTGTTTCATCCCCAAAGAGGACGCCGCAACATGATCACGCGAAAATTCCTGCAGCCCGACGACATGTGGGCGCGCGTCGAGAACGGCGAACTGCTGTACGTGCCGGTCGTCACCGTGCATGGTGCCGACCACGCGCATATCTACCTCGCCGGGCAGATGGCGCGCGAGCCGGGCGGCAAGATCGTCACCAAGGGCGACATGCGCGAGCAGATCCGCAAGACCTGCGAGAACATCGGGAAGGGGCTCGCCTACGCCGGCGCCACCTTCGACGACGTCGTGCGCGCCACCACCTACGTGACGGACATCGACGAGTACTACCGGTGCTCCGACGAACGCTTCAAGTTTTTCCGCAAGAACCGCCCCGCGAGCGTGCTGATCCAGGTCTCGCGCCTCGGCCATCCCGAGGCCATGGTCGAAATCGAAGTCGAGGCGATCATCGAGCCCGAACGCCTGAAGGGCTAGCTATATCGTTGAGCTTTTCCGCAGCCGCTCGCGGCCGAGGTCCGTGAGCTGCAGGCCGCCTTCGACGAGTTCCAGCGCGACGCCCGCGTCCACCAGGCGCTTGTGAACGGCTTTCGGCACATCGGGTTTCTCCGGCGTGTCAGTCCTCAGCTTCTGCAGCCAGTCGAGCTCTTCCAGGCTCAGCGGCGGTTCCATGGCGGTCTCCCCGGGGCATGCGGTGACGGCAGCGTGACGCAGCCGGCGCGCCCGCGCTGTCGGCGCCTTCCTACACGGTCGTTCGAATCCCGAATCCCGAATCCCTGGGCCAGGCTCACGCCCTGAGCCACCGCCCCCCGTATCCTGCACAGCCTAATCAATCGGGAGGCCCGCATGAACGAAGCCCATGTCACGATCGACCAGCCGCACCTCACCGACACCCTGCGTTTCCGGGTGCAGGTCGAGAAGTCCCTGCCGCAGGAGACCGTCCGCGTCGGCGTGCGCGTGCTCGCCATCGTGCGCGGTTCCGAGCGCGACAACGCGGCCATCGAGGCCCGCATCCGCGAGGCACTCCGCGCCTTCATCGACGCGCCCTGGGCCCTGTCGCGCATCGCGCGCAGCGCCGAGGCCGCCGGCTACGAGCGCGTGCAGCTCCGCGCCACCACGCGGGTATCCGCCGCCGAAAACCACAACCTCGCCGAGCGCGCCAACGCCGCCAGCCGGGAAGGGCTCAAACTCGACGAGCCGGGGGTGAGCTACGGCCTGTCCTCCGACAAGATCGGAGAGGTGGTGGACGAGCTGCGCCTCGCCGCGCTCGCGCGCGTGCAGACGCAGGTGGAAGCGATCAACCGGCAGACCGGGCGCGCCTGGCGCATCGGCGACGTCCTCTTCGGCACCGGTGATCCCCGCGCGACGTCCAAGGGCGCGTACCGTGACGACAACATCGACCAGCTGCTCGAAGCCATGGAGGACGACACGCCGGTGCTGCACGGCGCCGAGCGCGTCGTGCTGCTCGCCGCGGTGACGCTCAAGAGCGCAGCGGCGGGGCGGGGCAAGAACTACGTGATCAACGAGCGGCTGTAAGCGGAGCCGGCGCAGTGATTTTTCGCGTGAACATGATCAGGCACGTTTCCCCGAAAAGCAGGGCATCGCTTGACGGGGAAACGGACGCTGTCTAGTCTGACTGAACTCGCAACGGGGGAAATCATGTCGACCGATGAATTGCTCGAACAGGCCAAGGCGCTGGCGCCCGCCCAGCAGCTGGAGTTGGTGGAGGCATTGATGGATCAACTCGATCGCGCGGACCCTGGCAGTAACGCGGCCTGGGCGGCGGAAGCCGAGGATCGGCTGAAGGCTTACCGGCGCGGCGAAATTCGCGCGCTCCCGCTCGGTGAAGTGTTGGCCAAGTATCGCGTGTGATGCCTGTTCGGCTGCTCGAGCCTGCCGCGGAGGAGCTCGATGAAGCCGTTGCCTGGTACAACGCCCAAGTGCGTGGATTGGGCGATACATTCCTGGTTGAAGTGCTGCGTGTCCTCAGTCTTGTCGAGCGCTATCCCCGCGCGTGGCATCCGCTCGGTGAGTCAACCAGGCGATGCCGCCTGAGCCGGTTTCCTTATGGGGTGGTGTATGCCGTGGAGCCGGAGGAAATTCTGGTGATCGCCCTGGCGCACCTGCATCGCCGGCCAGGGTATTGGCGCGAACGATTGCGCCGCGTTCCCTGACGCAAGCGAATTCGTCAGCCCGCTTTTTTCTTCAGGATGTCCGCGAACTCGAACTGCGGGATCGCGTTGCGCGGATTGCGCGCGCGTTCGTCGTAGTACACCGCGTAGGGCTTGAACTCCTCGTAGATCGCGCGCAGGCGGCCGATCGCGTCGGTGTCGTGCATGTCCACGCGCAGGTCGAGGTCCGAGTAGTCGCGCTTGCCCCACACGACCAGCGCCACCGAGCGTTCCGGCAGGCGGCCCGCCGCGCCCCTGATGCCGCCGGCGTCGCGCCCGCCTTCCAGCGCGGCGAGCATCCGGGTATCCAGGTCCGCTGCCGGTTCCGCCGCGAAGCGCTGGCCCATCGCCGTCAGCACCGCCTCGCCGGCGAGCTGGCAGCCGAGCAGCACATAGCCTTCGCCCTGCACGTGTCCCGCCCAGCCGGGCAGTTGCGCGCCGGTGTGGGCCGCGGTCGTGCCGTCGCGGTCGATGACGCCGATCTGGCGGTACGCCTGCGTGTCGTCTTCCGCGAGCAGCGCCTTCAGCGTCGCGCCCGGGCCGTGGCCCTGCGCGAGCAGGTTGATGGCGATGCGGTTGTTGCGCGGGTTGGGATTGCCCTGCGTCAGCGTGACGCCGGTGTTGGGACGCACCGCCGCGTCCGTGTACTGGCCGATGGCCATGGTGGTGCTGGCGATGCCGAGGCCGAGGCGGCCGGTGCGCGCGCAGCGGGCGAGGATCGAATACGTCATGGCGGGTCCATCGGAGGTGGTGCAGAAGCCGCAAGTTTAAGCGTAAATTCCGGCAGTGCGCATGTGCAGGCACGGCCCGTGCTTCATGCAGCGCTTTCACTCAGCGGAGTTTCATCATGCAGCCCGTATTTCGCACGCTCCTTCGTTACGGCCTCCTGGCCCTGCTCGCCGTGCCGGTCGCCGCCCACGCCCAGGGCTGGGTGCCGACGCGTCCCGTCGCGCTGGTCGTCGGCGCGACGCCCGGCGGCAGCCTCGACCTCGCCGCGCGCCTGATCCAGCGCATCTCCGAAACGCACAAGCTGGTGCCGACGCCCATCGTTGTGCTCAACAAGGCCGGCGCGGGGCAGGGCCTCGCCTGGGATTACATGCAGGAGCGCGGCAACGACGGCCACGCCCTCTCGCTGGGCGGGCCCAATCTCGCTTCGAACCCCATCATGGGCATGCACAACATCAGCTACCGCGACATCACGACCATCGCAATCCTGCTCGACGACTACACCGCGATGGTGGTGCGCAACGAATCGCCCCTCAAATCCATGCGCGACGCCGTGGAACGCCTGCGCAAGGACCCGGGTGCGCTCACGATCGGCGTCGGCCCCGCGCTGGGCGGCGGCGCGCATCTGGGCGTCGTCGTCGCGCTCAAGGCGGCCGGCGTGCGCGTGCAGGATGTGCGCTTCGTCGTTTACAAATCCGCCGGCGAGGCGATGCTGGCCGCGATCGGCGGCGAGCTCGATATCGCGGCCGGCACCGTCGCCAACTATCCGCCGCAGGTGATGGCCAAGCGCATCCGCGTGATCGGCATCACCGCGCCCAAGCGCTTGGGCGGCATCATGGCCGACGCGCCGACGCTGCGCGAGCTCGGTATCGACGCCGTCTTCACCACCTGGCGCAGCGTGATCGGGCCCAAGGGCATGGCGCGCCCGCAGCGGACCTACTGGGAAGATACATTCGCCAAAATCGTCAAGACTGACGAATGGCAGAAGGACCTGGAGCGCAATTTCTGGAGCCCGAACTTCCTGACCGGCGACGCCGCGCACCAGTTCGTCGTGCAGCAGGACAAGCTGTACCTGCAGCTCTTCACCGAACTCGGCATGGCGAAGGGGAAGCCCGCGCCTTAAGGTCGTCATTCCGGCGTAGGCCGGAATCCAGTCGTTTTAATTACTAGTCTGGACACCGGTTACAGGGGAAGGGGCCCCTCACCCTTCCCGGCCGGTGTGACGAGCGAAGTTAACCCGGTAATAGCCCGGCTTTGCGCAGCGCCTGTTCCCGCGACAGAAAGATCGAGCGCTCACCCTGCGGGCGCGCGAGCGGGCGCGACAGCGGGCGCGCATCGGCGCTTTGCAGCCACACGCGCATCAGGAAGCGTTGCTGGTCGGGGGTAGGGCCGTCCTGGAAGCCCGTGCGCGAATGGAACGCAACGTGGTTGTTCAGGTACTGGATGTCGCCCGGCTCGAAGGCCATGTCGAAACGCAGGTCGTCGCGCTTGGCCAGCACGTCGATGCTGTCGAGGGCCGCGCGTTCCCCGTCCGTCAGCGGCGCGTTGCCGACCGTGGCGCCCTGTTCGATCGTCTTGCGCACGTAGCGCGTGGACAGCCGGCCCTCGAAATGGTCGAACACCGGGATCCGGTACTCGGTGACCCGGGCGAGGCCGTCGCCGGTTTCGCCGCGCAGGCTGTAGTAGAAACCGTTGAACAGGCAATCCAGCACTTCCGGCTTTGTCGCCAGGAGTTCGTTGTAGATCGCCATCGAGCTCGCGATGCTGGACAGGCCGCCTTCCATGGCCTTCTGCACGCACAGCAGGCCCACGCGGTCGGTCGGGTCGCTGTGGAAGGGCATGTAGGCGTTGGTGCGGTAGCCGCGGACCAGTTCGCCGTTGCTGACCTCGCCCCACTTCAGGCCCTCGTTGCGCACGTGGCCGACCTGGTCGCCCTTGCTGTTCTGCGGGATGACCACGCCGAGGTAGCCGGAGAGGCCGAAGTAGATTTTTTCTATGTCCGGCACGTCGTAGCGGCCGACCGGCACGCCGCGCACCAGCGCGATGCCGCGCCCGTGCTCGAGCTGATGCGACATGTCGCGCAGGCGCGGCGCCAGCGTCGGCAGCGGGAAATTCTCCGGCCGTACTTCCAGCAGCGACACCCCCGCTGCGTTGGCGGCCTTCAGCGCCGCTTCGATCTCCGCGATCTCCGCAGGGGTCAGCGCGTAAATCCAGGAGGCGTCCTGCCGCAGTTCCTCGGCCTTCCACGCGGAAGGTTCGTTGACGCGTTCGCGGAAGGGCGGGGTGGGGCGGGTCAGGTCGTTCATGTCAGGCAGCCCTGGCGTGGAGATTGTCGAGGAAGGTTTCTTCCGGCAGCGCGTTGGCCGGATCCCGCGCGCGGTCTTCGTAATACTGCTGGCGGCGCTTGTATTCCTCGAGAATCTTCCGCAGCTCGGCCACGGTCTTGTCGTGGAGGTCCACGCGCAGGTCGATCTCCGGGTGGTCCAGCCGGTCCACCACGCGGATCCAGGCCGAGCGCTCCGGCCGCGGCACGCCCTTGTTCGCCTGGCCGCCGGCGTCGCGCCCGCCCTCGAGCGCTTCCAGCAGCCGGAACTCCAGCAGCGCGTCCGGACTCTGCATGAAGCCGGCGACGATGCCCGCCACCGTCTGCGGGCCGGCGAGGCCGTTGCCGTAGGCCGCGTAATACGGACCCACCGTGTGGCCCGCCCACTGGCCGATCTTCGGGCCCGTGTGTGCCACGACGTTGTTCTCGCGGTCGATGATGCCGAACTGCCGGTATTCGAAATCGGGGTCGCTGGCGGACAGCGTGCGCAGGATGGTTTGCGGCTTGTGGCCCTGCGCGAGCAGGTTCAGCGCGAACGGGTCCACCTCGCGCAGGTAGAAGGCCTGCGACTTGCTGACCCCCACGTTGGCCCGCACGCTTTCGTTGCGGCGTCCGCAGGCGATGGAAAAGGTCGTGGTGCCCACGCCGAAGCGGCCGGTGTGCGGGCAGCGGGCGATGATCGAGTACGTCATGCGGTCTCCCGTGAAAACTGCCCGAAATTGTAGACCACCCTCACGCCGCGGAGGGGCCCGCCGCGCGCGGGGCCGGATTGCGCTTTAAGCATACTGCGGTTGCCGATCGAGGACCTCATCCCCGCGGGGGTGGCTCCCGTTCGCTCCGACCCTGCCTTGAAGCCCCGCAATGGATGCCCGCCTGCGCGGGCATGACGGACCAAAGGACCCGTCATCCCGGCCTACGCGCCGGGATCCATTTTGATCTGGTGGTTGCATTGACGGCTCTCAATGGATACCAGCCTGCGCTGGTATGACGACCCTGGAAGCACCGTCATCCCCGCGGCGACCCCGCGTTATCGACGCCCAAGCGCGCGCCATGCTACAAACAACCGATGCCGATCGCCTACACGCTGGGGCTGACCTACTTCAACATGATGTCCCTGCGGGCGGGGCGCGTGCTGGTTACCCTCTACGCCCTGCACCTGGGCGCCGACGCGCCGACGATCGGCATCCTCGCCGGCGTCTTCGCCTTCTTCCCCATGCTGCTGTCGTACCACGCGGGCAAGATCTCGGACCGCTTCGGCGCGCGCTGGCCGATGACCATCGCCGCGCTGGTGGGCACCGGCGGCATGCTGCTGCCGGTGGCCATGCCCGCGATGCCGGCCGTGTTCGCCGCCGCGGCGCTGAGCGGGCTGTCCTCCGTCTTCTACAACCTGTCCGTGCAGAACATGGTCGGCATCATGTCCACCACGGCCACCCGCGCGCGCAACTACAGCAATTACGCGATGACGGTCTCGGTGGCCAATGCCGCCGGCCCCATGCTGGTGGGCTTCGCCATCGACCGCAGCGGCTACGGCACGGCCTTCGTGTGCACCTCCCTGCTGCTGCTGGTGGCGTTCGTCATGCTCCTCGTGCGCGGCGGCGTCCTGCCCGGCGGGCACCGCGGCACGCCGGCGCAGGAGGCGGCCGAAGCCGCCACGGCCGGCAAACGCAAGAGCGTGTGGCCGGTCATCACCGCCAGCGCGCTCGCCCAGGGCGCGCTCGACGTCTTCCTCGTTTACATCCCCGTCTACGCGGCCGGGCAGGGCA
>JBOIEQ010000047.1:0-27313 GCA_050741255.1 Burkholderiales bacterium | reverse complement strand
GCGAAATTCCTTGTCGGGTAAGTTCCGACCTGCACGAATGGCGTAACGATGGCCCTACTGTCTCCTCCTGGGACTCAGCGAAGTTGAAATGTTTGTGATGATGCAATCTACCCGCGGCTAGACGGAAAGACCCCGTGCACCTTTACTGCAGCTTTGCATTGGACTTTGATGAGGTCTGTGTAGGATAGCTGGGAGGCTTTGAAGCGCAGTCGCTAGATTGCGTGGAGCCATCGTTGAAATACCAGCCTGATATCATTGAGGTTCTAACCTTGACCCCTTATCGGGGCCGGGGACCGTGCATGGCAGGCAGTTTGACTGGGGCGGTCTCCTCCCAAAGAGTAACGGAGGAGCTCGAAGGTACGCTTGGCGCGGTCGGCTATCGCGCTGAAAGTGCATTGGCAAAAGCGTGCTTGACTGCGAGACTGACAAGTCGAGCAGGTGCGAAAGCAGGACAAAGTGATCCGGTGGTTCTGTATGGAAGGGCCATCGCTCAACGGATAAAAGGTACTCTGGGGATAACAGGCTGATTCCTCCCAAGAGTTCATATCGACGGGGGAGTTTGGCACCTCGATGTCGGCTCATCACATCCTGGGGCTGTAGCCGGTCCCAAGGGTATGGCTGTTCGCCATTTAAAGTGGTACGTGAGCTGGGTTTAAAACGTCGTGAGACAGTTTGGTCCCTATCTGCCGTGGGCGCTGGAGATTTGACGGGGGCTGCTCCTAGTACGAGAGGACCGGAGTGGACGCACCTCTGGTGTACCGGTTGTCACGCCAGTGGCATCGCCGGGTAGCTATGTGCGGAAGAGATAACCGCTGAAAGCATCTAAGCGGGAAACTCGCCTGAAGATGAGATCTCCCGGGGACTTGATCCCCCTAAAGGGTCGCGGTAGACCACCGCGTTGATAGGTCGGGTGTGTAAGCGCAGCAATGCGTTGAGCTAACCGATACTAATTGCCCGTGCGGCTTGACCCTATAGTCTTGAGCAATCAGGACTTACAAGATGTGAGCTCTGCCTTGACGGCAATCTCGAACCTTTACTTACTTCTTCCAGAATTCGTTGGTCACCGATTGCGGGCCTTGCGCCGGCAGACGGTCACCGACAATCGAATTGCCTGGTAGCCATAGCGAGGTGGTCCCACCCCTTCCCATTCCGAACAGGGCCGTGAAACGCTTCAGCGCCGATGATAGTGCGGATTCCCGTGCGAAAGTAGGACACCGCCAGGCTGACTTACCGAAAAGCCCGACCGTCTTGTGACGGTCGGGCTTTTTTTTGCCTGTTCCTTGGGCTGCTCCTCGCGCGGTGTTTCGATGCCGCGCGGCCAAAGGGGCTAAAATCCGTTCGCATTTCGCTGCTGTCTGTCCGTTGCGGCGCGAACCTCACCTCTCCATGCCCTCCACTTCCGCACTCGCCCTCGCGGTCGTTGTTCCCGTTCACAACGAAACGGAGAACCTCGCGCCGCTGATCGGCGAGATTCACGCCGCGCTCGAGGGACGCATCGACTTCGAAATCGTCTACGTCGATGACGGGAGCAGCGATGAAACGCCGCAACTGCTGGCCGCGCTGGCGGCGAAGCACCCGCGGTTGCGCGTGTTTCGGCACCTCAACAACTGCGGGCAGAGCACGGCGGTGCGCACGGGCGTGCGCCAGGCGCTGGCGCCTCTCGTGGCGACTCTCGACGGCGATGGCCAGAACGATCCTGTCGATATTCCGGCGCTGCTCGAAAAGTACCGCTCGGAGCGGAGCCTCGATCCGCGGCCCCTGCTGATCGCCGGCCAGCGCGCTAAACGCCGGGACACGACGATCCGCCGCCTGTCCTCGCGGATCGCGAACGGCGTGCGGGCCTGGCTGCTGAATGACGCCACGCCCGACACCGGCTGCGGGCTCAAGCTGTTTGCGCGCGAGGATTTCCTCGCGCTGCCGTTCTTCGATCATCTGCACCGCTTTCTGCCGGCGTTGTTCATTCGCGAAGGCGGACGCGTCGTGTCGGTGCCTGTCAATCATCGTCCGCGGGAGCGCGGGCAGTCGCATTACGGCGTCTGGAACCGGCTGTGGGTCGGCATCGTCGATATCGCCGGCGTGCTGTGGCTGAAGCGCCGCGGCAAGGTGCCCGTCGTGGCGCCGGTGCCGTCCCAACAAGGAGAGTCCTCGCGTGGAACATGACACTTTCTGGCTGGTGATCGGATTCCTGGGACAGGGCCTGTTCTCCGCCCGCTTCATCGTGCAGTGGCTGAAAAGCGAAAAACTCAAGAAGAGCGTCGTACCGCTCGCGTTCTGGTACTTCAGCCTCCTCGGCGGCGCCACGCTGTTGGCTTACGCCATACACCGCGGTGACCCCGTGTTCATCGTAGGGCAGGGGGCGGGCCTGTTCATCTACCTGCGCAATCTCTGGTTCATTTACCACGAGCATCAGCAGGTCGAGCCTCCCGCCTCGCATCCCTGATGCCGCGCCGCGACGTTCCCTGGCTGCTGGTCGGCCTGTGGTGGGTGGCGATGGTCGCCATCGCGGTCGCGACGCGCCCGTACCTGCCGGTCGACGAGACGCGCTATCTCGCGGTGGCCTGGGAGATGCACTGGCGCGGGGACTACCTGGTCCCGCACCTGAACGGCGTACTGTACAGCCACAAGCCGCCACTGATGTTCTGGCTGATCAACGCCGGCTGGGCAATGTTCGGCTTCAACGAGTGGTGGCCACGCATCGCGGTTCCGCTGGCCGCGCTGGGCGCGCTCATCCTGACCGCGCAGTTCGCCCGGCGGCTGTGGCCGCAGCAGCAGAACGTCGCTTCTGTCGCCGTGCTGATCGCGGGCGGAGCCGCACTGTGGGTGGGCTTTACCACCACGATCATGTTCGACCTGCTGCTGACCCTGTGCGTGCTGCTCGCGCTCGCGGGCGTGCTGGCGGCGCGTCAGCGGCCGCTCGCGGGGTGGTTGCTGTGCGGCGCCGGCATTGGGCTTGGTGTTCTGGCCAAGGGCCCGGTCGTGCTGTTGCATGCCCTGCCGGTGGCCGTGCTGGCGCCGTGGTGGATGACGGCTGCGCCGGCGGGCGGTTGGGCGCGCTGGTATGGCGGGATTACCCTGGGCGTCGCGCTCGGCGCGGCCATCGCGCTGGCATGGGCGATCCCCGCAGCCATCTCCGGCGGCGACGCGTTCGCGAACGAACTGTTCTGGCATCAATCCGCCAACCGCATGGTGAAGTCCTTTGCCCACCAGCGGCCGTTCTGGTGGTACCTGCCGGCGCTGCCGCTGATGTTGTTCCCGTGGCTGGTATGGCCGCCGGTCTGGCGTGGTTTCGTGATGCTCGCGCGCGGGCCACGCGACGAGGGGGTGCGCTTCTGCCTCGCGTGGTCACTGCCGGTGCTTGCCGCGTTTTCCTTCATCAGCGGCAAGCAGGTGCATTACCTGCTGCCCGAATTCCCAGCCTTCGCGCTGCTGGCGGCGCTCGGGCTCTCGCGACTGGCCGGCGCACCGCGGCGGCACACGCAGTGGCTGGTGGCGGGCCTGCTGATCGCCGTCGCAGCGACGCTGCTGTTGCTGAAGGAGGAGCGGCTGGCCAGCCTGGTGGCCGCCGATGACCGGGTCTGGATCCTCTCGACGGCGATCGTCTTCGCGACGGTCGGCGCACTGCTCGCGCTTGTGCGCCCCGTTTCCTACCGCCACGGCGCGGCGCTCCTGGCGAGCGCCACGGTCACGCTGTTTCTGAGCCTGCACGTCGGTCTGTTCCAGGCGTTCGGCAATGCCTATGACATGGCGGCGCCGGCCCGCTTCCTCGCGGGCGTTCAGGCCGAAGGGCGGCCGGTTGCGCACGTGGGCAAGTACCACGGGCAGTTCCACTTCGCCGGACGCCTGCGCGAACCCTTGACGGTGATCTGGCCCAACGAGGTCCGCCGGTGGGCCGAGCAGCACCCGGAAGGCTTCGTGGTCAGCTACCAGCGCGGCCACTGGCAGCCGCCGGTGGCGCCGGTGTTCGTCCAGCGCTACCGCGGCCAGACCGTTTACTTCTGGCGCGCCGCGGACGCGGCGCAGGTGCCGCCGGACGCGCTATACACCGGCGGTCTGGAAACCGACGCCGAGAGCGACTGAGCGATCGTGACAACTCTCCTGAGCGCGCGATGAAAGTTCTGGTCCTTGGCGCCGGTGTGGCCGGCATGAGCGCCGCCTGGTGTCTCGCACAGGACGGCCACGACGTGACCGTGATCGAGCGCAACCACGGCGTCGCGCTGGAGACCAGCTACGCCAACGGCGGCCAGCTTTCCTACAGCTACGTGGCGCCGCTGGCGGGACCCGGCGTGCTGCCCAAGCTGCCGCCGTGGCTGCTGCGGCGCGATTCGCCCCTGCGCTTCACCCCCGAGTGGGACTGGCGGCAGTGGCGCTGGTGCCTGGAGTTCGTGCTGGCCTGCACGCGCGCGCAGAGCGACCTGACCACGCGCCGCATGCTGACCCTGTCCTTTTACAGCCGGGCGCAGATGCAGCGTGCGATCGCCGAGGCGGGGCTCACGTTCAGTTACGTGCAGAACGGCAAGCTGATCGTGCATACGGATCTGGGATCGTTCGAATCGGCGCGGCAGTTGATGGATTATCAGCAGAGCCTCGGCTGCGAACAGATCGCGCTGTCAGCCGACGAGTGCGTGATGCTGGAACCCGCGCTCGCGCATCTGCGGCCGCGCCTGAAGGGCGGCATCCATACCCCGAGCGAGGATGCCGGCGACTGCTACCTGTTCTGCCGCGGACTGGAAGACCGCCTGCGCGGCGGCGGGCACGCGACGTTTCTCTTCAACACGGAGATCCACCGCATCCTGCGCCTGAAGGATCGCGTGCTGGGCATCGAGACCAGCCAGGGCGTTCTGGAAGCGGACGCCTACGTGCTCGCGCTCGGCACACACAGTCCGGCGCTGCTGGCGCCTCTGGGCATCGACGTGCCGATCTACCCGCTCAAGGGCTACAGCCTCACGCTGCCGGTGAAATCAGGCACTGGCGCCCCCCGCATCAGCGTCACCGACTTCAAGCGCAAGGTGGTCTACGCCCGGCTCGGCGACGAACTGCGAGTGGCCGGCATGGCCGACCTCGCGGGCACGCATGCCCGGATCGACGAGTCGCGCGTGCAGACGCTCGTCTCCCAGGTGCGCGACACCTTCCCCGAGTGCTCCGATTTCTCGGCACTCAAGCCCTGGTGCGGCCTGCGGCCGGCGACGCCCAGGGGCACGCCTATCCTCGGGCCCACGCGCTACCCGAACCTGCTCCTCAACGTCGGCCACGGCGCGCTCGGCTTCACGCTCGCCATGGGCTGCGGCCGAGTGGTCGCAGACTTCGTGGCGAAGCGCAAACCCGAGATCGCGCTCGACGGTTTCCTGCTCGACCGCTGAGCGGTCCGCCCTACTGCAGGGGGTGCGCGGCGGACGGATTGCGAGGCACCGGCGGCGTTGCCACCGCACCGGCGGCCTTGGTCGCGGGGCCTTCGGCAGCCAGCGTCTGGATGTCGCCCATCAGCTCGCCGCCTTCCTCGATCACCAGCTTGAGATAGCGGATCTTGCCGGAGACCTTGCCCGTCGCGCGGATCGTGAGGCACTTGCGTACCGTGATCTCGCCGGAGAACTGGCCGTGAATCTCGGCGACATCGATGCCCGCGTTGCCTGCATAGCTGCCCGCAGCCGCAATCTCGATGGCGCGGCTGTCCATGGACGCTTCGACGTGACCTTCGACGATCAGCGTGTCGCAGTCCTTGATTTCCACGCCTTTCAACTGGATGCCGGGACCGACGATCAGCTTGCTGCCTTCCGTGGAGACAGGGACGCTGCCGGGTTTGGGTTCCGGGCTGGGCGTGGCGAGCGCGTCGGCCGGCCTGCGCGGCGCGCCCGCGGCGGACGGAGAAGCGGGAATGACCGGCGTCGCGGGTTTGAGGTCGGGGCGCACGGGCGCGTCGTTACGGGTCCAGAAGCGGTCTTTTTGCTGCATGGGTTCCTCCCAGAATGAAGAAATGGCGCGCGGTTGATCCGCCCGTCACCCAATAAGGCCGTGTCCTACGCGCGCAGGTTCCCGCTTTTTTCAGTCATCTCTGGATTGCCATAATTGAACGCTGCTTTTCCACGATGCCCCGCGCTTGTCCTACAAACATCGATACCGGGACATGAATCGGCGGTCGATGCGGTCCTTCCAGCGCCAGACCCAGCGTCCCGCGAACGACAGCGGGCCCCACGAGGCGACCGCGTAACGGTCGCCGGTGCTGATCAGCGCGAGCGCCCGCGCCTGCGGCACGTAGTCAGCGAGTGCGCCGCCAGTCAGCGCCGCGCGCAGATTGCCCGCCAGCACCGGTCCCTGGCGTACGGCATAGACCCCCGAGCGCGGATAGCGCTGGCCGCGGAGCGTAGCGCAATCGCCGGTGGCGAAGACGGCCGTGTCCGAAACGGAGCGCAGTTGCGCATCGACGAGGAGGAAACCGTCGTCATCCAGTGCGAGTCCGCTGTTGTGCCAGGTCGCCGCGGGCGCGGGCCCCGTCGCCCAGATGATCGCGTCGGCCGCGATGCGCTGACCGCTCTCCGTGACGACCGCGCCGGCTTCCACGGCGGCGACGCGACGGCCGGCGTATGTTTCCACGCCGCGTCCCGCGAGCACGCGCGTAAACCGTGCGCGTACGCGCGCCGGGTGGCTGGCCAGCGGCTCGGCCGTGTCGAATACGGCCACGAAGCGCACGCCCAGCGCGGCCAGGCGGTACTGCATCGCGAGCAGGAGCTCGACACCGCCCGCGCCGCCGCCCACCACGACGACGCGCCGCAGCCCACCCGCCTGCGCTCGCGCGCGCAAGTCTTCCCATGCGGAGAGCAGCGCCGCCACCGGGCGCAGCGCGATGGCGTGGGTCGCGGCGCCGGGTGTTTCCAGTCCCGCGGGTATCGAACCGGCGTCGAGCGAGACGAGGTCGTATGGCAGGGCCGCGCCATCGGCAAGTCGCAGGCGGCGCTGCGCGGGCTCCAGCCCGTGCGCGAGCGTAGTGATGAAGCGTGCGCCGGCGGCGTGCGCGAGGGCTTCCAGGTCGATGTGGGCATCCCGGAAGCGGTAGTGTCCCGCCATCAGTCCGGGCAGCATGCCCGAATAGGGGGCGTCCCGCGCCGGACTCACCAGCACGAGCTCCGTCGCCGGCACGGGAGCGATCGCCCAGCGCCGCAGGATTTCAATATGGGTGTGGCCGCCGCCGACCAGGACGAGTCGCTTCACCGCCGGATTATCGCGGATGCAAACCCGGTTGCGGCGGGCGATAATCGGTCCGTCGTTCAACCGCATTCCGGAGATCTTCATGTCGCGCGTCACCCTCACCCGTTACCTCATCGAACAGCAACGCAGCTACGGCAAGATCCCGCCCGAGTTGCGCCTGCTGATCGAGGTCATCGCACGCGCGTGCAAGTCCATCAGCCACGCCGTGAGCAAGGGACCGCTGGCCGGCATCGGCGACGTGGTCGGCACGCAGAACGTGCAGGGCGAGGCCCAGAAGAAACTCGATGTCATCGCCAACGAAGTGCTGGTGGAGGCGAATGAATGGGGCGGGCACCTGGCGGCGATGGCCTCGGAGGAGATGGAAAAGCCCTACGTCATTCCCAACCGCTTCCCCAAGGGCGAGTTCCTGATGCTGATGGACCCGCTCGACGGGTCCTCCAACCTCGACGTCAATGTGTCGGTCGGCACGATCTTCTCCGTGCTGCGCTGCCCCGATGGGGTGCAGGAACCGAACGAAAAGGCTTTCCTCCAGCCGGGCGCGAAGCAGGTCGCCGCGGGCTTCGCCGTCTATGGCGCCTCCACGATCCTGATCCTGACCACCGGCAACGGGGTGGCCGGCTTCACGCTGGACCGCGAACTGGGATCATTCGTCCTGACGAATGCCGACATCAAGATTCCGGAGGACACTCAGGAGTTCGCGATCAACACCTCGAACATGCGTAACTGGGGCGCGCCGGTCAAACGCTACATCGACGAGTGTCTGGCGGGGAAGACCGGCCCGCGGGGCAAGGATTTCAACATGCGTTGGGTCGCGTCGATGGTGGCGGACGTCTATCGCGTGCTGTGCCGCGGCGGCATCTTCATGTATCCGCGCGATTCCAAGCACACCGAAGGCCGGCTGCGGCTCATGTACGAGGCGAATCCGATGGCGTTTATCGTCGAGCAGGCCGGTGGCGCCGCGACCGACGGCACTACGCGCATGCTCGACATCCAGCCGTCGGCGCTGCACCAGCGCATCGGCGTGGTGCTCGGCTCGAAAAACGAAGTGGAGCGGGTCACCGCGTACCACGCGGCCGGCTGACCCGCCGGTCCGGTCAGGGACGCAGGAGCGCCGGCGGGTTGCCGGTGGCCCAGAACCAGAGCCTGCCGTCCGCGGCCAGCGCCAGCGTGTGGCGGTCGCCGCAGGCCACGGCGGAAATGCCGTCGAGCAGCTGTCGGGGCACCAGCCCTGCATGCTCGCCCCACAGCCATAAACTGCCATCCGTCTTCAGCGCGGCGGTATGCCGCGCGCCGGTGGCGGTCTTCGCGGCGTCCCTGAAGACCGTGCCCCAGCGGTCCGCCTTGTCGCCGAAGCCATGCGTGCCCAGCGGGCCGAAGCGGTTGCCGCCGGTGCCCTCGACGGTGCCGTCTTCCTTTAACAGGATGGCATGACCCGTGTGCGCGCAGACATGCACGACCGCTTCAGCCACGGCTTTCCAGCCTTCCACCGCGGTGAGCAGTCCGTCGCCATACTGACCGCGGTGCGCGAGGCCGGACACGAACAGGGTGCCGGCGCGCGTCACGTAGTAATCCGAACTGTCGCCCACCCAGGCCTGGTGCACGGCATCGGCGACAGGGAGCCAGACCGGCGCATCCGTCCGCCGCTGATGGAGCCGGCCGTCGGTGGTGATGGCGAGCACGCCGCTGACGCCCGCTGACGCGTAGGCGACGCCGTCCAGCAGCGGCTGCGGGACGGCGTCCGCCGCCGTCCACGCCAGCAAGCGACCGCTGCGATCGACGGCGTAGGCCGTGTCCTGCGCCACGGCCACATGCACGGCATCCAGAGCGATGCGTCGCGGCGGCTGTCCCTCGATCCATTCGAGGACGCTGCCCTCCCGTAGCGCGAGATGGCGCTCGTAGAAGGAAGCGAGTGGGGAGTGTGGCGGCTGCGCCCGGATCACGAGGTCGTCTGCGGCAGCGGGTATTCCGGACCCTCGTAGACGGACACCACATCGATGCCGCCCGCGAGCAGGCGTTGCCGGAACGCGTCCACCCGTTCGCGGGCAGCGGCCGGCACACGATCCGCAAGCTTGAGAGAGACTACGTCGGGCTCTTCAAGGCCGACCATGGTGACCGTACCGCAGGGCAGGCGTCCGCCCTGGAAGTCCCGCACCGCCCGGCGGATGCCCCACCCGGAATCCGCGAGTGCGGAGGCGATAAACACGTCCGGCTCGCGTGCCGTCCAGTCGAGCACGTTGCCGATCTGGGCGATGCCGTGCCGGCGGCAGGCGGCGATGGCCCCCGGACGTCCGCCGTCGATCATGGCGAACAGCATGTCCGCACCGGCGGCGGCCAGCGCGTCCACGCAACGGCCCGCGAGGTCGGGATCGTGCTGGTTTCCGCAAAAGCCCGTCAGCACGCGGACGCCGGGATCGCCCAGGGCCACGCCCTGCACGTAGGCGGCGCGGCCCTTCAGCCCGGGCTTCACCCGGTCCCCCGACATGTGCGCCACGATGCCTGTCTTGGTGAGCGAGGCGGCCAGCACGCCCGCCAGCAGCGCCGAGTGTTCCTGCAGCACGTCATAGCAGGCCACGTTGGGTGCCTGAACCGAGCCCTGCGAGATGGCGAACCGCATCTCCGGAAAACGCGCGGCGATGGTGCCCACCGGCGCATCGCCCTGGCCGCCGTGCGCGACGAGCAGGTCGAGTCCCGCTTCGCACAGCCGGGCGAGCGCATCCGCGCGCCCGGCCGGATCGCGTTCCGCGATCCAGTGCAGGTCGAGCGCCGCTCCTTCCGCACGCAGGCTCTCGAACGCCCGCATACCGGATTCGTTGAAGCTGCCCTGGCCCGGCGGGCCGAACAGAACCCCTGCAATCCGCATGCGTCAGTTCAGCTTCGCGCCGGAGGCCTTGACCGCCGGGCCCCAGTCGGCGACCTGCTTCTTCACGAACGTGGTGAACTCCGCGGGCGTCATCGGCCGCATCGAAATGCCGAGCTCGTCGAACTTCTTCACCATGTCGGGCCGTTTCACGATCTCGCTCATCTCCTTGTGCACGCGTTCCGTCACCGCCGCCGGCGTGCCGGGCGGCCCGGAAACGCCGAGGAAATTTTCCGCAACCAGCTTGGGCATGCCGACTTCGACCACCGTCGGCACGTCCGGCGAGAGCGCCATGCGTTTCAGCGACGTGACGGCGATGCCGCGCAGCTTGCCGGTCTGCATGTACGGCACGTTCTGCGGGAAGCTGTCCACCGCCATCGGGATCTGTCCGCCGATGAGATCGGTGTGCATCGGCGCGGAGCCGCGGTAACCGACGTGCTCCATCTTCAGCTTGTTGTCGTTCTTGAACAGCTCGCCGATGATGTGGCCGATCGAACCGATGCCGCCGGACCCATAGTTCACCGCGTCCTTCTGCCCCCGGATGAAGGTGATCAGCTCCTTCATGTTCTTCACCGGCACCGAGGGGTGCACGACGAAAATGTTCGGCACGGACCCGATATAGAACATGTGGGTGAAGCCGCCCGCGCCGTCGTAGGTCGGCTTGTCCAGCATGAAGGGCGAGATGCTGATCGGCGTCGTGTTCGACAGCATCAGCGTGTAGCCGTCGGCCGGCGCGGTGGCCACCATTGCCGCGCCGATGGTGGCGCCGCCGCCGGGGCGGTTGTCGATCACCACCGTCTGGCCGAGTTTCTCGGTCAGCGGGCCGGAAATCAGGCGCGCGACGAGATCGCTCGAGCCGCCGGGCGGGAAGGTGACGATCAGCCGGACGGGCTTGGCGGGCCAGGTCTGGGCGAACGCGTTCACGGCGAGCAGCGCGCAGAGCGCTGTTGCAGTGCGTATTGCGGAACGAAGGGCAATCATGATGGCTCCTGGCAAGGGGTGGGGGGCTCCTCAGCTGCCTCGGTACGTCGAATAGCTCCACGGTGTCACCAGCAAGGGCACGTGGTAGTTGTTGTGCGGGTCGGCGATCGTGAACCGGACGGGGACACGATCCAGAAAGGGGGGGCTGCCCTGCGGCACGCCCGCGCCGGCGAAATAGTCGGCAACGAAAAAGACAAGCTCGTAGGCGCCCGCGACGAAAGCATCGCCGGTGAGCAGCGGCTCGTCGGTGCGGCCGTCGGCGTTGGTCTTCACCGTCTTCAGCAGCATCCGACTCTCGCCGCCGCAGCGTACAAGATCGATGCGCACGCCGGCCGCAGCGCTGCCGCGAACGGTGTCCAGGACGTGGGTGGAGAGTTTGCCCATGCGGTTTCCCCTTCAGTCGGCGGCCAGCAGGGCGTCGAGGCGCAGCCGCGAGATCCGGTACACCTGCCACAAGGCCTCGGCGAACTCGGCGTCCGCCTCGTTCGCCAGCCGCCGCGAGAACGCTTCGAATACACCGTCTTTCGTGTGATCGCGTACCGCGATGATGAACGGAAACCCGAACCGCGCGCGATAGGCGAGATTCAATGCCGTGATCCGGCGGACATCCCCGGCGGACAGCGCGTGCAGACCGGCGCGCGCCTGCTCCGTGGTGGACGACGGCGTCAATTGCCCCTGCTGCGCTTCCTGTCCGGCCAGCTCCGGGTGGGCGTTGAGCAGGGCCAGGCGGCGGTCGCGCCCCGCCTGTTCGACCACCGCGACCATGGCCGTGTGCAGGGCGTCCACCGACGTGAACGGCCGGTCGTTCACCACGCCTTCCGCAACCCAGGGCGAGTGTTCGAAGATGCCGCCCAGCAGGGCGACGAATTCCGCCGCCGGCATCGCGTTGACATCGGCGAACGACCGCACGGCCGTGGCGGCGGCGCCCATGCTCAGCCGGCTTCCGCGTGGTGCGCGCCGGCCGCGGCGTCGCGCTGCGCCTCGTCCGCCGACTTCATGCCGTTGAAATACAGGTTCAGCAGCACGGCCGAAATCGAGGCGAGCAGGATGCCGCTGTGCAGCAGCGGGGACAGCGCCTTGGGCATGTGCTGGAAGAACTTGTCGGCGACCAGCGGGATCATGCCGAAGCCGATACTGATGGCGATGATGTAGGGATTGGATTTCTGCCGGACGTAATCGACGCCGGCGAGGATCTTGATGCCGGTCGCGGCGACCATGCCGAACATCACGATGCCGGCGCCGCCCAGCACGAACTGCGGTACCGAGGCGACGACGTGCGCCATCTTGGGAAACAATCCGAAGGCGAGCAGGATCACGCCGCCCATGGCGCACACCCAGCGGCTGCGCACGCCGGTGAGCCCGATCAGGCCCACGTTCTGCGAGAACGACGTGTAGGGGAAGGTATTGAAGACGCCGCCGATCAGCGTGCCGAGGCCGTCAGTGCGCAGGCCGCGCGTGAGGTCGTCGGGCGTGATCCTGCGTTCCGTGATCTCGCCGAGCGCGAGGAACATGCCAGTCGACTCGATCATGACCACGATCATCACCAGACACATGGTGACGATGGACAGCGGGTCGAAGATCGGCGTGCCGAACTGGAAGGGGTAGACCATGTCCACCCACTTGGCTTCCTCGAGGCCGCCGAAGCTGACCTTGCCGAAGGCGAGCGACACCACAAAGCCGACGACGATGCCCATCAGCACGGAAACATTGCCGAAAAAGCCGTGCACGTACTTGGCGATGATGAGGATGGTTACCAGCACCAGGAACGCGATACCCAGGTTGAACGGATCGCCGTGCGAGGGACTCGACGCCGGCCCGCCGGCCGCCCAGTTGATGCCGACCCGCATCAGCGACACGCCGATGACGGCGATGATGGTGCCCGTGACCACCGGCGGAAACAGCGGCAGCATGCGGCTGATCACGGGGGCGAAAAAGATGCCGAAGATGCCCGCGGCGATGACCGAGCCGTAGATGCCCAGCAGGCCGAGTTCCGGATTGGTGGCCATCGCCAGCATCGGTCCGACCGAGGCGAAGGTCACGCCCATCATCACGGGCAGGCGGATGCCGAACTTCCAGATGCCGACCGCCTGGATGAGTGTGGCGATGCCGCAGGCGAACAGGTCGGCGTTGATCAGGAGCGCGATCTGGTCCCTGGGCAGCTTCATCGCGCTGCCGAGGATCAGGGGCACCGCCACCGCGCCCGCGTACATCACCAGCACGTGCTGCAGGCCCAGCACGAAGAGCTTGCCGGCGGGCAGTTTTTCATCGACGGGATGGACGGCGGCTGCGTTCATGAAGCGCTCCATGCAGGTCAGCGTGAGTGGGACATTACTGCGCCGGCGCGCCGGCCGCGAGCCAATCACCGATGCGCTGTCGCTCTTCGTCGGTGATCTGGGTCAGATTGCCGGGCGGCATGACGCGCGTCGCAATGGCCTGCAGCCGGATCTTTTCGGCGGCGGCCTGTGTCTGCTCCGCGGTTTCCAGCCGCAGGCCTGCGGGGGGCTGCGGAAAGCCCGGGAAAGTCGGCTTCTCCGCATGGCATACCGCGCAGCGCGCAGCGAGGATGGGCTGCACATCCGCGTAGGTGATGCGGACGGCCGCGACTTTGCCGGCGTCGGAGGCCGGCGCGGGTGCGAGCATCACCACCAGCATCGCCAGCAAGGCGATCGCCACGGCGGGCAGAACCACCGCATTCCTGCCCGAGTGGCGCAGCACGAAATACTGCCGGATCAGGGCGCCCGCCATGATCAGCACGGCCAGCACGGCCCAGGCGTGCCGGTGGCCGAAGGTCATCGGGTAGTGACTGCTGATCATGATGAACAGCACCGGTAGCGTGAGGTAGGTGTTGTGCACGCTGCGCTGTTTGCCGACGATACCGGGGCGCGGGTCCACCGGCTGTCCCGCCAGGACCTCGGCGACCATCTTTTTCTGGCCGGGAATGATCTGGAAAAACACGTTCCACACCATGATCGTGCCGATCAGCGCGCCGACGTGAATGTAGGCGGCGCGTCCGCCGAACACCTGGCTGTAGCCCCAGGCGGCGGCCACGACCAGCGCGTACACCAGCAGCGACAGGGTCAGTTCATGCCGGATCAGGCGGCACAGCGCATCGTAGACGAGCCAGCCGGCGACCAACGAGCCGGCGGAGATCGCGATGGCGGCGGGCACGGACAGTTCCATCACCGCGCGGTCGATCAGGAAAGACTGCGCGCCGTACCAGTACACGAGGGCGAGCAGCGCCATGCCGGATAGCCATGTGGTGTAAGCCTCCCACTTGGACCAGTGGAGGTGCGCGGAAAGCGGCTGGCCGCGCGGGCCCGTGAGAAATTTCTGGCTCTGGTAGAAGCCGCCGCCGTGCACCGCCCACAGTTCGCCGGACACGCCGCGCCGGGTGGCGTCTTCCGGGTTCTGCGGCGGCCGCAGGGAGGTATCGAGCATGACGAAATAGAGCGAGGCGCCGATCCACGCGACGCCGGCCGTGATGTGCAGCCAGCGCACCAGCAGGTTCAGCCAATCGAGGGCATACGCTTCCATGGCGGCGGTTTCAGCGGACGTTCAATGCAGGTACCGCAGGCAGCGGCCCTGAGCGGAAATAATGGCTGTATACAATATGCCGTGCCTGTATCCTGCCTCGGTGTCCCGGCGCGAAATGTGCTTTCAACAAGGGCACCGCGGATTTGGTGCCGCGGGCGGGGTCCGTGCACCGGGATGGTGCCGGGCGCCGGGCGAGAATGCAATGTATACAATCCATATCCATTGTGTATGCAATAACTATGCCCCGTCGTCCTGATCCGCCGAAGCGCCCCCTTCGTGCCCGTCCCGCGGAACGCCGTCAGGCGAAGACCCCTGCCGCGGCCGTCGCGACGACGGCGGACATCGTCGCCCGCATCACCACGGCGGTCCTGGAGCACCGGCTCAAACCGGGCGCGAAGCTGGGGGAGGAGCACCTCGGGGAAATCTTCGGCGTCAGCCGCACCCTCGTGCGCCAGGCCCTGTTCCAGCTGGCCAAGCAGAAACTCGTCGTGCTGCATGCCGGGCGCGGGGCTTTCGTCGCGCAGCCGACGGTGCAGGAAGCCCGCGAACTGTTCGAGGCGCGGCGCGTGATCGAACGCGCGCTGGTGTGGCGCTTCACGCAGACCGCCACGGCCGCCCAGCTCGGACAACTGCGCGCGCACCTGAAACGCGAACGCGACGCGCTGGCGGCGGGCGACCTGCAGGCGGGCACCCGCCTGTCGGGCGAGTTCCACCTGCGCATCGCGGCCTGCGCCGGCAACGGCGTGCTGTCCGAGCTGCTGCACGACCTGGTCTCGCGCAGTTCGCTCATCCTGCTCGTCTACGGGTCTTCACTGCCGCCCTCGTGCTCGGTGGACGAGCACGGCAAACTGCTCGCCAGCATCGAGGCGCGCAACGCGGACGCGGCGCTGCGGCTGATGACCCAGCACCTCGATCACATCGAGCGCGGGCTCAACCTCAAGGGCAGCGGCGACAGCATGGATGACCTGCGCGTGGCGCTGGGGCCGGCCTGATGAACGCGCCGTCCTCCACCGTGCCGAGCGGCGCGCGCATGCTCGCGCTGTGCGATGAGCTGGCGCGTCACTCGTCACAGCCCGACGGCCTGACGCGCATCTTCCTGTCCCGCGAGCAGGCCGCGGCGAGCCAGCTCGTGCTGGGCTGGATGCGCGACGCCGGCATGAGCGCCCGCATCGACGCCATCGGCAACGTGGTCGGCCGCTACGAGGGCGCCCGCCCGGGCCTGCCCTGCCTCATGCTGGGTTCGCATCTCGACACGGTGCGCGACGCCGGCAAGTACGACGGCCCGCTCGGCGTGGTGACGGCCATCGAATGCGTACGCGCGCTGCACGCGCGCGGCGTCCGCCTGCCGTTCGCCGTCGAGATCCTCGGCTTCGCGGACGAGGAGGGCGTGCGCTTCGGCGCGACGCTGCTCGGCAGCCGCGCGGTGGCGGGCACCTTCCGGCCCGCGACCCTGGATACGCGCGATCGCGGCGGCGTCACCATGCGGCAGGCGCTGGAGGATGCGGGTCTCGACCCCTCCCGGATCTCCGCCGCCGCCCGGCGCAAGGAAGAGATCCTCGCCTACGCCGAATTGCACATCGAGCAGGGCCCGGTGCTGGAGGCCGAAAACCTGCCGGTGGGCGTGGTGACGGCAATCAACGGCCAGAGCCGCTACCAGATCGAGCTTTCAGGCATGGCGGGCCATGCCGGCACTGTGCCCATGGGAGCTCTGCGGCGTGATGCCCTCGCCGGCGCCGCCGAGTGCGTGCTCGCGGTGGAAAAGATCTGCAGCGGTCAGGGCGACGTGGTCGGCACGGTGGGCCGGATCGAGGCGCTGCCGGGCGCGGTCAACGTGATTCCCGGCAAGGCCCGCTTCACCATCGACGTGCGTTCCCCGCACGACGAGTTGCGCCGGCGCGTCGTGGGAGAGCTGCTGGCGGCGTTCGCCGAGATCTGCGAGCGCCGCCGCTTGTCGCTCGCGAATACGGTCATGCTGGAAAGCCGCGTCGCCGCCTGCGCACCCTGGCTGATGGCGCAGTTCGAGACCGCGGTCGTCGCGGAGGGCTTGCCTGCGCGCCGGCTCGCTTCGGGGGCCGGCCACGACGGCCTCGCGATGATCGACCTCGCCGACATCGGCATGCTGTTCGTGCGCTGCAAGGGTGGCATCAGTCACAATCCGGCGGAATCCGTGACGGCGGCGGACGTGGAAACCGGCGCGCGCGTGCTGTTGCGCTTCATCGAACACTTCAAACCGGCTGCCTGATCTCCATGCCCATCGAACCCCGCCAACAGATTCACGACACCCTCGCGAGCCGCCGCGAGGACGCGGTGCGCTTCCTCGCCGAACTGGTGAAGGTGCCGTCCGACAATCCGCCCGGCGACTGCGCGCCGCACGCGAAGCGCGCCGCCGCGCTGCTGGAGGCGCTGGGGTTCGCCGTGGAACGCCATCCGGTGCCCGACGACCTGGTGCGCGCGAACGGCATGCTGTCCTGCGTCAATCTCATCGTGCGGCAGACCTTCGGCAAGGGCGGGCCGACGATCGCCTGCAACGCACACGGCGATGTCGTCGCCCCCGGACTGGGCTGGACCTTCGACCCGTATGGCGCGGAAATCCGCGACGGCACCATGTATGGCCGCGGCGTCGCCGTGTCGAAATCGGATTTCTCCACCTACACCTTCGCGTTGCTGGCGCTCAAGGCGGCGGCCGCGGGCGGCGCCGTGCTGAACGGTACGGTCGAGCTGCACTTCACCTACGACGAGGAAGCGGGCGGCGAGATCGGTCCCCGCTGGCTGTTCGACCAGAAGCTCACCCGGCCCGACTTCGCGATTTCAGCCGGCTTTGCCTACGGCATCACCACCGCGCACAACGGCGCGCTGCACCTGGAGGTCGAGATCATCGGCAAGTCCGCGCACGCGGCACGGCCCGACACCGGCGACGATGCGATGGAGGCCGCCGCCGGGGTCCTGTCCGATCTGTACGCGCTGCGGCGTGGTTACTCCGCCATGCGATCGACAGTGGAGGGCATCGAAAGCCCGACGCTGGTCGTCGGGCTCATCCAGGGCGGGATCAACACCAACGTCGTGCCCGATAACGTCAAGTTCCGGATCGACCGCCGCATCATCCCCGAAGAGAAGGCGGAAGACGTGGAACGCGAACTGATCGCGCACATCCAGGCTTCGGCCGCGCGCTGGCCGGGCATTCGCTGCCGGGTGCGGCGCATCCTGCTCGCGCAACCCTTCGTGCCGATCCCGGGGCAGGAGAAACTGGTGGCGGCGCTCCGCCGCAACGCGCAGACCATCCTCGGCGAGGACGCGAAGCCGCACGGCGTGCCGATCTACACCGACGCACGGCACTACACCGCGCGCGGCGTGCCGACGGTGCTGTACGGCGCCGGTCCGCGCACTCTGCTGGAGGCCAACGGCCACCGCGCGGACGAGAAACTGAAGCTCGACGACCTCCACAAGGCCACGGCAGTCGTCGCGCTGACCTTCCTCGACCTGCTGTCAGCGCCATGACGGAAGATTATCCGCGCGACCTGCGCGGCTACGGCCGCCATCCGCCGCATCCGCAATGGCCGGGCGGCGCGCGCCTCGCGCTGCAGATGGTCCTCAACTACGAGGAGGGCGCCGAGAACAGCGTCCTGCACGGCGACGCGGCATCGGAAACCTTCCTGTCCGAGATCATCGGCGCGCAGCCGGTTCCCGCGCGCCACCTCAGCATGGAGACGCTGTTCGAATACGGCAGCCGCGTCGGCGTGTGGCGCCTCCTGCGCGAGTTCGAGCGGCGCAAGCTCCCGCTCACCATTTTCGGCGTGGCGATGGCGCTGGAGCGCAATCCCGAGGTCACCGCGGCCTTCGTCGAAGGCGGCCACGAGATCGCGAGCCACGGCTGGCGCTGGATCAGCTATCAGAACATGGACGAGGCGACCGAGCGCGAGCACCTGTTGCGCGCGGTGGAATCGATCCGACGGCTGACGGGCGCGGCCCCCGTCGGCTGGTACACCGGACGCGACAGCCCCAACACACGCCGGTTGGTGGTCGAGCACGGCGGCTTCCTCTACGACGCCGACGCCTATGGCGACGAACTGCCGTACTGGACGCAGGTCGCCGGTAAACCGCATCTGGTCATCCCGTACACGCTGGACGCCAACGACATGCGCTTCGCCACCCCGCAGGGCTTCAACACCGGCGAGCAGTTCTACACCTACCTCAAGGACACGTTCGACGTGCTGTACGCCGAAGGCGAAACGGCGCCGAAGATGATGTCGGTCGGCCTGCACTGCCGGATTGCCGGCCGGCCCGGGCGCTTCGGCGCGCTGCAGCGTTTTCTGGATTACGCGCAGCAGCATGAGAAAGTCTGGATTTGCCGTCGCGCGGATATCGCGCGGCACTGGCATGCGGTCCATCCTCCCGGCCGCGCTGCGTAAGCGCATGCGACGGGCCCTGGGTGCCCGGTGCTACACTCGGGACGAGTATCCGCCAGAATAAAAAGCGCGCTGAAACGGCGCCGTTCAATTGGCTCCGGACCGCAGGACTGGCGTCACCGGCGGCCACAACGGAGGGGGTATGCAACGGTTCATTCGTGGGATGGGGCTCGCGCTGTCGGGCTTCGCGGCAGCGGCCTCCGCGCAGAATTTTCCCGACCGCCCGCTGCGCATCATCGTCGCCTTCAGTTCGGGCACCGCGGCCGACATCGTCGCCCGCCAGATCGCCATCAAGCTCACCGAGAGCCTCGGCAAGCAGGTCATCGTGGAAAACCGCGACGGCGGCGCGGGTACCATCGGCGCGGCCGCCGCGGCGCGCGCGACGCCGGACGGCTACACGATGTTCATCGCGTCAACGTCCGTCATCGTGAGTCCGATGATCATCAAGGACGTTCCCTACGACGTGTTTCGGGATTTCGCCCCCGTCAGCCTGCTCGCGGTGTTTCCGACGGTCTTGATCTCCAATCCGCAGTTCAAGGCGAATTCGGTCAGGGAGCTGATCGAACTCGCCAAGGCGAGTCCGGGCAAGCTCAACTACGCGACCGCCGGCAAGGGCACCGCCAGCGATCTCGGCATGGCGTTGATCCGATCCATGACGGGGATTCAGTTGGTCGAAGTGCCGTACCGCGCCAACGCGCAGGCCCTGAACGACACGATGTCGGGCGAGGTGGCGGTCTACATGCCCAATCTCGCGGCGGCGTTGCCGAACATCAAGGCGGGGCGCCTGAAGGCGCTGGCGGTGACAAGCGCCAAGCGCTCTTCCGTCGCGCCGGAAATCCCCACCGTCGCCGAGACGCTGCCGGGCTACGAAGCGGCGAGCTGGTACGGCATCGTCGTTCCCGCGAAAACGCCGAAACCCGTGATCGCGAAACTCCACGCCGAAATCGGCAAGGTGCTGCAACTGCCCGACGTGCAGCAGCGCCTGCAAAGCCTCGGCGGCGACATCGTGGCCGGCGGCCCGGAGGATCTCGGGCGCACCATGAAGCAGGGCGCCGACAAGTGGGGCAAGCTCATCCGCGACAGCGAAGCCCGTCCGTAACGCCATTCACCGCAAAGGAGCCACTGTGGCACTAGGCCCGCACAAGATCGAATACGAAGTCATCGAAGGCTGGGAACAGATGCCGGAGGGCTGGAGTTTCATCGAGGTCGCCGGGGTCGCCTGCGACTCGCAGGACCGCGTGTACGTGTTCAACCGCGGCGAGCACCCGATGATCGTGTTCGACAAGGAAGGCAAGTTCCTCAACGCCTGGGGCGAGGGCCAGTTCGTCGGCCCGCACGGCATCTTCATCGATCACAAGGACCAGCTCTGGCTCGCCGATGACAAGAACCACTGCGTTCACAAATACACGCCGGACGGCAAGAAGCTGATGACGCTGGGCGAGCCCGGCAAGGGCGCCGACACGGGCTACAAGATCAACGAGAGCCCGGTCAAGAAAGCCGCGGGGCCGTTCAACCGCGTCACCAATGTCGCCGTGCTGCCGAGCGGCGACATGTACATCGCGGACGGTTACGGCAACGCGCGCGTCCACAAGTATTCCGCCGAGGGCAAGCTGCTGTTCTCATGGGGCGAGCCGGGGCGGGGACCGGGCCAGTTCATCCTGCCGCATGGCATTGCGGTGGACAGCGCGGGACTGGTCTACGTGGCCGACCGCGAGAATTCGCGCGTGCAGATCTTCTCGCCCAAGGGCGAGTATCTGCGGGAATTCACCTTCGTCAACCGCCCGTACGACATCTTCATCGACGACCAGGACATGCTGCACATCGCCGAAGGCGGCTTCCTCAACTACATGCACAAGCGCGCCGAAGGGCCGCTGCCCAAACACGACCAGACGATGATCTGTCCGCCGGAGGGCCATGCGCCGATCGCGCGTGTGACGGTCTGTGACCCGGACGGCACGATCGCGGCGCAGATCGGCGGCGAGAATCCGATCCTGCCCGGCAATTTCGTCGCGCCCCACGGCATCTGGGCCGACAGCAAGGGCGATTTCTACGTGGGCGAAGTCTGCAAGCAGGCCGGCGCGGTCAAACGCATGGCGCCGCTGAAGCCGCACGCGTTTCAGAAGTTTCGGCGGCGGGCGGGGTAAGCAGACGCATCTTTCTGACGGATGATCGCAGGCAACGCCGCGTTATGGAGTTCGATCGAACACAGAATAACTTCACGCCGGTCCGCGGGATATCGGGCGGCAAATGAAGTACAGGGATAGCCAGGGGAAAATAGATACCCCCAAGAAAATACTCAAGGTCAATCACGCCGGTGAGTTCGGCGCGATCAATATCTACAGAGCCCAGATATTCGCTTCTCGCCTTTTCAGCAGAAGCTATGTTCCTTTGCTGGAATCGTTCATGGCCGATGAGCAAAGGCACATGGACATTTTTTGGATTGAGATACAGCGCCGTAACGGGATCAAATGCAGAAGCTACTGGCTCTGCGGAGCGGGCGGTTGGGCAATGGGCTTGATCTCGGCGTTCTTTGGAAAGACGGGAGTAATGGCATGCACTTGGGCCGTGGAGTCGGTAGTAGTGACGCACCTTCACGAACAGCTGTCCTACCTTGAATCCAAACAGGACTATGATGCCCTGAAGGCCGTCCAATCAATCCTGGACGACGAGAAAAACCATCGGGACATTGGGCAAAACGAGGGGGGCACCAATCCGCTCTATGCGCCTTTTCGCATCATGATCAGCGCATTTACCGAGGGAGTGATACGGTTCGGCATGCGATGAGGGGGGTGCCTCAGCCTCGTTCAATCTAAAGTGCCAACGCGCCCTTACCCGCAGCTCCCCACCGCTCCACACGCCGTACAGAAATCGCAGCCGTCCTTCTTGATGACGGTGGTGTTCCCGCACTCGCCGCACAGGCCGCCCGCCTGAACTCTGGGCGCGGCTGCATCGCGCGGGGCCTCGAGGATGCCCATCTCGCGCACCGGGAAGCCGTGTTCGTCGAGCACGCCCAGCATGGCGTAGCGATGCACGATCAGGCGCGCGAGGTAGGCCACCGTCGACGGCCAGGTCTGCTGCCGGCGTTCGCCGGGCACCCAGGCCATGAAGTCGCCGAGCGGCTCGGAGTAATTCAGCAGTTTGCGCAGCTTCATGCCGATCCACGCCGGATCGAGCACGCGCATGTCGAGCGACAGGATGCGCGCCAGGCCGTCGAGCGCGCGCGGGTAGTGGCCGGAGAGCCACATCGAATAGGGGCGGGTGACCCCGCCCGGCAAACCGATTTCCTTCAGGCCCAGCACGAACTCCTCCCCGGACGCGGGGTTCTGGATGTCCACCGTCCACGACAGCGTGCCGTCGGTGCCGGTCTTGGGTTCCGGTACGCTGAACATGGCGGACAGCACTGGGGTCGGGCCCTGGTCGTCCAGCGCGCCGAGCTGCTCGCAGCGGTAGCGGATGACCTGCGCAACGCCGGCCACCACGCTGGGCACGCGCTTTTTCTCGCCGTGCGGGGGGAAGCGCAGGTCGAAGGCTTCCTCGCCCGGCGTTTTGGACAGCACGTCAAGCTTCAACTTCAGCCACGCGCGGTCGTTCGCGCGCATGTCCATCGACAGCGTCTTCGCCACGGCGCCGAGGCCGCGCGGCTGTTCCGCGCCGTTGACCCACGCCTCGAAGGGGAAGGCGCGGCCGTCCTGGTCGAGATGGCCGACGAACAACGCGAACTCGCCGTGCGGGTGGCCGATCATGTAGGTCCAGGACTGGTTGCCGTCCGGCAGGTCCGGGCGGCCCGGCCATTGCAGCGACGACAGCACCGGCGCGGGCACATGCTGGATCGACAGCCGGCGGTTCGCTTCCGGCAGACGCACGTCCTGCGGCTCCTTCTTGCCGGCGGCCGGTTCCACCGACAGCACCGACCCGAGCACCTTGTTCGGGCGATAGGTGGCGAGGCCCTTCAGACCCGCGCGCCAGGCGGACAGGTACAGATCCTCGAAATCGGCGTACGGGTAGTCCTCGGGCACATTCACCGTCTTGGAGATGGCGGTGTCGACGAAGGGTGCTACGGCCGCCACCATGTCCTTGTGCGCCTGCGCGGAGATGGCGAGCGCGGTGACGAAATAGTCGGGCAATGCCGTCACATCGCCGCCCATGTGCTTGTAGAGCCGCCAGGCGTGGTCCTCGACCGCGTATTCCTTCCAGGTGCCGTCGGCCATGCGCTTCTTGCGCGTGTACATCCACGAGAAGGGCGGCTCGATGCCGTTGGAAGCGTTGTCCGCGAAGGCGAGGCTGATCGTGCCGGTCGGCGCGATCGACAGCAGGTGGGAGTTGCGCAGGCCGTGTGCGCGGATCTTCGCTTTCAGTTCCGCCGGCAGGCGCGAGGCGAAATTGCCGCCGGTGAGATACAGGTCCGCGTTGAACAGCGGAAAGGCGCCGCGTTCCTTCGCCAGTTCCACCGAGGCGGCGTAGGCGTGGTCGCGCATCGCTTCGCTGATCTTCGCCGCCATGGCGCGGGCCGCGGCGGTGTCGTAGCGCAGCCGCAGCATGATCAGCGCGTCGCCGAGGCCGGTGTAGCCGAGGCCGACGCGGCGCTTCGCCATCGCTTCCGCCTTTTGTTGCGGAATGGGCCAGTGCGTGGCATCGAGCACGTTGTCGAGCATGCGGATGGCCACCGCCACCACTTCACCGAACCCCGCAAAGTCGAAGGCCGCGCGCTCGGTAAACGGCGCCTTCACGAAATGCGTAAGGTCGACCGACCCCAGGTCGCAGCAGCCGTAGGGCGGCAGCGGCTGTTCGCCACACGGGTTCGTGCCCTCGATCGTTTCGCAGTAATAGAGGTTGTTGTCGCGATTGATGCGGTCGAGGAACAGGATGCCCGGCTCGGCGTGATCGTAGGTCGAGCGCATGATCTGCTGCCACAACTCGCGCGCGGGGACCTTGCGGTAGACCCACAGGCCGTCGCCGCGCTGGTAGGCGCCCGCGGCCTTGAGGTCGGGCGCCGGTTCCGCGACGTGGGCGAGTTCGACTTCGCCGTCGGCTTCCACCGCCTGCATGAAGGCGTCGGTGACGCCGACCGAGACGTTGAAGTTGGTCAGGTCGCCATGGTCCTTGGCGTGGATGAAGTCCTCGACGTCCGGATGGTCGCAGCGCAACACACCCATCTGGGCGCCGCGCCGGCTGCCGGCCGATTCCACCGTCTCGCATGAGCGGTCGAAGACACGCATGTAGGACACCGGACCACTCGCACGCGACTGGGTGCCACGCACGTGCGCGCCCTTGGGCCGGATCGAGGAGAAGTCGTAGCCGACGCCGCCGCCGCGCCGCATGGTCTCCGCGGCCTCCGCGAGTGCGGTGTAGATGCCGGGCTTGTCGTTCACGACTTCGGTGATCGAATCCCCCACGGGCTGCACGAAGCAGTTGATCAATGTGGCGGTGAGCGCGGTGCCGGCGGCTGAATTAATGCGGCCGGCGGGCACGAAACCACGTTGCTGCGCGTCGAGGAACTTCCTTTCCCAGTGCGCGCGTTTCGCCTCGGGTTCCATCGCAGCGAGGGCGCGGGCGACCCGCTGACGCACTTCCGTGACCGTCGATTCCTGGCCCTTCGCGTACTTTTCCAGCAGCACTTCGCGGGAAATTTCCTGTGCGGGGAGCGCCGTGGCTACGGCGGCGGTGGGGGCGTGGGGTTCGTTGGGGGTCATGTCGGGGTTCGCCAAAGGGGACGGGATTCTACTCCTGACCACGTAAGGCTTGCGCCGCTGCCGCGACCAAACAGCCTAAAATTCCCGTTCATCCCGAAAGGACAAGCCATGACTGCGACCGGTTCCGCAATCCCTTCCGCCGGCAAGGAAATCGCCATTCTCGGCGGCGGCTGTTTCTGGTGCCTCGAGGCGGTGTACGACCAGTTGACCGGTGTGGAGTCCGTCGAATCCGGCTACATCAACGGCAGAACGCCCAACCCGACCTACCGCGACGTGTGCGAGGGCACCACCGGTTACGCGGAGGTGGTGCGGATCACCTTCGATCCGGCGCGCCTGTCTTTCCGCGACCTGCTCGAAGTGTTTTTCGCGATCCACGATCCGACGACGCTCAACCGGCAGGGCAACGACAGCGGCACCCAGTACCGCTCGGGCATCTACTTCACCACGCCGGAGCAGGAACGGGTGTCGAAGGAAGTGATCGCGAACCTCAACGGCGCGAAGCTGTGGAAGAGCCCGATCGTGACCGAAGTGGTGGCGGCGCAGACGTTCCACGTCGCCGAGGATTACCACCAGGAATATTTCGAGAACAATCCCAACCAGCCGTACTGTCAGGTCGTGGTCGGCCCGAAAGTGCGGAAGTTCTTCGACAAGTTCGGCGACAAGGCGAAGAAGGCCGTCGCCCGCGGCTAGCCGCGCTTCAGGCGGCGCGCGCGTAGGCCGGCGCGGGACGCGGCAGAAGCATGGCCGGCAAGGGCGCCTCGCGTACGGCGCCCCGTTGCACGCGCGTGGCGGAGCGGTGGGAGATCCACGCGCAGGCAACGGCGGCCATGTAGGGCAGGGCCTGCGCCAGCAGCAGGCCGGCCCACATCAGCCCCTCGCGGTGATCCGGGCCGAAACGCCAGACGACCGCCAGTGCCGCCGCGACCAGCGTCGCCAGCATCAGCAACTCTTCCCGCGCCGCGGCCAGTGCGCCCAGACGTGAGGTGTGCCGGGCGGTCTTCGCAGTGCTTTTGAACGTGCCTTCCGACCGGGACAGTCCCTCGAACACGCCGCGCGCGATGGCGTGCGACAGGCCCATCGAGGCAAGCGACGCGCCGATGACGTCGAGCCAGCTGCACTGGACGCGGGCGCGGTAGAGAATGGGCCCGAAGACGCTCTTGACCGCGAAGAAGCCGAGCACAGGCAGCAGGAACAGCGTGAGCGGCAGGCTGAACAGGTTCGGCGCCGCCACCATGCCGATGGTCCACGCGATCGACGCGAACACGAAGGCAAGGTGGAGCGCGTCCGCGAACCACGAAAACCAGCCGGTCAGGAAGTGATAACGCTGGCCGGCGGTCAAGGCGCCGCGGCCCGTCAGCCAGTGCCAGCGCCGTTTGAGGATCTGCATCGCGCCGAATGCCCAGCGGAAACGTTGCGCCTTGAACGCCTTGAAATCGGCGGGGGCGAGGCCTTGGCCCAGCACGGCGTCCACGTAGCGTGTTTCCAGCCCGGCGTGCATCAGACGCAATCCGAGTTCCGCATCTTCGCAGATGCACCATTCCGCCCAGCCGTCATGCCCGGCCAGCGCGGCGCGGCGCACGAGCGTCATGGTGCCGTGCTGGATGATGGCGTTGCGCTCGTTCCGGTGGTGCATGCCGACGCGGAAGAAGCCGTCGAACTCCCAGTTGCACATGCGCTGGAAGAAGCTGTTCTCGTAGCCGCGATGCGCCTGCGGGGCCTGTACGACCGCGACCTGCGCGTCGTCGAAGTGCCCCGTGAGCGTGCGCAGCCAGCCGGTGTCCACCACGTAGTCGGCATCCACGACGCCGATGACTTCGGCGCGCGCGTCGGTTTCACGCAGCGCGAAGTTGAGTGCGCCGGCCTTGAAGCCGGGCCAGCGGTCGAGGTGAAAGAAGCGGAAGCGCGCACCCGCGCGCTCGCACCAGGCTTGCACCGGGCGCCACAGTGATTCGGACCGCGTGTTGTTGTCGATGACGAGTACTTCAAAGTGTTCGTAATCGAGTCGCGCGAGGCTCTCCAGCGTGAGGATCACCATCTCCGGCGGTTCGTTGCAGCAGGGCAGATGGATGGAGACGAAGGGTTGCGCGCCCGGGGCCGCTTCCCGCGGCCCGAAGGCCCGCTGCCAGCCGCGTCGCCACAGGACTTCGGTGAATTCAAAACCGTTGGCCAGCAGCACGGCGATGGTCGCGAGGATGGCCGGCACGACAAAGCCGAGCGCCAGCCAGTCGAACGCGCCGAGATAGAACTCGAACGGCATCGTGACCAGCCACACGATCAGCGCGGCGCTCGCCTGGATCATCGCGCAGAACGCGAGCCGCCCGGTGAAACGCAGGCGCCGGAAGGCAAGGGCAAACCACAGCATGAATGGCGCCGCCAGCAGCAGCGAGGCGATCGCTTTCAGCCGCCAGTCGGGGTCGGCGACGATGGCGCCCGTGAGCGGAAACTTGAGCTCGCGGTCCGCCGTGAACAACCCCCAGTAGGCGCCGGTGCGGCCTTCATGCTGCGCCTTCCACGGCTGGTCGAAGGCTTCCATCACGTAGTAGTCGAGCTTGCGCTCGGCCGCGCGGGCGAGAAAGGCACGCATGAAAGCGGCCTGCGCCGCAGGGCCGGCTTCGGCGCCGTCCACGCGGTTGCCGTGGCTGGGCCAGCCG
>JBOIEQ010000046.1:0-28004 GCA_050741255.1 Burkholderiales bacterium | reverse complement strand
CAGGGGCACCGCGCCAGCGGCGGTTTGCCGGGGCGGCCTTCTCTTTGCATACTTTCTCTTGGCCGAACAAGAGAAAGTATGCAGCCGCCGGGCTGCCCCCGGCGACTTTGCTTTCTTGCCAGGGTGCGGCGTGCAACTCGCACATTCCGTTCAAGGTCCATAACAGCCTCTAGGCGCGCTGGCGCCCTGCCCGGCCTGCCCTTAGAATGACGCCCCCTGCACGACCCCGAACCCGCTGGAGGAGAAATCCATGAAGAACAAGTCCCTGCTGGCCGCCGGCGCCCTCGTCGCGCTCGCCGCCCCGTACGCCTGGGGCCAGGCCTACCCGACCAAAACCGTCCGCATCATCGCGCCCTTCGCCCCGGGCGGCGGCACCGACTTCATCGCCCGCGTCGCGGCCACCAAGCTGACGGAAGCGCTCGGCCAGCAGTTCATCGTGGACAACCGGCCCGGCGCCGGCGGTTCGCTCGGCGCGGAACTGGGCGCCAAGGCCTTGCCCGATGGCTACACCCTGACGGTGATCGCAGGCAGCTACGCGGTGAACCCCAGCCTCTTCAAGCTGGCCTTCGACCCGGCCAACGACATCACCCCGATCATCCAGCTCTCGCAGGGCCCGTTCCTGATCGCGGCCCACCCGGCGCTGCCCGTCAAGAACATCAAGGACCTGGTCGCGCTCGCCAAGTCCAAGCCGGACGGCCTGATCTACGCCTCCAGCGGCACCGGCAGCATCGTGCACCTCGCCACCGCGCTGTTCGCCGACATGGCGGGTGTCAAGATGATCCACGTCCCGTACAAGGGCACCGGCCCTGCCATCATCGACACCATCGCCGGCCAGACGCAGCTGCTGTGGGGCAGCGTGGCGGCGACGCTGCCGCCGGTGAAGACCGGGCGGCTGAAGGGCATCGCGGTTTCCACCGCCAAGCGCATTGACGCACTGCCCGATACGCCGACGGTCATGGAATCCGGCGTGCCCAGCCTCAAGGCTTACGACGTGATCCTGTGGCACGGCATCATCGGGCCGAAGAACCTGCCGCGCCCGATCGTGGACCGCCTGAACGCCGAACTGAACAAGATCCTGCAGAACAAGGACATGCAGGAAAAGCTGCAGGGTGACGGCGTTTCCGCCGCCGGCGGCACGCCGGAGCAGTTCGGCACCACGATCCGCAAGGACATCGACACCTGGCGCCGGATCGTGCAAAAGGCCGGCGTCAAGGCGGAATAAGGCGTGAGGGGTGAGGAGTAAGCGGTGAGGAGTGGCTGCCGTCTGAACGGACTCGCAGTCCTGCTTGCTGCCCTCGCGCTCCTCACCACTCCCGGCTTCGCGGCCGAACAGAAGTCCGACGCCGGACTGCGCAAGGTCTGGCGCGTCGATATCGACGGGGACGGCCGGCCGGAATTCCTGTCCTATTCCCTCGCCCTGCAGGGCGACCGCTATCACGCCTCGCTCGCCATCCGCGGCAGCCGGGGCCCGCTGTGGCTGAAGCGCTGGTCGATGACGGTGGCCGACCTCAACGAACTGCTGCGCGAGGAAGGCGACATCCCCGCGAGCGAATGGGTCGAGCGCTTCTTCGGCGGCGGCCTGCAATACGGCGCCAAACTCGAGCGCCGCCGCCTGAAGGCGGGCGACCTCGACCCGCAGCTCATCGATGATGTGGCCCGCCAGGCGAAGATGCCGGCCTCCGCGGTGGAAAAAGCCATCCTGCGCGAGAAGATCAACCTCGTCTTCACTTATCGCGGCACCTGGCGCGAGGACCTGATCGCACTCGTCTACGTGCCGGAGCTGAAACGCTTCGTGCGGTATTCGCCGGGACCGTACTAACCTAGTACTAGGAAGCGGCCACCGCCGGCACGAAATGCGCGTAGGCGACAAGGACGCCGGCGCACACCACCAGCATCACGAAGCTGAACCTGCGGTTCGCCGCGAGCATCGCCCGCAGCGAGACGCCGTAGCGCGCGCGGATCGCGAGCAGCGTGTTCGACATCGGGCAGGCCGTCAGGCCGATCCCCCAGCCCATGATGCAGGTCATCGAGAGCAGGTTCGGATCGGGGTTCAGCGGCGCGATCCACGGACCCAGCACCGACACCGGGATGATGGGGTGGAAGCCGAGCCATGCGGCGAACACGATCAGCGCGAGCGTCAGCGCCGCTTCTCCGCCGCCGAAACGGGTGAACGGCAGCGCGAGATCCAGCCATGCGATCACGCCCGCCATGCCGGCGGACAGCACGCCCGCGGCAACGAACAGCGCCATCTCGCCCCCCATTTCCGGCACGCGCGTTTCGACCAGCATCCGCATGCGGAACGGCGCCCGGTTGCCGTCTGTCGCGAGCAGCGTGAGGAACGTGACCAGGGGCGCGAGCGCCGCGATGACCGCGAGTACCGACCACTGCGGCGCCACCGCGTGCACGATCAGCACGCCGACCGCCAGCACCGCCGGCACCCACAGGGTGTCCAGCCGCAGCGGATAGCCCTCGAATTCGCGCGCGTGCCCGTAGCGCGCGGAGGACAGCGTCGCCCAGGTCAGCGCGAGCGCTAACAGCGTGAGGGGCACCCCCATCGCCATCACGACCAGCAGGTTCGTGCGCGGCGCGAAGGTGAGCGCCATCGCCATCGAGCCGTAGAACGGCGACCACAGCGCGCCGATGATGAAGGCCTGCGACAGGCCGACCGCCTGCTCGAGCGCGAGCGGGCGGCGCGCCGCGAGGCGCTCCGCGAAGATCGCCACCGCCGAGTAGTTGATGACCGCGCCGAACAGGTGCACGCCGGCGAGCGTGCTCGCCAGCGCGCGCGGCCCCTTCTCCAGCCGTTCGCCTTCGGCCGGACGGCCGGTGACCAGTTGCAGGAAGGACACCGCGACCAGCATGCCGGTCAGCGGCGTGTTCTGCGCGAGTGCGCGCGTGATGAGGCCGCCCGCGCCCGCCGCCATCCCGGCCGCGATGCCCAGCGCGCCCACGAACGTCAGCGCGATCACGACGGCCCGCTGCCGCCAGATGAAGCGCGGCCAGAACAGGGCGACCGCGGCCCACGCGATGACGCCGGTGATCCAGTCGGGATAGGCGGGAAAGAACTCCGCGAGGATGACGAGGGCGATGACGGCGACGAGCAGCCACGCGCCGAGGCGCGCGGAAAGGGGAACGGCGGCGGACGGCGCGTACGCGCCGGTCACGGCGCGAGCCGCTCGATGCGCCAGCCGGCGCCCTGCCTGCGATACACCAGACGGTCGTGCAGCCGGCTCGGCCGCCCCTGCCAGAACTCGGCCGACTCCGGGAGCAGCCGGTAGCCGCCCCAGTGCGGCGGGCGCGGCACGGTCTGCGGGTACTTCTTTACGGTGTCCGCGAGCCGCGCCTCAAGCACCCCACGACCGGCGATGACCTCGCTCTGCGGCGACGCCCGCGCACCCTGCCGCGCATCCAGCGGACGCGTCGCGAAGTAGGCGTCGGACTCCGCCGCGCTCACCTTCTCCACACGGCCGTCGATGCGCACCTGGCGCTCGAGCGGGCTCCAGTGGAACAGCAGGCAGGCGCGCGCGTTGGCGGCGAGTTCGCGGCCCTTGCGGCTGTCGTAGTTGGTAAAAAACACGAAGCCGCGGTCGTCCGTGCCTTTCAGCAGCACGATGCGCGCCGTGGGCTGGCCGTCGGCCGCGACGGTCGCCACCGTCATCGCATTGGCCTGCGGCAGTTCCGCCGCCAGCGCCTCGTCGAACCACTTCGTGAACTGCGCGAAGGGGTCGGCCGCGGCATCCTTCTCCTCCAGCGTCGCCCGCGCGTACTCGACGCGCAGCGCCTGGTACTTGGCGTGGTCCACGGCCTAGAGCACGCCCGACTGGCCGCCGTCCACGTTGATGCAGGTGCCCGTCACGTAGCTCGCGGCGTCCGAAGCGAGGAAGGCGATGACGTTCGCGACCTCCTCCGCTTCGCCCATGCGGCCCATCGGGATGGTCTTGCCCGTCTTCTCGTAATGCTCCTCGACGGATATCCCGCCCTTCTCGGCGCGGCGCACCTGCTGCATGGACTTGATCTTGCCGACCGCGACGACGTTGACCAGGATGTTGTCGGCCGCGTATTCCTTGGACAGGCCCTTGGCGAGCGCGAGTCCCGCGGCACGGCTGACGGTTGTCGGAAACTGCGCCGCGCCCGGCTGCTTGGCGCCGACCATGTTGAGGTTGATGATGCGGCCGCCGCCCTGCTTCTTCATGTGCGGCGCCGCCGCGCGCGTGGTGCGGATCTGCGCGAACACCTTGACCGCGATGTCCTGCTCGAAGGCCGCGTCGGTGGCCTTGTCGAAAGCCACCTGCCCGGAACCGCCGGCGTTGTTGACCACCACGTCGATGCGCCCGTAGCGCTTGACCGTCTCCTCGATGAAGCGCTCCATCTCGCCGGGCTTGGTGGCGTCGGCGACGATCTCGAGGATCTCCGCCTTGGTCTGCTTGCGGATCTCGTCCGCGGTGGCCTTCAGCACGTCGGCGCGGCGCGCGCACAGCGCGAGTTTCGAGCCTTCTTCCGCGAACCGGAACGCGGTCGCGCGCCCGATGCCCTGGCTGCCGCCGGTGATGGCAACGACTTTCCCTTTGAGTCCCCACTCCATGGTGCTTCCTTCGCTTGAATGTTTTTTGGGTGCGCAGTGTCCAGCCGCCCGCTGCTGCGTGCCGAACGCGCAGCAGCTATGATAGCCGCAAACCCCGCGCACGAGCCACGCGCCCTCTCCCCGGAAAGCGAACGCATGAAAATCACCCGCATCGAAACCTACCTGCTCAAGGTCCCCTACGAAATGGGCGGCCCGCATCCGCAATTCGGCGGGAAACCGCGCACGACCATGGACATCCTCGCGCTGCGGGTGGACACCGACGCCGGCATCTCCGGCTGGGGCGAGGCCTTCGGCGGCCCGACCGCGCCGGCCACGCGCCTGGTGATCGAGCAACAGGTCGCGCCCCTCGCCGTCGGTCGCGACGCCGCTTCCATCGAGGCGTTGATGAGCGAACTCGCGCGCAAGCTGCAGAACTTCGGCCGCGGCGGCCCGGTCACCTTCGCGCTGTCGGGTCTCGACATCGCGCTGTGGGACATCGCGGGCAAGGTGGCGAACCTGCCGCTGCACCGCCTGCTCGGCGGCGCCGTGCGGCGCGAAATCACCGCCTACGCGAGCATGCTCCAGTACCACGACGCCGCGCTGGTCGAACAAAACGCCGCCGAGGCCGTCGCCAAGGGCTTCCACCACCTGAAACTGCACGAGAAAACCGTGGCCGACGTCGCCGCCGGCCGCAAGGGCGCGGGCGACGGCGTGCCAATGATGGTCGACACCAACTGCCCGTGGAACGTCGGCGAGGCAATCGCGATGGCGCGCGCGCTCGCGCCTTTCGAGCCAACGTGGATCGAGGAGCCGGTGTGGCCGCCGGAGGACTTCGCGGGCCTCGCGCAGGTGCGGCGCTCAACGCCCATCCTGATCGCCGCCGGCGAGAATGCGCGCACGCTTACCGATTTCCGGCTCATGCTGGAGGCGGGCGCGGTGTCGATCGTGCAGCCGAGCATCGCGAAAATGGGCGGCATCACCGAGATGCGCAAGGTGATGGCGCTGGCGGAAGCCTTCAACGTGCGGCTGGTGCCGCACTGCACCTACTTCGGCCCGGCGGCGCTCGCCACCATGCACATCCTGTCCACCGCCACGGCGACGCCGCTGCTCGAACGCTTCTACTGCACGCTGGAGGCGAGCCCCTTCGGCGAAGCGCTGCTGCCGAAGAACGGCCGCGTCCGCGTGCCCGACGGGCCGGGCCTCGGCGCGGACCCGGACCCGGAACTGCTGGCGCGCTACAGCGTGCAAAACTGAAGAACAGTTGAACCACAGAGGCACAGAGACACGGAGGAATGCGTTTTTCGAACGCCCTTTCTTTTGTTTTTCTCCGTGTCTCTGTGCCTCCGTGGTTCATTCGTAGTTCCTGGTCTTACTCCAGCTTCGCCCCCGTCTCCTTTACCGCCTTCTCCCAGCGCGCGAGTTCCGTCTTGAGGAAACCGCCGAACGCCACCACGCTCATGCCCGGTGGCGGGCCTTCGAAATGCATCTGGGCGAGCGTCTCGCGCACTTCCGGCGTCTGCAGGTAACGCGCGATCGCCTCGTTGAGCCGCGTAACGACCACGGGCGGCACGCCGGCCGGCGCGACCACGCCCCAGAACCCGCTCGCGGTCACGTCGCGGTAGCCGGCTTCCGCGAGCGTCGGCGCCTCCGGCAATTGCGCGTAGCGGCGCGCGCCGGTCACGGCGAGCGCCCGCGCGCGGCCGGCCCTGATCTGCGTGTACATGAGCGGCAGCGTGGCGAAGGATGCGTTGACCTCGCCGCCGATCAGCGCCGCGGCGGACGGCGCGCCGCCCTTGTACGGCACCTGCAGGATTTCGATGCCGGCGGCCTTGCGGAACTGGTCCGATGCGATGCGCGTACCGGTGCCGGGCCCCGCCGAACTGAAGGTGATCTGCCCCGGCTTCGCCTTCGCCAGCGCCACGAGTTCGGTCACGGTTTTCGCCGCCACCGCCGGATGCACGACCAGCACGAAAGGCGAGGTGGCGAGCAGCGTCACCGGCGCGAAGGCACGCGCCGAGTCGTACGGCAGTTTGTCCATCAGCGGCGGATTGATCACGAACGCGGTATCGATCACGCCCAGCGTGTAGCCGTCGGCCGGCGCGTTCGCCAGCAACTGCATCGCGATCAGCGTGTTGCCGCCCGGCCGGTTGTCGACGATGAACTGCTGGCCGAATTCCTGCGTCAGCCGCGGCGCGACCAGCCGAGCGAGCAGGTCCGATCCGCCGCCCGGCGCGTAGGCGACGATGACGCGCACCGGCCGTGCGGGATAGGGCTGCGCTTGCGCTGTGGATGCCGCCACAGCGAGCAGCAGCGCGAGTCCGGCCTTGTGCATGTTTCCCCCCTGTCGTGATTGAAGATCGGCAGCCGGTTCCGGAAGAAAGGCTGCGCTAGAATACTGCCATGTCCGAACCCACCACGCCCACATCCACGGTGATCGACACCCAGTTCGACGCCGAAACCAGCACCGCGCTGAAGCAGTTGCTCGACGAAACGATCGAAGCGCTGCAACTGGCGCGGGCGAGCCCCGACCTCGACGACCTCGGCGCGACCTTCGCGGTGGCGCTCCTGAAGCTCGGCATGGCGACCGGCTTCGTGGAGCAGCGCCATCCGGGTTTCGCGAAGGACATCGAGGACAAGCGCCAGCGGGTACTGGCGGCGCTGATCCCGAAGCACTAGCCCGCGCGGCAGGCAAGCGCGGCTTCACTCCCCGGAGCCACCGATGCGTTCACTGACGAGAGTCCTCACGCTGGGCGCTGCCTGCGCATTCGCAACTGCGCTGCCCGCGCAGACCTTTCCCGCCGGTAAACCCGTGCGCATCATCGCGCCCTTCGGTCCCGGCAGCACGATCGACATCATGGGCCGGCTGCTCAGCCCCAAGCTGAACGAAGCGCTGGGCACGCCGGTCATCGTCGAGAACCGTCCCGGCGCCGGCGGCGCCATCGGCATGGACGCCGCCGCGAAGGCCGCGCCCGACGGGCACACGCTCGCCATCGGCGCGCTCGGTCCGCTGGCGATGAACCCGGTGCTGTATCCGAAGACCCCCTTCGACCCGGTGAAGGACTTCGCCGCCGTCAGCCTGCTCGCCACCGGCCCGGTCGCGATCGTCGTGCACCCGTCGATCCCCGCGAAGACGATCCGCGAGCTGGTCGCGCTGGCGAAGGCGAAGCCCGGCCAGCTCAACTACGGCTCGCCCGGCGTCGGCAGCAGCCCGCACCTCACCGGCGAATTGTTCAAACTGGAAACCGGCACGAATCTGGTGCACGTACCCTACAAGGGCAACGCCGAAGCGCTCACCGACCTCATCGGCGGCCAGGTCAGCATCGTGTTCTCCGGCGTGCCGCCGGTCGTGCCGCTGGTGAAGGCCGGCAAGCTGCGCGCGCTCGCCACCACCGGCAAGACCCGCAATGCGAGCCTGCCCGAGGCCCCCACCATCGCCGAGGCCGGGCTGAAAGGCGCGGAGGTGCTGATCTGGTACGGCGTGGTGGCGCCGGCGGCGACATCGAAGGACATCATCGCGCGGCTGAACCGCGACATCGTGAAGGCGATGGCCACGCCGGACCTCAAGGAAAAATTCCTGCAGCAGGGCGTGGACCCCGAAACCAGCACACCCGAGCAGTTCGCACAGCTGATCCGCGACGAACACGCGCGCTGGACCAAGGTGATCCGCACCGCGGGCATCAAGGTGGAGTGAAACCGATGGCGGAGGCACGGGGGCTCATCACCGTCTGGCTGCATGTGCCGCCGGCGCGCGAGGAAGAATTCAACGACTGGTACGCGCTGGAGCATCTCGCCCACGTGACGAACCTGCCCGGCTTCACCAGCGCCCGGCGCTATGCCGCCGTCGACACGGTGCCAAAGTATCTGGCGTGGTACGAGACCGAGGACGAACGCGTGGAACCCGGGCCCGCATTCCAGCACCTCGTGCAGCATCCCACCGGCTGGTCGCGCCGTATCCGCACCTTCTACGGCGAGAACCGCCTGCGTCATAACTACCGGCTTGCGTGGTCGCACGGGGCCGAACCGGCCCCTGATGCGCCGTGGCTCTATACCGTGCAGACCGACTGCGCGGACGCCGGCCGCGCCGCCGAATTCCGGGACTGGTACGACCGCGAGCACCTGCCCGCGCTGGCCGCCGTGCCGGGCGTGCTGCGCTCGCGCCGCTACGAGGCCGTGATGGGATCGCCGCTCTCGCTCGCGGCC
The DNA here is from genome assembly GCA_050741255.1 of Burkholderiales bacterium. GTDB lineage: Bacteria > Pseudomonadota > Gammaproteobacteria > Burkholderiales > SG8-41 > CAZXNF01. The sequence goes on along the minus strand of JBOIEQ010000046.1, from coordinate 19,243 downwards.
TATGAACTGTCCGCGCGCGAAGTGTTCGAGTGCCCCGCGTGGCTGGACGCCCGCGAGCGCTCCCGCACCGGTACAATGCAGCCTCTGTTCGCGAACGCCCGCCGCACCTGGTACCGCCTCATCCGCGGGACGCTGCGGCACGGCGAGCATTGAACGACTGTTTTTGCCGCCAAGACGCCAAGATCGCCAAGCAAACCGGGCTGATATTCCGGTTTTCCTCCGCGCTCTCTGCGTCTCTGCGGCTCATTTCGTTTTTATTCCTCTTGGCGTCTTGGCGGCTAATCTGTTTTAGGAAGAGACCATGAAACTCCCCATCTACCTCGACAACTCCGCCACCACCCCGGTCGATCCGCGGGTGGTGTCCGCCATGCTGCCGTGGCTGACCGAGCAATTCGGCAACCCGGCGAGTTCCACCCACCGCTACGGCACGGACGCCCGCGCGGCCGTGGAAGCCGCGCGCGATGAAGTCGCCCGCCTCGTCAACGCCGACCCGGGCGAAATCGTCTGGACCTCGGGCGCCACGGAGTCCGACAATCTCGCGATCAAGGGGGCGGCCCTCGCCTATCGCGCAAAAGGCAAGCACATCGTCACGGTCGCCACCGAGCACAAGGCCGTGCTCGACACCGTGCAGGCGCTCGCGCACGACGGCTTCGAGGTCACGGTCCTGCCGGTCCAGTCCGACGGCCTGCTCGACCTCGACCAGTTCCGCGACGCACTGCGGCCGGACACCACGGTGGCCTCGGTGATGCTGGTCAACAACGAGATCGGCGTTATCCAGGACATCGCCGCGCTGGGCGCGATCTGCCGGGAGAAGGGCGTACTCTTCCACGTGGACGCCGCGCAGGCGACCGGCAAAGTGGCAATCGATCTCGCCGCGCTGCCGGTGGACCTCGCCTCCCTCACCGCGCACAAGACCTACGGCCCCAAGGGCATCGGCGCGCTGTACGTGTCGCGCAGCCGGCGCGTGCGGCTGGAACTGCAGATGCACGGCGGCGGCCACGAACGCGGCATGCGTTCCGGCACGCTCGCCACCCACCAGATCGTGGGCATGGCGGAGTGTTTCCGCATCGCCGGCGCCGACATGGCGACCGAAGTTCCGCGCGTGCGCACCCTGCGCGACAAGCTCGTGCGCGCGCTGACCGCCTACCCGGAAGTGCACGTGAACGGCTGCCTCACGCAGCGCATCGCGCACAACCTCAACGTCTCCGTGAACCTGCCCCGCTGCGACAGCCTGGCGGCCTCGCTGACCGACATCGCGGTGTCATCGACCTCGGCGTGTTCGTCGGGGGCGGCGTCGACCTCCCATGTGCTCGCCGCGCTGGGCAACCCCGCCGGCAGCGCGCTGCGCATTACCGTGGGCCGTTTCACCACGGAGACCGAGATCGACCACGCGATCGGCTACTTGTGCGGGAAGATCGAGGACTGCCGCCGCGTCGCGGCGTAGAGCGAAGCGCTTGTACGTCTACTTCGCGGGCGTCTGGTCGAGGTAGCGGTCGATGTCCGGCGCACGGATGGCGCCGGCAATGCGTGCGCCGTCGGCAAAGAACAGCGTCGGGCTGACGGAGACGCCCAGCTTGCCGCTGATCTTGTCGATGTCCGCGACCGGCGTCTTGCAACTCGTGCTGGAGGCGGTGGGCGTCACGCCCTTCAGCATCCAGTCGTCGTAGGTCTTCTGGCGGTCCGAGGAGCACCAGATCGAGTTGGCCATGGTGGTCGCGCCCGGAAATTTCCCCTCGTTGGGCGACAGGAAGATGTAGATCGAGACGTTGTTGACCTTCTCGAGCTCTTTTTCCAGCCCCTTGCAGAACGGGCACATCGGGTCGGTGAACACCATCAGCGTGCGCTTGCCGTTGCCCTTGACCTTCTTGATCGCCATCGACAGCGGCGGCAGGTCCTTCGTATTCACCGCGGTCAGTTTGCGGTAGCGCAGTTCCGTCACGTTGGCATTTGATTTGACGTCGATCAACTGGCCGACCAACATGAAGGTGAGCTGTTCGTCGGTGTAGAAAATACGATTGTCGAGGAACACTTCGTAGAGTCCGCTGTAGGGACTCCTGGTCACGCTTTCGATTTTCGCCCCCTTGAACTTCGCTTCGACGAGCTTGCGCACTTCCGCTTCGTCGGCGAGGGCGGTCAGCGGCAGCACGCACAGCGCGAGCGCTGCGCACAGGCGGCGGAACAGCGGAAGAGGAAGCGGACGGCGCGAAAACACGGGTTGTTTTGTCATGGCCCGGCGATTGTAGCGAAGCGGGCCACAGGGGCCGCGCCGCTCATCGGGCATCGCCCGCCGCAGGTCCAGCACGCAGCGCCCGGCCGGGAATTCCGCACGGATGCGAACCCCGCCGGCCGCGCGACGGGTCTACTTGCCGCCCTGCGCGGCCTCCACCGCCTCGACGAAGCCATGGTCGCAGAAGCCGGGCTCCACGAGGTCGCGCCCGCGGTCGAAGACGAGATCCGGCTCGACCAGCACGCGCGCGTCGAAATGGCGCATCGCGGCGGCGCCGAAGGTGCGGCACACGCCGCGGCGCTCGTCATGGTCGAGACAGCCGTAGATGGTGGTGACCTGGTAGAAGCCGCCCGCGTCGTCGATGAAGTGCAGGTAGCGGGGCGTGCGCACGACCTTCACGTCGCGGCTGCCGGCCATGCGTGTGTGGATCTGCCGCGCACTCGCACGCGCCACGCTGATGCCCTGGTAGTGCGCCAGCGCGTCCGCGTGGCCCTCGACCATCACGCGGTCGCCCGTGTCCGCGTCGATTTCGTAGTTCCGGTAGAACGCGCAGTGCACGTGGCGCGCCCGCGCGAGCCGGTTGAGGTCGGCGCCAAAATCGCCCGTGGTGTCGGCGGCACCGCCCGTCGGCGCGAACGCGGCGGACAGCGCCAGCGCGCCGGCCGCCATCCATCGCCGGTGGTTGCGGTGGTTGCGGTGGTTGCTGTTGTCGCGGCTCGCCATGCGGAGTTTTCTCCGGGAATGCCGCAAAAGTGTGCGCGCTTCGGCGCAGGCTGTCCATGCCGGTGCACGCGGCCGGTTTCGCCCCGGCGGATGCCCTCCTCAACCGCACGCCTGCCTTGATGACGCGGCATCCAGTTGCTATCGTCGGGCTGTCGTTGTTCCCCACCAGCAGAGCCTCCCATGCCCAGCAGCACCCTCCAGCGATCCCTCGCGAGCGCCGTCCTCCTGTTGTCCTCCGGCGCGCTCGCGCAAACGTATCCCGCCAAACCGCTGCGGGTCATCGTGCCCTTCCCCGCCGGCGGCGCCATCGACCTGCAGGCGCGCGTGATCGGACAGAAACTCAACGAGCGCCTAGGCCAGCCCGTGATCGTCGACAACCGCCCGGGTGCTGCAACCCTCGTGGGTACGGAGTTCGCGGCGAGAGCCGCGGCCGATGGACATACGCTGCTGATGATCACGACGGCCTTCGCGATCAACCCCAGTCTCTACGGCAAGCTGCCCTACGATCCGGCGGCATTCGTGCCGGTCATCCAGAGCGGCACTTCTCCGCTGCTGCTGGCCGCGCACCCGTCGCTGCCGGTGCGCTCCTTCCGCGAACTGGCCACGCTGGCGAAGCAGCGCCCCGACCAGATCACCTACGCGTCCGCCGGCACCGGCACCGCGGCGCACGTCGCCGTCGAGATGATGAACACGATGGCCGGCATCAAGCTCGTGCATATTCCCTACCGTGGCCTGTCGCAGGCCTTCACCGAAGTACTGGCCGGCCAGGTATCACTGATGATCACCTCCACCTTCGCGCTCATGCCGTACGTCAAGACCGGCAAGCTGAAGGCGCTGGCGGTCACCACATTGAAGCGCACCACCGCCGCGCCGGAGGTGCCGACCGTCGCCGAATCCGGCGTGCCCGGTTACGAAGCGAGCGTGTGGCAGGGCGTGGTGACCAACGCGGGAACACCGGCGGACATCGTGGCGCGCGTCAATCGCGAGATCAACGCCATCTTTCTGCTGCCGGATGTCAAGGACAAGCTCGGCAGCGACGGCGCCGTGATGACCGCCAACACACCGGAACAGTTCGCGGCCCACATCCGGCGCGAGACGCTGAAATGGGCGAAGGTGGTCAAGGATGCCGGTGTGAAACCGGAGTAGACACCAGGAACGGTATGATTTGTCCCCTCCCGATCGGCTTCCCGGAGTGCATTGCCATGTTGCAAGCGTTTGGAAAATCCTGCCGCACGGCGGCCCCGCTGTTGCTCGCCGGCAGCGCCCTCTTCTGCAGCACCGTCGCGGCCCAGAATTTCCCGGCCAAACCCATCCGCATCGTCATGCCCTTCACGCCGGGCGGTTCGACCGACCTGCTGGCCCGCGTGATCGCCCAGAAGATGACGGAGAAATGGGGACAGCAGAACATCGTCGACAACAAGCCCGGCGCCGCGACCATCGTCGCCACGGAGTTCGCGGCCAAGTCGCCGCCGGACGGTTACACCCTGCTGTTCGTGACGACCGCCTTCGCGATCAACCCCAGCCTGTACAAAAAACTCCCCTACGACACTGTCCGCGACCTCGCCCCCGTGAGCCTGATGACCTCCTCGCCCAACATCCTGGTGGCGCACCCCGCCCTGCCCGCCAACTCGGCGCGCGATCTGATCAGAATCGCCAAGGCGCGTCCCGGCGAACTCACCTACGCGTCCGCCGGCAGCGGCACGGCCGCGCATGTATCGATCGAACTGCTGCAGACCATGGCGGGCATCAAACTGGAACACATTCCCTACAAGGGCATCCCCCAGGCCTCCGTCGACGTGATGAGCGGGCAGGTGTCGATGCTGATCACGTCGCTGCCCAATGCCCTGCCGTACATGAAACTGGGCAGGATGAAGGCACTCGGCCTGACGACGGCCAAACGGTCGGCCACCGCGCCCGAAATTCCGACCATCGCCGAATCCGGCGTGCCCGGCTACGAAGCGAGCGGCTGGCAGGGCATGATGGCCCCGGCGGGCACCCCGCGCGAGGTCATCGGCAAGCTGAACGCCGAAATCGTGACCATCCTGCAGTTGCCGGAAGTCCGGGAGAAACTGGCGGCGGACGGTTCGGAGTTCATCGGTTCCTCGCCCGAGCAGTTTGCCGCGCACCTCAAGTCGGAGATCGCGAAATGGGCGAAGGTGGTGAAGGACTCCGGCGCCAAGGCCGACTGACCTCCCCATGGGCATGACCGCCGTCGAAAAGATCCTCGCGCGCGCGAGCGGACTGCCCGCCGTCCGGCCGGGCGACTTCATCGAGCCGGTGCCGGACCTGATCATGATTCACGACAATCATGTGATGGCCACCAAGAACGAGCTCGACAGCCTCGGCATCGACCGCCTGTTCGATCCCGACCGCGTTGTCATGGTGAGCGACCACGACGTGATCTACGTCAACGAGCGCGCCATCGAACGCGGAGCCTTCAACCGCCGGGCGGCGCAAGCCTGGGGCGTCAAGCAGTTCTACGACGTGGGCCGCGGCGGCCACGGACACGTGTTCCCGACGGAAACGGGCCTGATCACCCCCGGCACCTTCTACTTCGACAACGACCGTCATTGCACGAACGCCGGCGGTGTCGGGGCGGTAGCGCTGCGCGTCGGCGAGGAAATGAGCACCGTGCTCGCGACTGGCAGCGTGTGGGTCAAGGTGCCGGAATCGATCCGCATCACCCTCCGGGGCACGCTGCGGCCGGGCGTGATGGGCCGCGACCTCGGATTCGTCATCGCCCGGATGTTCAAGCAGGACAACATCGGCTGCGAGATCGACTACCGCATCGTCGAGTTCGCCGGCGACCTCGACCCGATCACGCTGGCCAACCGCGTGGCCATGTGCGGCACGCCGACCGAGATCGGCGCCGTCGCGGTCTATTTCCCGCCTTCGACCGCCGTCATCGAACACGCAAGCGCCAAGGGCCTGCGGGTGGTGCGGCCGACCTACAGCGACGCGGATGCGCGCTTCGCCGCGGACCTGACGCTCGACGTTGCCGGCATCGAGCCGCAGATCGCGCTGCCCGGCGGCGTGCAGAACGCGGTCAACGTGTCCGAGGCCGCCGGCACGCCCGTGCAGCATGCCTTCATCGGTTCCTGCGGCTCCGGCATGTGGGACGACCTGGTCGCCGCCGCCGCCGTATTGAAGGGGCACCGCGTGGCGTCCGGCGTGCGGCTCTTCGTCACGCCCGGTTCGGAATACGCGACCCGGCGCCTGCACACCGATGGCCTGCTGTCGATTTTCCAGGAGGCGGGCGCGCTGCTGATTCCCGCCGGTTGCGGCGCGTGCGCTGGTGGCCGCACCGCGCCCGTGTTTTCCGGCGAGGTTTCCATCTCGACCGCCGTCAACAACGGGGCGGGCCGCATGGGGGCGAAGGACGCGCAGCTCTACCTTGGAAATCCGGCCACCGTCGCGGCGTCGGCCATCGCCGGAAAGATCACCGACCCGCGCGAACTGATGACAGCCCGATCGACATGAGCGACTTTCAATGGCGGCTCAAGGGCCGCTGCTACAAGCTCGGCGACGACGTGCCGCATCCCGGCGGCGTGATTCCGAACTGGCTGATTTCCGGGCGACACATGGACCCCAGGGAACTGGTGCCGCACCTGTTCGAGGAAACCGATCCCGGCTTCCACACGCGCGCGAAGGCGGGCGACATCATCGTCACCGGCCGCAACTTCGGCATGGGTCCGAAGATGAACGGCTACATCGCGATGCAGGCGATGGGGCTCGGCCTCGTCTGCGAATCGATGCCCTTCCTCGCCTACCGCGCGGCGATCGGCGTGGGCCTACGCGTGCTGACCGACTGCCCGGCGGCGACCACCCTGTGCGACACCGGCGACGAGCTCGAGGTCGATTTCCAGAACGGGCTGTTCATCAACCACACCCGCAACATCACCCGGGAATATCCGCCGCTGCCCGAGAAACTGTGCGAGATCGTCGCGCTGGGCGGCAATACCGGCTGGCTGCGGCAGTGGTGGACCACGCGGAAGAAGGACGCCGCGCAAGCGCCGGGAAATTGCCAAACAGGGCGTTAATTGCTACGGTGCCGATAACAACAAGATTTGCACGCATACCAAGGAGGAGTACATGAACATCGCTCAGCACCACGCGGCGCGCCCATACGCCGGTTTCCCACGCCTCGCCGCAGCCTTCGTCATCGGAGCCTGCGCCGTCGCCGCAGGCCCGGCCCACGCGCAGGCCTGCCCCGACAAGCACGTGAATTACTGGCAGGCCTTCCCGGCCGGCGGCGAATCCGATCTCTCGGCGCGCCACCAGCAGCTCGTCCTCAAGAAGAAGTGCCCCGCGATCGAAACCATCGTCCAGTACAAACCCGGCGCCGGCGGCGGGCTCCTGTGGTCGCAGATGAACACTCTCCCGGGCGACGGCCTCAACATCGTCGGCATCAACCTGCCGCATATCGTGCTGCAGCCGCTCGAAGGCCAGGTCCAGTACAAGACCGAGGACATCGTGCCGGTGTACTGGTTTCATTACACGCCGGACGCGCTGGTGGTGAGCGCGGACAGCCCCATCAAGTCCTATCAGGACTTCGTGAAGATGGCGAAGGAGCAGCCGGGCAAGCTCACGCTCGCCGGCTCGGGCCTCAACTCAGCGAACCACGCCGGCGCCGAGCGGCTCAACGCGCTGGCGGGCATCCAGACCACCTACGTGCCGTTCAAGGGCACCGGCGACATGACTACTGCGGTGATCGGCAATCACGTTACGGGCGCGATGTCCTACTCGGCCTTCGCGATCAACAACAAGGGCAAGGTCCGGGCGCTCGCCGTGGCGATGGACAAGCGGCATCCCCTGCTGCCCGACACGCCGACCTTCAAGGAACTCGGCTTCAACTGGGTGGATGGCGCCTACCGCGGCATCGGCATGCCGAAATCGAGCACGCCGGAGCAGCGCAAGCGCATGGCCGAGCTGTGGGACGCCATCAACCGCGATCCCGAAAACCGCGAACTCGCGGCCAAGAGCGGATTCGAACTGGTGTTCATCGGCACCGACCAGATGGACGCCTTCATGAAGGAGCGCACCAAGGCGTCGCTCGACGTCGCCAAACGCATGGGGCTGATGAAATAGTCCAGACCGGGTATGCTGCCGCCATGAAGCCCGCTTCCCTCCCGCACCTCCCCGGCGCGCTGCTCATCTGCGCGGCGGCGTTTCTCGCCGGCTGCATCGGCCCCTATACCGACGTGCGCAAGGAGGAAGCGGTGCTGTCCACCACCCGCGTGGTGGAGGTCGTCCGCTGGAGCAAGCTGGACCAGCGCTACCAGGATCAGCGCGACGACTGGACCGGCCTGCCGACGGTCGTCGCCTACGGCGTCGCCATCCCGCTGCCGCGGGGCGGGCGCGTGGACTGGGAAGGCGACGGCACCCTGCTGCCGATGGCCGTCACCACGGATGCGCTGTCCGCCTACCTGGTCGCCACGCCGCGCGACTGCGCCGGCTATGAAGCCGCGGGCGCCCCTGTGCCGCCCTACGCATTCTTCCGTTCCGACGGCGGGCGGTGGCAGCGGATCACGGTGGCGGAATTTCCGGCGACCGTCACCGAGGCCAACCTGCTCGTGCCTCTGAACGCCGAGGCCATCGCTGTGATCCGCCGGGGTCCGGTGCAGGCCGAGACCATCCGCCGCCTGAACGCGAAACTCGATCCCGATGCTCGCATCATCAACCGCACCGGACCGTGGCCCGTCTGGGAAAAATGCATGCGCGATGTGGAAACGCGCAAGGCGCAGGAAGCCGCTGCCAAAAAGTAGCTTGGGCGCTGCCGCTCAGCGGCGGTTCTGGTCATTCAGTATCCAGGCGCGCGCCGTGAGGTAGAGCACCGCGCCATTCAGCAGGTGCCACAGGAAGTGGGTGCCGACCGGCGCCCATTCGCACATTGCCCGGTCCGCCGTTCGGAATGCCAGCGACAGCAGGAACACGCCCGCCGCCCCCAGCAGCAGCCAGCGCTCGCGGACCGCATGGCGCCGGTGGTAGAACCCCAGTCCCAGCACGAACAGCAGCGCCGGGGCGTACGCGAGCGACCCGTTGAACAGCGGCGGCAGCGCGCGCACCGCCAGTGTCGCCGCGAGGAAGATCGCGAGGATCGTCACAGTGGTCGCCGTGGAAGCCCGCGCCGCGTGGCGCAGGTAGAGCCAGAGGAAGACGAACTGGTAGAGCAGGATGGGCAGCGTATCGAGCCACGCCGCCCAGCGCGTGGCGAAGGTGTGGAAGAGCGTGCTGCCGATGCCGATCGCCGCGATCAGTGCGATGAGCAGCATCGCGCTGCCGTCCGGCCGGTCCGCACGCCGCGCCCTGCACCAGACGGCCCAGGCGGCAGCAAAGAACGCCGCGTTCGACAGCGCGTTCAGCGGTTCGGACCACAGGCCCGGCCCCAGCCGCTCGCAGTACAGATCCAGCATGTCCGGCAGCGGATGCCTACAGCACCTGCCCCGCCCTGAAAAACCCGCGCGGGGTGCGGTGCAGTGTCTCGAAGCCCGTTTGCGTCACCCGGATCATCTCGCCCGTCTGCACGCCCGCGGTGTGGTCCGCGGTGATGACATTGGGCTGCACGACGAGGCACATGTTCTCCTCCAGCGTCATCTGCGGCAGCGGGCCCGCCATGCGGCTCTTGCTGCCGATGATCGGCTGCCAGTAGCCGCCGCCGAAGCCGTGCACCACGTCGTCGCAGACCGTGAATCCCTGCTGCTCGGCCAGCCCGGTCGCGTCGAGGATGGCTTCCATGGCCGTGCCGTGCCGGATCACGCTGGTGATCGCGTCGAAGATGGCCTCCGCCGTCGCGTGCAGGTCCCGGTACAACGGCGTCGGTTCGGCCTCCACGCTGAAGGTGCGCAGGATCTGCCCGGCGTAATCCCACCAGAAAGCCGACAGCTCGCAGAAGATCACGTCGCCCGCTTCCACCTTCTGCGGGGAGTGATGCTGCGGCGGCACGTACAGCTGCGGGTTCGCCATCGCCGTCCGGCCGATGTAATGGATCATGGTCGTGCCGCCATGCCCTACCCAGGCGCGCTCGACCGCGTTGCCGAGCTCGCGTTCCGTCAGGCCGGGTTTCGTTTCCGCCAGCAGCGCGGCGAATCCTTCGTCGGACAGCGCCGCGCCGATGCGGAACCAGTCGAGTTCCTCCTCCGACTTGATCATGCGCAGCCGCGCGTACTCGGCATCGAGCGACGCGACCTCGAAATGCGCCTCCAGCTGCCGCCACTTGGAGACGGCCAGCGGCCCCATCACGCCGATCTTCTTCGCGCCGCGTTTGTTGAGCGCCTCGATGGTCAGCGCGATGCCCCGGTGCTCGCCCCAGCGCACGTCCACGCCCGGCGTGATGCGCTTCGCCATCGGAAAGTGGTTGAACCATTCGACGAACATCGTCATCGGCGCGCCGGGGTTGAACACCACGTAGGCCTCGACCGAACCTGGCCATCCCGTGACCCACTGCGGCGCATTGCCGGAACGGTGGTCGGTCACGACGAGGAGATGATCGACGCCATGCTTCTCCATTACGGCCGCCAGCGCCCGGTGGCGGCGCGCGTACTCGGCGTCGGAGAAGCGCGGGTACTCCATCGCCATGATGGCGCGGAGGCGGGGCGGAAGGTTCAATGGAGTCTCTGGCATGGGGATTCGGGATTCGGGATTCGGGATTTGGGATTTGGGATTTGGGATTTGGGATTTGGGATTTGGGATTAGAAATCGGAGCTTGAAGCTCGGGAGCGGTTTCCAATCCCCAATCTCAAATCCCCAATCCCGCTTTTAACCAAGAGCGCCGCATCGCGGCGCGCACGATCCGCTCGATGGCTGCCTCGTAGGGCACGCCCGCGAAGCAGACGTTGATGGCAAACGCGTGGCGCGCGAGGTCGTGGTTGGGGTTGGCCTCAATGAACTTGAGCGTGCCGTCATCAGCCAGACGGAAATCCACGCGGCCGTAGTCGCGCATGCCCAGCGCCGCGAAGGCGGCGCGGGCGTCCCGCCACACGCGCGCCAGCAGCGCGGGCTTGAGCTTCGCCCGCCGCCAGCGCACCCGCCAGCGCGTACGGTAGGCGGGGTTGTGGCGCAGCTGGTCGGTGGCGAACTGCGGGCCTAGGCGCCGCTTCCTGCCGATATGCAGTTCCATCGGCGGCATGGGCTGCATCGCACCGCGAGCGTCGGCCAGCATGGACACATAGAGATCGTTGCCGGCGACGAACTCCTCGCAGATCGCCGGCATCTTCAGCCGCCTGGTGATCGCCGCCACGCGGCGCAGCAGTGCGGCCTGGTTGCGCACCAGCGACGCGCGCGAGATGCCGTCGCCGCCGTCGCCGAACTGGGGCTTCACGATCACCGGAAAACGCAGGTCGTGGTGCCGCGCATCGGCCGCGGTCGCCGCCGCGATGAAGCGCGGCGCGTCCACCCCGGCCGCGGCGACGATGCGCTTGGACAGCGCCTTGTCGCGACAGACCTGCAGGCCGGCCGGGCCGGTGCCGGTATAGGGCCGCTTGAGGAGGTCCAGAACGCCGGCAATGGCGACGTCCATCCGGCGGTCCCCGCCGATGGATTCAGTCAGATTGAAGATCAGCGCGGGCTTGAGCGCTTCCAGCCGTGCGATGCTGGCCGGCAGGTCATCGGTAAACGGCAGCACGGCCGTGGGATGGCCGTTCGCGGTCAATGCCCTCTGGATGTGCCACTCGGCGCTATGGCGTGGCAGAACGTAGGTCCCGCCCCGCCCTGCGTCGCAGGCCTCCCAGTCGACCAGGAGGGCGATCAGGCCACGCACCCCGGTCAAGCCGCGGTACGCTTGGGCGCCGTATCCTGCTTCGCCCAGTAGTCGGGCGCGGCCTTCGACTTCGCGAGCGCCTCCGCCGTCTCGAAGCCCGGCGCCATCGACGTCGAGGTGCCGGTCATCACCTGGTGGTGTTCGATGTTGAGCAGTCGCAGCCAGCTCTGCTGGCCCATGGTCAGCGCGATGAAGCAGCCGAGTTCGACCAGTTCCGGCTCGGAGTAATGCCGCTTCAGGCGGGCCCAGAAGGCGTCGTCGGTATCGAGCCGCCAGGTGATCGCCTCGGCGTAGGCCAGTGCGGCCTTCTGGCGATCGTCGTAGCGGGAAGACTTCTCGAAATTGACCAGGTCGTCGGCCTGCGCCTCCTCCAGCGCTGAATCGAAGGCCTTGGTCGAGCGCTGGTTGCCGCAGAACTCGCACTTCACGGCGCGGGATACGTACAGGCGCGCCAGTTCCTTGATCGCGTGGTCGAGGATGCCGGTGTGGAAGATGTCGCGCCAGGCGTTGGCGAAGGCCCAGAACGCGCCGGGCACGTGCGCGCGCACGGCCGAACTCTCCGGGCGCGGCGTGCCTTCGCGGGCGCAGCGTTCCATTTCCGCGCGCATCTCCGGCGTCATCTTCTCCGCGGGCACGTAACTGATGCGTTGCTGGGCCATGGCATTCTCCTGATGGAAACCAATTCTGAATCATACCCGCCGGCCCGTGCCGGCGGTTCCCGCCTACAGCCCGTCGCCGACCTTCACGTTCTCGGATTTGATGTCCAGCCCCGACGCCTTGGCCTGCAACATCAGCAGTGCCGAAAAATCCTGATCGGTGTAGCCGTGGCCGATCAGCGTCTGCACGAGGTCGCGCGTGAGCGACGTCAGTGGCATCGGCACCCCGAACGTTTTCCCCGCGTTGAGGCCCAGGTCGATGTCCTTGCGCAGGAGTTCCGGCGTGAACGTGACGTGGAAGTCGAGATTGGTCAGCGCGGGGGTTTTGTACGCGGTGAACATCGAGCCCATCACGCTCTTGTTCAAAAAATCGAGGAAGGCGTGGCGCTGCATGCCGGCCTTCTCCGCCAGCACCGTGATCTCGCACAGGTTCTGGATCACGACACCGAGCATCACGTTGTGGCAGATCTTCGCGATCCGCGACAGCTCGCCGTCGCCCACATATGACACGCCGCGGCCGATGGCCTCCAGATACGGCGACACGGCATCGAAGGCGTCCTTCGGCCCGGAGGCCACCACCGTCAGCTTGCCCGCCTTGATGACCTTCGCGTTGCCGGAGACCGGCGCGGCGAGCATCTTCACGCCGAGCGTCGCGAGCTTCGCCCGGATCTCGGCGGATTCCTCCAGCGAAATCGACGTGCTGTCCACGATGATCTTCGGCGCCTTGCCGCCAGACGTCACACCGTTGGGACCGTACAGCACTTCCTTCACGTCCTTGCCGGTCGAGACCATCGTGAACACGATGTCGCAGCCGGCGAGGTCCGTCAGCTTGTCCACCACCTTCGCACCAACCTTGGCCAGCGGCTCGGCTTTCGCCTTCGTGCGGTTCCAGACAGCGATGTCGCAGCCCGCCTTCGCCAGCCGCTCCGCCATCGCGTAGCCCATGCGGCCGATGCCGATCCAGCCGAGTTTGTGTTGCTTCAGATTCGCCATTGCATAGACCCTGTTAAAGAAAACATTTCACCACAGAGGCACAGAGGCACGGAGAACACCTCGATGTACAACCCACCAGCCCCCTTGCATCCTTTCATTTCTTTGCTTTCTCCGTGCCTCTGTGCCTCTGTGGTTCAGATTGCCTTTGCCTTAAGCTTCCAGCGCTTGCGCCCAGTCACGCGACTCGATCGCCGCCTTGACCTCTTTCAGGAAAGCTGCGGAATAGGCGCCGTCGATGGCGCGGTGGTCGAAGGTCTGCGCCAGCACGCCGACCGGCCGGATCGCGATGCTGTCGCCGGCCGCGCTTTCGATGACGACTGGCCGCTTCTTCACGCCGTCGGTGGACAGGATCGCCACCTGCGGCGCGTTCACGATCGGCGCGGTGATCAGCGTGCCGAACACGCCGGAGTTCGACAGCGTATAGGTGCCCTCGGTCGTGTCGTCGGGCCTGAGTTTGCCGGCGCGCGCGCGCGCGGCGAGGTCGTTGATTTCGCGCGCAACCTGCGGCAGCGATTTGTTGGGCACGTCCTTGACCACCGGCACCACCAACCCGTCGAAGCCGAGGTCCACCGCGATGCCGAGGTTGATGCGCTTGTGCAGCACCAGATGGTCGCGGTCGAGCGAGGCATTGAGGTGCGGGAATTTCGCCAGCGCGATCGACACCGCCCGCGCGATGAACGGCAGATAGGTCAGCGAAAATCCCTCCCGCGCCTTCCAGGCCTCCCCGTGCTTCGCCCGCGCCTGCTCGACACGCAGAAAATCCACTTCCATCGCCTGCAGGACGTGCGGCACGGTGCTCCACACCCGGGCCGTGTGCTCCGCGGTGCGGCGGCGGATGCTATTGAGGGGAAGGCGGGTCGTACCGGCGGCGACGTCGCCATACGCGGGCCGGTCCTGCGAGCGCACCCCCTTGCCCGTACCGGCTTCGATGACGCGCAGGACGTCCTCGCGCGTGATGCGGCCGTCACGGCCGCTGCCGGCAAGCGACCGGATGTCCAGTCCATGCTCGGCGACGAGCCGGCGCACGACGGGCGACAGCCGTTCCTGCGCATCCGCGCGCGGCAGCGCGGTGCGCGGCGCACTGGCGGCAGTCGCGACCGCGGCGGGCGCCGCTTTCGCTGCAGGCGCAACCGTTGCCGCGGCGCCACCGGCTTCGCGGATCACCGCGAGCCGCACGCCCACCTTCGCACTCACGCCCTCGCCGATCAGGATCTCGGCAACGATCCCGTCCACCGGCGACGGAATCTCGGTGCTGACCTTGTCCGTCTCCACGTCGAACAGGGTCTCGTCCGCCTTCACGGCGTCGCCGACCTTTTTGTACCACTTGGCGACGGTGCCTTCGGCAACGGTCTCGCCCAACTGCGGCATGATCACGTCCATAAAATCCCTACATTCATTTTGGCCGCCAAGGCGCCAAGACGCCAAGGAAAGCGGGGCAATTGCACGGGGTATTCACCTGAGATGCTGTTCTTGGCGCCTCTGCGCCTAGGCGGCTAATCAATTTTGTCCCTGATCTCGCGCACGATGCGTTCCACCGACGGGATCGTCGCGTCCTCGAGCTGGTCCGCCGACGGCAGCGGAATGTGTGGCGTCGTGATGCGCAAGATCGGGCCGTCAAGGCTCCAGAAGCATTCGTCGGCGACGATGGAGGCGATTTCCGCGCCCCAGCCGCACAGCCGCGGATTTTCCTCCACGGTGACCAGCCGGCCCGTCTTCACCACCTCGGACAGGATGGTCTGCGTGTCGAGCGGCACCAGCGAGCGCACGTCCACCACCGTGCACGAGATGCCGTGCTCCTTTTCCAGGACGGCCGCGGCGTCGAGCGACTTGTGCACCATGGACGCAAGCGCGACGATCGTCACGTCCTTGCCGCGGCGAATCACTTTCGCCTTGCCCAGTTCGTCCACGTATTCGCCGTCGGGCACCTCGCCCTTCATCGAATAGAGCGACTTCTGCTCGAAGAACAGCACCGGGTCCGGGTCGCGCACCGCGGCCGCCAGCAGGCCCTTGACGTCGGCGGGAAACGCCGGCGCGACGACCTTGATGCCGGGAATCGCCATCGCCCAGTTCTCCACCGCCTGCGAATGCTGCGCGCCGAAACGCGAGCCGGCGCCGTTGGCGGTGCGGATGACGAGCGGCAGGGCGATCTGCCCGTTCGTCATGTAGCGCGACTTGGCGATCTCGTTCGCCACGATGTCCCAGCACACGGCGAGAAAATCCGAGAACATGATTTCGGCGATGGGTTTCAGGCCCGTCATCGCCGCGCCCATGGCCGCGCCGAGGATCGCCTGCTCCGAAATCGGGCAGTCGCGCACGCGCTTCGGCCCGAACTGCTCCAGCAGGCCGACGGTCGCCTTGAACACGCCGCCCGCCGCCGCCACGTCCTCGCCGAGAAATACGACGTTTTCATCGCGCGCCATCTCCTGCGCGATGCCCGCCGCCACGGCGTCCCGATAGGTCAGTTCCGCCATGCCGTGCCTCCGTCCGCCCACACATCCCGGTCGATCATGTCGAGCGAGGGCGGCGGCGACACCTTCGCCGCCTCGGTCGCCGCGTTCACCTGCGCCATGGCCGTGTCCTCGATGTCCTTGACCGTGGCCTCGTTGAAACCAAGCGACAGCAGGCGCTCGCGGTACATCTTGATCGGGTCGCGCTCCAGCCACTTCTCCAGTTCGCCCGCCGGCCGGTACTTGCCCGGATCCGCGCGCGAATGGCCGGAGTGCCGGTAGGTCATGGCTTCGATCAGCGAGGGCCCGCCGCCGGCGCGGGCTTTGTCGAGCGCGGTCATGGCCACGCGATAGGTGGCATCCGCGTCGTTGCCGTCGACGATGATCCGTTCCAGCCCGTAGGCCGAGGCGCGGTCCGCCGCCGGATGCTTCACCGCGGTGACCTGGTCGATCGGGGTGTATTCCATGTAGAGATTGTTCTCGCACACGTACACGACCGGCAGCTTCCAGACGGCGGCGAAATTGAGCGCTTCATGGAAGGCGCCGATGTTGGTCGTGCCGTCGCCGAAGAAACACACCGCGACCTGGTCCGTGCCGCGGTACTGCGCCGACCAGGCCGCGCCGGCCGCCACCGGCAGGTGCGCGCCGATGATCGCGTAGGAGCCCATGGCGCCCTTGGACACATCGGTCAGGTGCATGGAACCGCCCTTGCCGGCGAGCAGGCCGCACTGGCGGCCCATCAGTTCGCCCAGCACGCCGGTCATCGAAGCGCCGCGCGCCAGCGTATGCGCGTGGCCGCGGTAGGTGCAGAAGGTCCAATCGGTCGGCTTCATCGCCACGCCGAACGCGGCGGCGATCGCCTCCTGCCCGAGCGACAGGTGGCTCGTGCCCTTGATCAGGTTCTGCAGGAAGAGGTCGTAGGCCCGCTTCTCGCAATAGCGGATCTCCATCTGCAGGCGATAGAGGTCGAGCCGGGTGTCGGGCCCGATGTCATCGGCCGGTGGGGCGGCCTTCGGTTTCTTGAGGGTGCTGGTGGCCACAAATATTCCTTTTGCTTACTGCACGATCTTGCCGGGGTTCATCAGGTTCAGCGGATCAAGCGCCGCCTTCAGTTGTTTCATCACGTCCACCGCATCGCCATGCTCCGCGCGCAGCGACGCAAGCTTGCCGTAGCCGATGCCGTGTTCGCCGGTGCAGGTGCCGCCCATCGCGAGCGCGCGCGCCACGAGCCGTTCGTTCAGCGCCTGCGCGCCGGCGATTTCGTCCGGCGCGTCGGAGTTGATCAGCATGGCCAGGTGGAAGTTGCCGTCGCCGACATGGCCGACCATCGGCGCCAGCAGTCCGGACGCATCGATGTCGCGGCGCGTTTCCGTGATGCATGCCGCGAGCCGCGAGATCGGCACGCAGACGTCGGTGACGTACGCCTTGGCGCCCGGCCGCAGCGCGAGCGCCGCGTACAGCACGTCGTGCCGTGCCTGCCACAACCGGCTGCGGTCCTCCGCCTGCAGCGCCCACCGGAATTCGCCGCCGCCGTGCTCGCGGGCAATGGTGCCGGCGAGCTCAACCTGTTCCTTCAACCCGGCTTCGGACCCGTGAAACTCGAAGAACAGCGTCGGCTGTTCGGGATGGCCGAGCTTCGAATACAGGTTGATGCCGCGCATCTGCACTTCGTCGAGGAACTCGATGCGGGCCACCGGGATGCCGGTCTGGATGATTTCGATCACCGCGTCCACCGCGCCCGCCATCGTCGCGAAGGGGCAGACCGCCGCGCTGATCGCCTGTGGCACCGGATGCAGGCGCACCTGCACTTCCGTGATCACGCCCAGGGTGCCCTCCGCGCCGACGAACAGCCGCGTCAGGTCGTAGCCGGCCGCGGACTTGCGGGCGCGCGTGCCGGTGCGGATCACGCGGCCGTCGGCCAGCACCACGGTCAGGCCGAGAACGTTCTCGCGCATCGTGCCGTAGCGGACCGTCGTCGTGCCGGAAGCGCGCGTCGACGCCATGCCGCCCAGCGTCGCGTCGGCGCCGGGATCCACGGAAAAGAACAGCCCCGTATCCTTGATGTGCGCGTTCAACTGCTTGCGCGTGACGCCCGCTTCGACCCGCGCGTCCATGTCGGCACCGTTGACCTCCAGCACGCGGTTCATGCGCCCCATGTCGAGGCACACCCCGCCGCGCAGCGCGGCAACGTGGCCTTCGAGCGAAGTGCCGACGCCGTAGGGAATCACCGGCAGGCCGTGCTTCGCGCACAAGCGCACGATCGTCGCGACTTCCTCGGTCGTGTGCGGAAAAGCGACGGCGTCCGGCGCGTGCGGCGCGTGCCAGGACTCGTCCTGCCCATGGCGCTCGCGCAATGCGAGTGCCGTGGACACGCGGTCGCCGAGCAGCGCGCCAAGTTCGGCGAGCGCTTCGGGGGTCAGGCGTTTTTCGGTGGTGTCCATTTTGACGGTGAGGAGTAAGGGGTGAGGAGTGAGGAGGAAATCGGCTAGAGCAGTCTTTAGTCGGGCCTTTACCCCTCTCCCCTCACTCCTCTCCCCTCACTAGTATCTGTTGGCAATCGGCAGTTCCTGCGCCGGGAACAGCGTGATGACCTGTGCGCCCTTCGGCGTCAACACCACCTCTTCCTCGATGCGCGCGGCGGAGACGCCGTCCGACGCCGGGCAGAAGGTTTCCACCGCGAACACCATCCCGGCCTTCAGCTCGTAGGTGTCCTTGAACGAGTTCAGCCGCGAGATGAGCGGCTTCTCGTGCAGGCCGAGACCCAGGCCGTGGCAGAAATTCAGACCAAACGCCGACATCTCCGTCTCGAATCCGATCTCGGTGGATTTCGGGAACATCTTCGCCACCTTGTCGGTGGTCACGCCCGGTCGCAGCATCGAGATCGCGCCGTCCATCCATCCACGCGCCTTTTTGTAGGCGTCGAGCTGCGACTGGGTCGCCGAGCCCACGGTGAAGGTGCGGTAGTAGCAGGTGCGGTAGCCCATGTACGACTGGATGATGTCGAAATAAGCCTGGTCGCCCGGCCGGATCAGCCGGTCGGTAAAGTTGTGCGGATGCGGGCTGCAGCGCTCGCCGGCGATGGCGTTGATCGCCTCCACGCAGTCCGAGCCCATCTCGTACAGACGCTTGGTCGCGAGCGCCACGACCTCGTTCTCGCGGATGCCGGGCTTCAGCGCTTCGTAGATGTCCTGGTAGACGCCGTCCACCATGGCGGCGGCGGTATTGAGCAGCGTGATCTCGTCGTGGCTCTTGATCTCCCGCGCCTCCAGCATCACCTGCTGGCAGTCGCGGACCTGGATGCCGAGCTTTTGCAACGCAAACAGGAACGGCGGCTCGACCACGTCGATGCCGAGCGGCATGTCGGCCACGCCCTCCTGTTTGAGAATGTCGTGGATCTCCTTCGCGGCTTCCTCGAACAACCCGACCTTCGGATGAATCGCCC
>JBOIEQ010000045.1:0-28065 GCA_050741255.1 Burkholderiales bacterium | reverse complement strand
GACCTGGTACGACCGCCAGTACCGCTCGTACCAGGTCTGCCCGCGCGCCGATCGCGGCGGCGGCTCCAACGTCGTCGGTGACCAGTGCCCGGAGCGCCTCGATCCCAGGCTCACCCTGCTGGGTGCCGATCAGGAACGCTGGCTGACGGACGGCCTCGCCGCTTCGCGCGCGCGCTGGAACCTGATCGCGCAGCAAACGCTGATGGCGCAGCTCGACCACACCGCGGGGCCTGGCCTGAACGTGTGGACCGACGGCTGGGACGGCTATCCAGCCGCGCGGCGCCGGCTGCTCGACTTCATCGCCGCGCGCAAGGTCGCCAACCCCGTCGTGATCGGCGGCGATGTCCACTGCACGTGGATCGCAGACCTGAAGCCGGACTTCGACGATCCGAAATCACCTGTCGTCGCCAGCGAGTTCTGCGGCACGTCGATCACCTCGCAGGGGACCGGTGCCAAGCAGGTAGCGGCCTTCATGGAAGAAAACCCGCACATTCGCTTCGGCGGCCCGCGCCGCGGCTACGTGAAGATGGACGTCACGCCGGCCCGCGCGACAGCGACAGTGCGCGCGCTGGACTCGGAAAAACGCGCCGACAGTGGCATTTCAACGCTGGCGACGTTTGCCGTGGAAAACGGCAAGCCGGGCGCGCAGAAAGGGTGAAACCCGAGCGCCGCAGGCCGCTTTTGACGGCCTGCGACAACGGGCTTAACGCGGCTGCTTGGTCAGGCGCAGGTAGGGCTTGAGCGTTTTCCAGCCGCTCGCGAACATCCCCTTCGCCTCTTCGTCCGACACCGTCGGGACGATGATCACATCCTCGCCGTTCTTCCAGTTCACGGGCGTCGCCACCTTGTGCTTGGCCGTGAGCTGCATCGAATCCAGCACGCGCAGAATCTCGTCGAAATTGCGGCCCGTCGTCATCGGATAGGTCAGCATCAGCTTGATCTTCTTGTCCGGACCGATGATGAAGACGGAACGCACCGTGGCGTTGGTCGCGGCGGTGCGCCCTTCGGACGTGCCGGCTTCGCCCGCGGGCAGCATGTTGTAGAGCTTCGCCACCGCGAGATCGGTGTCGCCGATCATCGGGTACTTCACGGCGTGGCCCTGCGTCTCCTCGATGTCCTTCGCCCACTTGGTGTGGTTGTCCACCGGGTCGATGCTCAGGCCGATGATCTTGGTGTTCCGTTTCTTGAACTCCGGCTCGAGCTTCGCCATGTAGCCGAGTTCCGTGGTGCAGACCGGCGTGAAGTCCTTCGGATGGGAAAACAGGATCGCCCAGCCGTCGCCGATCCACTGGTGGAAGTCGATGGGGCCCTGCGTCGTGGCGGCCTTGAAATTGGGGGCTTCGTCGTTGATGCGTAGTGACATGCTCGCTCCTTGTTCAGTGTAATGAGAGGTGCCCAGACGCGGCGCGCTTTTGGTGTTGTTCTTGCTGCGCCTGCGGATGCGCAAGTTTAACGGTAAACCGCGGCGCCGGAACCGGCCTTGCCCCTACTGCGTTCGGGGGCACACCATGTCGGTGCCGCCGTGGCCCTGCTGCGACGGATTGGGCCCGGTGAACAACCGCAGTTCCACGCAGGGCAGCTTGCGCGTCTCCTGAGCGGCCCGCAGCTTGTTCACCAGCTCGGCGCGGATCGGGTGGTCCTGGCCGTAACCATAGACCGATATCGCATGACCCGAGCTGGGCCCCGACCCGCCGCCCCACAGGCCGACGTTGTAATAGCGCCCCTGCACCACGATCTCCCGCTTCCGGCAGTCCTCGTGGTTCTTGCAGCGCCCGTGCGCGATCACCACGCCCTCCACGATTTCCGCCAGGGGATTCGGCAGGTCGGCGGGACTGCAGCCGGTGGCCAGCGCCAGGACGCACGCCAAAACGACAGGCTTCATCACACGCGCCGGGGCGCTATCCGCGCTGCCTGCCGTCATAGGACCTGAAGCCGCGGGGAACCGGGTAACGGAATTTGGTCTTGCCGAAGTTGGCAGTCCAGCTGTCGGCGCCGGAGCTGAGCACCGCCGCGATGTGATACGTCTGCCCGCGCGTCAGCGGAATACCGCCGCCACCGCCCGGCTGGCCATTGAGCCAGGCACCGTTGCGGCTGAAATAGAGCTGCCCCGCATCAAGGTCGACGGCGATGCCGATCACGTCGTTGTGCGCGATTTCGTTGCTGCGCTGGTTCCACATCGTCGGCGTTCCGGGCGCAACATCCGTGCGGCTGTCGCGCCCGGGCGTCGGGGCGGGCACCACCCCGATCGTCGTCCAGGTGTCAGCCTTCAGCGCGCGCGGGCGCGCCAGCAGCGTGAATTCCGCGTACACCTTGCCGCTCGCAACGCCCCGCGTGGCCAGCGTGGTACTCGAGGCCCCGGCGCAGCAGTACATCACCGTCAGCCCCTCGTTCGAGACCCGGCCGCTGGTTGTGCGCTCGCCGCCCGACGCCCACGTGATGTCGCCGGCGGGAGCGCTACCCGCGACCACCGGACCGGGCGCCGGGACCACAGGCGTCGGCGCCGGCGCAGTGAGCGCGCTCCTGGACGCGAGGCCGCGCGGCATGCGGGGCGGCACCGGATCGCTCGGCGGCACCTGGACCCCGGCCAGCCGCCAGCCCTTCTCCTTCTCGCGATCCACCCACCCGAAACGGATCATCACCGGCACGCCG
The DNA here is from genome assembly GCA_050741255.1 of Burkholderiales bacterium. Taxonomy (GTDB): domain Bacteria; phylum Pseudomonadota; class Gammaproteobacteria; order Burkholderiales; family SG8-41; genus CAZXNF01. The sequence continues at coordinate 25,416 of JBOIEQ010000045.1, read as the reverse complement.
CCGGCGGCCTTGACGGCCTCGACTTCCGGCAGCGTCAGCCCGGCCTTCTCGACCCACGCATCCTTGAGCTTCAGCAGGAACTTGGCGGTCGCAGCGGCATACCGCGGCTCGGACCCGTCGCGCCTCAGCGGTGGCGGCTGCGACTGCGTCGACAGGCTGACGAACTCCAGCGTGCCTTCGCCCATCCGCAGGCAGGCGGCGTCGTTCAGATCGAGCCAGCGCTGGTAAGCGGGGTCGAGCGCGAACCGCGTACCCGCCGGCGCGTTGAGCTTCGGGTCCGCAGCGACCTTTTCCTCGGTGAAGAGGCCGGCTTTAACCAGTTGCGCGAGACGGCTTTGCCACAGGAGTTGCAGGAGAAACTGCGCGTCGGGAGCGCCCTGCGCGCCCGTCTCGTACAGCGTCGCCGCATACGGCGCCAGCGTGACATCGATCGCGCTCCCTTTCACCGGCAGCCGGACGCAAGCCTGCGGCATGCCCCCCGGCATCTTCTCGACAAGGCTCAGCGCCGTTTCCTTGCTCAGCTCCGGAATGTCGTTCGCCGGCCGCTCGACTTCCCAGCCGTCGGCGGTCCGCAGGAGGCGATAGCTGACGGTCATGGGTTCGCGCAGTTTCTTCACCTGTTCCTGCCCCGTGAAGGTCTGCACGGCAGGATCGTCCACCCACGGCGCGAGGCTCTCGGTGACGACCCTGGCCTTGACCTCGTAGATGCGCTTGTCGTCCTTGTCGGGCATGACGCGGGCAAACTCGGTGATCTCGGCGACCTGCGGGGTGCCCACCTTGAAGCACTGCTCGTCGGTCATGCCGGTCCAGCCGGCCAGCGTCAGCGCATACACCTTCGCGGGCAGCTTGCCCCCCGCGCCGTCGTCGGTTTCGGTGTTGCTCGCCGCATAGAGCCCCGCCTTGGCGAGCGCATCGAGCGCCTGCGTCAGGTTGCCGATGCGTTGTCCGCTTTCACCGGGGACCTGCGCGATGACCAGCACGTCCCAGCCCGGCACGCGCTGGTACGCGAGTCCCGGCCGCCCCATGCGGTCGATCTCGCGTCCGGTATGCAGGCCCACGCGCACGCAGGCCGGCCGCAGCGACTGGGTCACCGCGGGGCTGGCCTTGAGCGTGGCGAGGAAGTTCTCCGGCAGCGGCGCACGCGGGTGCGGGCGGACGACACTCGCGGGAATCAGTCCTTCCTGCCAGGCGTAATAGACCCCCCCGCCCAGCGCCGCCGCCACGGCGACCCCGCCGGCCGCCGCGATCGCGATTTTTTTGTTCATGGCCCGCTCCCCGTAACGGCCTCTCCCTGCCGTCATTCATTGTAGGCGATAGCTCAGCGGTACTTCGCCGCGCTGATGAACTGGCCAAAGGACTCGCACCAGACGATGACCGTGTTGTAGCGGGAAACGTCCACGGGTTCCGCGAATTCGACGAGGAAGTTCTCGAAGGTCTTCACGTCACCGACACGCAGCATGTCTTTTTTCAGTCGCTTGAAATCCGCCTCGGTTTCCACGAATTCGGGCGACAGGTACAGCTTGTAGTCCGGCCCCGGCGCGAGGCGGCCCTGCAATGCGACGCTCCGTGGCCCCACGGAGACGGCGCCCTCGCCCCAGTGCAACACATCGCTGTCCTTGAGGTCGCGGCGGAATTGGCCCCGGTAGGTCGCCTGATTCGACGCGGCGGCAAGGTCCGTGGCGACAGGCGCCGCCGGCGCGGTGAGGATGGGCAGCACGTAAATGCCAGCGGCGAAGCCAACGGCGACGGCGAGGACATGCGAGGCGATGAATAAAAGCGGCTTCTTCATACGGTCTGCATCCTAGTCCTCGGTTTCAGGAAATCCCAGCAGCGCATACGCGGCGCGGCAGGTTCGGGAGGCCCACGCATCCGTGGCGACCAGCGAGATCCCGCCGCCACTGACCTCAAACAACACTTCGCCTCCCGCTGAAGGATCAAGATCAGGCTGCGCGGCAACGACTACGCCCCATTCGAGGGAAGACAAGTCCTGAGCCAGCCGGAAGAGCAGGCGCGGCGTCACCGCAACGCGTTCGCAAACCACAATACTCGAGTAGTGAGACAGCCCCGCCTGCAGCAAAGCGTAGTCGTGTCCTTCCCGGAGCTTGAATTCCCGCATCACATTGCGGATGGGCGATAGCGCCCTCAACTGGCCTTCCGCAACCTCGCGTTCCGCCTCAGCCCGAGAAATCTTGCGGTGCTCCGACATGCTGTCGACAAAAGTGGACGCCGGATACTCAGAACGCGCTCTTGATCGTGCCGCCATCGACGCGCAGCGCCGCGCCCGTCGTCGCCGAGGCCAGCGGGCTCGCGAGATAGGCCACCAGGGTCGCCACCTCCTCCGGCGTCGCAAAGCGCTTGATGAGTGAGGTCGGACGCACTTTCTCGAAGAATTCTTTCTCGAAATCGCCGAAGGATTTGCCTTCCGCTTTGGCGAGCGTGTCGACGAAATCCCCGACCCCGCGGGATTTCGTCGGTCCGGGGAGCACGCTGTTGACGGTGATGCCGGTCCCGGCGACCGCTTCCGCCAGTCCGCGCGACACCGCGAGCTGCGCGGTCTTGGTCATGCCGTAATGAATCATCTCCGACGGAATCTGCACGCCGCTCTCGCTGGAGATGAAGAGGATCCGCCCCCAGTTCGCGCGCCGCATCGCCGGCAGGCACAGCCGGGCCAGGCGCACGCCGCTCAGGACGTTGATCTCGAAAAACCGCATCCAGTCGGCATCGGGGATTTCCTCGAAGGGCTTGGGTTCGAAGATGCCGAGGTTGTTGACCAGGATCTCGATACCCGGAAAGCGCCGCACCAGCTCCTCCGCCGCGGCACCCGTGGCGAGGTCCCCGGCAAATCCCTCGACCGGGATGCCGGTGGCGGCTTTCAGTTCCGACACCGCCTTGTCGACGGCCGCCTGCGTGCGGCCGTTGATGATCACGCGCGCACCTTCGCCGGCCAGCGCCGTGGCGATCGCCTGGCCAATGCCGGCGGTACTGCCGGAGACCAGCGCAAGCCGGCCTTTCAATCGCAGATCCATAGGTTTCCGTCCTTAAAGAATGAACCGATCCGTCGGCGGGCAGCGCACGCCCTTACAGCGGCGAGCGTTGGCCGGGACCTAGAGCCTGTTATGGACCTAAACGTGCGCGGCGTTGAGCCAGAAGGGCCCGGATGCTAGGCGTGAGGAGGCCGCGGTGACCCTCACTATCACGAGCAACGACGCAGACGGGTCCTTCTGGCTCAACCCGAAGGGAACGCGCGATCAGGGGCCCATTGCGTTGTCGCCACTCGCTTGCAGTGTCCGGCACTGCGGCGCGAGCGGCTCCTAGCACTGAACCCCTGCTCCCGCCGCAACCGTTTAGGTCCATAACAGGCTCTAGCCCGGCGATTTCGCCGTCAAGCGCAGGATGTGATAGTCGAGCGCCTGGCGGAAGTCCTCGCCCTCGATCAGCCGCTCGAGGATTTCGCGGTCGGCCGCGTCGCAGTCAGGCAGTGTCTTTTCCGTCGCGGCCTGCGCGACCAGTGCGCGCAGGCGCAGGCTCTCTTGCAGGGAAAAATGGAGGATCCTGGCGTAGACCTTGGCGTCCCGCTGCAGGGTGGTTTCCGCGATGGAGATCACCCCCAGCGCGTAGGCGGCCTTGCAGGCCGCGTCTTCGTTCGAATAGGTCTCGCGGGTCTGGAACGACAGGAAACCGGAGCCGTTCCAGATTTCCACGTGCCCCAGCCACTGGCCGCCCTCGGGGTATGCGGTCGCCGTCACCTGCCATCCGCCTTCCCGGCCTTCAATTTTCACGAGCGCCCCCTTACCGGCAATCTAAAGGGGGGATGCCGCGCGGTCAACCACCCGTCCCAACGCTGCGATACCGCGCGCGATCGCCTCCGGCCCGACGGTGCTGAAGCACAGACGCAGCGTGGCGCGATCCGGCGTGCCGGCGTAAAACGGCGCGCCCGGTACGAAAGCGACGCCTGCCTCCAGTGCTGGCTCCAGCAAGGCTTCCGCGTCCAGCCCGTGGTTCAGGCGCAGCCACAGGAACATGCCGCCGGCAGACGCCTGCCAGTGCGCGCAGCCGTTGAGGTTGGCGTGCAGGGCCTCGTCCAGTGCACGGGCATGGCGCGCGTACAGCGTGCGCGCCGCCTGCAGATGCGTATCCAGGAAACCGTCCTTGACGATCTCGAACACCACCCGCTGCAGCAGCGTCGAGGTGTGCAGGTCGCTCGCCTGCTTGGCCTGTTCGAGCCGCCGCGACAGGGCCGGCGGCGACACCAGGTAACCCAGCCGGATGCCCGGCGACAGCACCTTGGAGAAGGAACCGAGATAGGCAACCCGTTCCGCGTCCATCCCCAGCAGGCTGGCATGCGACCGTCCCTGATGGTCGAGCGCCCCGTAGGGATCGTCCTCGACGATGGGCAAGCCCGCACGCCGGCACGCCTCCACCAGCCCCTGACGGCGCGGCAAGGACAGCGTGCGGCCGGTCGGATTCTGGAAGGTGGGAATGGTGTAGAGGAACTTGCACGCGCCCGCCGCCGCGGCGAGCGGCCCCGCCAGCGCCGCCGGATCGAGCCCGCCGTCGTCGCACGGCAGTTCCAGGTAGCGCGGACCATACTGCGACAGCGCCTGCAAGGCGCCCAGATAGGTGGGGGTCTCGACGGCCACCGTGTCCCCTTCCGCCAACAAAACCTTGCCCAACAGGTCGAGTCCCTGCTGCGAGCCGCTGGTGAGCAGCACCTGCCCGGGGTCGATCCGGGTACCCGGCGTGGAGAGCCGCGCGGCGATCCACTCCCGCAGCGGCGCGTAACCGTCAGTGGGGCCGTACTGCAGCGCGGCGTTGCCGTCGCGGCTCAGCACCGCATCGAAGGCCCGCGCGAAGGCCTCGCGCGGGAAGGTCTCGGGCGCCGGCATGCCGCCGGCGAAAGAGACCACATCCGTCCGTTGCGACAGCCGCTTCGCCAGCGCGCGGATCGCCGAATCGCTGTAGGCACGGCCGCGCGGCGACAGCCGCCAGACGTCCGTGTGGTCCTGCGCCGGCAAAACGCTTACTCGGGCTTGAGGCCGGCGCCGCGTGCGACCGCCGCCCAGCGCGTCAGCTCGGCGTCGATGAAGGCCTTCAGTTGCGCGGGGCTGTTGGTGCGCACGTCAACCGCGAGGTCGGTGGCGCGCTCACGCACGGAAGGATGATCGATGGACGCGACGAGGTCCTTGTGCAGCCGCGCGAGGATGGGCGCCGGCACGCCGACCGGCGCGACGTAACCCCACCACTGATTGATCACCAGGTCCTTGTAGCCCAGTTCGCCGAACGTCGGCACCTCGGGCAGCGCATCCACGCGCTTGTCGCCTGCAATGGCCACCGCCCGGATGCGCCCGGTCTTGAGCGTGCCCACCGCACTGGCGAGCGTGAAGAAGGCCATCTGCACCTGGCCGCCGGCGAGTTCGATCAGGGCGGGTGCCGCGCCCTTGTAGCTGACCTGATTGAACCTCGTGCCGGTGCGCGTCTGCACGAGTTCGCTCATCAGGTGCGTGAACGAACCGACGCCCGTGTGGGCCGTCGGGATCTCGCCGGGCTTCGCCTTCGCGGACGCCACGAATTCGTTGAAGGTCTTCACCGGCAGCGCCGCGTTGAGGAACACGATCTGCGGGGAGATGCCGATCAGCGTCAGCGCCGCCAGGTCGCGGCTCAGGTCATACGGCAGCTTCGCGGTCGTTGCCGGCATGATGACGTGCGAGGCCTCGACGATGGTGATCGTGTAACCGTCGGGATTGGCCCTGGCGGCGATGTCGGCGCCAAGGACACCGGACACGCCCGGCCGGTTGTCGATGACGACCGTCTGGCCGGCGACGATCGTCATGCGCTGGCCGACGATGCGGGCCAGGGTGTCGGTGCTGCCGCCCGCGGGCCACGGCACGATCACCCGGATCGGCTTGGTGGGAAAGTCCGCCGCGGCGGCGGCCAGCGGCGACAGTACGGCGATGAGACAGGCGCAAAGATAAAGACGACGCAGGCGATTCATGCAACCCCCTCCCGGATGACGGTGTTGTCGGGCGCTATGCCCGGCACCGGCTGCGCGCCGGCGCCAGGTGGTCGCACGGGCGAGCGGACGATGCGAGTGCAGTGTAATGCAACTCGTCCAGGGCGCCCCCCGCGTTACTCTGCCTTGATCCCCGCCGCCTTGATGATCTTGGCGAACTTGTCGATGTCCGACTTGATCGTGGCGCCGAAATGTTCCTGGGAATCGCCGATCGCCTCGTAGCCCAGCGCATCGAAGCGCTGCTTCACGTCCGGAGACTTGAGCGCGCCCGTCACGCCGCCGTTGAGCTTGGCGACGATCTCCTTCGGGACGCCGGCCAGCGTGACGATGCCGAACCACGCGTCCACCGCGTAGCCCTTGACGCCGGCTTCCGCCACGGTGGGCAGTTCGGGCGCGACGGAGGCGCGCTTGCTGCCCGCCACGGCCAGCATGCGCAGCTTGCCGATCTTCGCCTGCGGGGCCACGGCGGCGTAGTCCGCGATCATCATGTCGATCTGGCCCGCGATTACGTCGGTCACGGCGGGCGCGGTGCCCTTGTAGGGCACGTGCACGATGTCGGCTCCGATGTCGGCCTTCAGCACTTCCGTCATCAGGTTGGACATCGAGCCGCCGCCGGAGGAGCCGTACGACAGCGCGCCCTTTTTGGAGCGCGCGATGGCGATCAGCTCCTTGAGGTTCTTCGCCGGCACGCCAGGATTGATCGTGACCACGTACGGGACGAAAGCGACGTTCGCGACCGGCGCGAAGTCGCGCAGCGGGTCGTAGCCGAGCTTGGCATAGAGTCCGGGCGCCACGGCGAGGTTGCTCGAACCGCCCATCACCAGGGTGTAGCCGTCGGCCGGCGCCTTGGAGGCAAACTCCACGCCGATGGTGCCGCCGGCGCCGCCGCGGTTCTCGATGATGAAGTTCTGCCCCCACTGCTCGGTGAGCTTCTGCCCCACCAGCCGCGCGAGGATATCGTTGGGGCCGCCGGGCGCGAAGGGAACGACGATGCGCACGGGCTTGGCGGGATAGGTCTGTGCAACGGTCGCACCGCTGACGGCCATGGCAACGGCTGCGAGCGTGACCGCGAAGGCACGCGAGGAAAGGTGCTGAGTCATGCGAAGGCTCCTGATTGTTTGTGTTCAGGATACCCGAGCAAGCGGCGTGCCCGCATGGGCGCTCAAAATGCCATCACCGTTCGGGCCCGGCACGCGCCCGCGCACCCGAAAAGTGCCGGGGCAGAAGGCTGTGCACGCCGATGGCGCGACTTACTCGGGCTTGAGCAGGCCCGCCTTGATCAGCTTTTCGACCTTGGCCACCTCGCCTTTGACGAACTTGTCGAAGGCCTCCGGGGTGCCGCCTTCGGGTTCGAGCCCCAGTTGGTCGAGCCGCGCCTTCACGTCCGGCAGGCCGAGCTCCCGGTTCACTTCGCGGTTCAGCTTGTCCACGATCGCGCGCGGCATCCTGGGCGGCCCGGACATGCCGAACCAGACGATGGCCTCGGCGTCCTTGATGCCGCCCTCGGCCAGGGTCTGCACGTCGGGCAGGCTGGGGATGCGCTTGGCGGCCGCCACGGCGATCACCTTCACCCGTCCGCCCTTGATCTGCTCGCCGCCCGACACCGTGGTGGTGTGCATGAGCTGGATCTGGCCGCCGACGACGTCCGTGATCGCGGGCGCCGCGCCCTTGTACGGCACATGGACCACGTTCGCCCCGGTGGACGCCTGGAACAGCGCGAGCCCGATGTGCAGGCTGGAGCCGATGCCCGAGGAACCCCATGACACCTTGCCGGGATTGGCCTTCACGTACTCGAGCAGTTCCTTCGGCCCCTTCGGCGGGAAGCCGGGGTTCGCGAGGATGAGCAGCGGCGCGTAGCCGATGAACACGATGTTGGTGAAGTCGTTGGGCGTGAAGGTCGGGTTGCGGACCAGCAGCGGCGAGTTCACGCTGGGCCCGGGGTTGGCCAGGATCAGTGTGTAGCCGTCGGGCAGCGCGCGCGCCACGGTTTCCGCGCCGATGGCGCCGCCCGCGCCCGGTCGGTTGTCGATCACGAACTGCTGGCCGAAGGCTTCGCCCAGCTTGGCGCCGAACAGGCGGGCAATGATGTCGTTGGAGGCGCCGGGGGTGAACGGCACGATCCAGCGCACGGGCTTGGTGGGATACGCGGGGCCGTCCTTTTGCGCGTGGGCGCTGAAGCTGCCGATGCCGATACCAAGGGCGACGGCGATTAACCAGCCACAGTAGCGCAGCGATGTCTGCATGTCGTTCTCCTCACTCGCTCTTGATGTTGCCCGTCTTGACCACTTCGGTCCAGCGGGCGATGTCTTCCTTGATGAACGCGGCAAACTGCACAGGCGTGCCGCCCTGCGGCTCCAGGCCGAGCTGGGCAAACCGCTCGCGCACCTCCGGCAGCTTCAGCACGGCGTTCGCATCCTGGTTGATCTTCGTCACGATCGGTTGCGGCGTGCGCGCCGGCACGGCGATGCCGAACCAGATGGGCACGTCGAAGCGGCTGAGTCCCTGCTCGGTCGTCGACGGCACGTCCGGGAATATGGCGAGGCGCTTGCTGCCCGCGACGCCCAGAGTCTTCAGCTTGCCGGCGGCGATCAGCGACTGCGCCGAGGCCGACGTGGTGAACATCAGCTGGATCTGCCCGCCCAGCATGTCCGTGAACACGGGGGCCGCGCCCTTGTACGGCACGTGCACGATGTCGGTGCCGGTGCGCAGCTTGAACAGTTCGAGCGCGAGATGGCTGCTGCCGCCGGGTCCGGACGAGCCGGCCGAGAGCTGGCCCGGTTTCGCCTTGGCCAGCGCGACGAGCTCCTTCATGTTGTTGGCCGGCAGCGACGCCGTGGTCACGATCATGATCGGCGACCAGCCGAGCAGCACCACCGGGTCGAAGTCGGATTGCGCGTAGGGAGACTTCGCGCGCATGGCGAAGTTGATCGCGTTGGAACTCGGATTGGCCATCAGCAGCGTGTAGCCGTCGGGCGTCGCCCGGGCGACGATTTCGCCGCCGATGATGCCGCCGGCGCCGCCGCGATTGTCGATGACGACCTGCTGGCCCCAGCGGTCAGCGAGCTTCTGCCCCACGAGACGCGCGACGATGTCGTTGGAGGCGCCCGGAGCGAACGGCACGACCCAGCGCACGACGCGCTGCGGAAACTCCCCGGCCGCGGGCTTGCCGGACTGCGCCGCGGCGGCGCCCGCGGCGCACGCCAGAACGACACACAGGAGGGTTTTCATGACGTCAGTTCAGCCAACCGCTTTTCTTCGTCTCGGCCAGCACCCGGTCCACGATCGCCGGCGCATGACCCACGTAAGTCGTCGGATCGAGCGCGGCTTTCAACTCCGCATCGGTCAACGCGGCGCGCACCTGCGCATTCTCGAACAGCGCTTTCTCGAACGTCGTGCCGCCCTCCAGGCCTTTCATGGACGCTTCGTAGACGAGATCGTGCGCGGTCTGCTTGCCGACCTTGCCCGACAGCGCGAACATCACGCGCTCCGACAGCAGGAAGCCGCCGAGCAGGTCGAGGTTCTCGCGCATCCCCTTGACGTTGACCGTCAGGCCGGCCAGCACGTACTTCATCGTCGCCAGCATCATGCCCATCATCAGGCAGGACTCCGGCAGCGCCTTCCACTCGCCGCGCCAGGACGAACCGTCGCGCTCATGTTCGATGATCATCGATTCCAGCATGAAGGCCGCGTTGTAGCGGATGCCGCGGCTCACGCCGACCACCGCCTCGCAGGACGAGGGATTCCGTTTGTGCGGCATGGTGGAGGAACCGACCTTGCCGGCGCTGAACGGTTCAGCCAGCTCATCGATTTCGGTGTGCTCGAGGTTGACAACCTCGTTCGCGATCTTGCCGAGCGTCTGGCCGATGATCGCAAGCACGCACACGTATTCCGCGAAACGGTCGCGCGCGGGCTGCCAGTTGATGTCGGCGACAGCCAGACCCAGCCGCTTCATTACGCGCTGTTCCAGTTCAGCCGCCTGCGGCCCGTAGGAGGCCTGCGTGCCGACCGCGCCAACCATGCCACCGACGAAGGTGCGCGCTTCGAGTCCGCGCAGGCGATCGAAATTGCGCCCCATCTCCGAGAGCCAGATCGCGGCCTTGTGGCCGAAGGTGATCGGCAACGCCTGCACGCCGTGCGAGCGGCCGACCATGGGTGTCGCGCGATGGGTTTCGGCGAGGCGATACAGCTCGCGGCCGATCGCCTTCATGTCCCGCAGGTAGATCGCGTGCGCGTCCCTCATCTGCAGCATCGTGCCGGTGTCAAGCACGTCCTGCGTCGTTGGCCCGAAGTGGATGAACTCGCCGTGGCCGTCCTTGCACAGCTTTTCGACGGCCTTCAGCGTGGGCACCAGGGGATGCTTGATGCGGCGGATTTCGGCCGCGATCGCCTCGATGTCCACGTTCGCGACCTTCGCCTTCGCCGCGATTTCCTGCGCCGCGGCCTTGGGGATGATGCCGAGCTCGGCCTGCTCGATCGCGAGCGCCACCTCGAAGTCGTACCACTTCTGCACGCGATTGGCATCGCTGAAGATCGCCCGCAGTTCATCGGTCGACCACAAATGCTTGATCAGCGCGTCGTCAAAAACCCCGGACGGCATGGCGTCCTCCTCTCTGGATGCCGTAGCGCGGGCGCGATACGGCGCTGCGGGCGGCGCGGCGGCCGCCTCGCCTGCTTGCCTACTTCTTCTCGTCGAGCGTCACGCCGCCGGAACCCCACTGGCTGCGCGGAATTTCCTGCACCGTGACCCAGGTCGACTCCGGGGGCGTGCCGAGCGTCTTGATCATGGCTTCCGTGACGGCGGCGATCAGGGCCTTCTTTTTCGCTTCGTCGCGGCCGGCGGCGATGTACAGTTGGGCGAGGGGCATTGCGTTCTCCTTGTCGGGCGGTGGAAATAAAAGGATGGGGGACGATCGGTCAGTCCGGCTTCGCGCCGGACGCCTTGACCACCTTGCCCCACTTCTGCATTTCGGTTTTGAGGAACACGGCGAACTGTTCCGGTGTGCTGCCGACCGGCTCGGCGCCGTCGTTCAACAGGCGCTCGCGCACGTCGGTGCTCTTGACCACGTTCGCGATGTCGGCGGAAATCTGCTTCACGATCGCCGGCGGCGTGCCGGCGGGCGCCATGACGCCGCGGAAGGCATCCATCTCGTAACCGGGCAGCACTTCGCTCATCGACGGCACGTCCGGCATGGCGGCCGCGCGCTTGCGGCTGCTCACCGCGAGGCCTTTGAGGCGCCCCGCGCGGAGGTACGGGGCCGCCGAGGCGGTGGTCGTCATCAGCATGGTGACGCGTCCCGCGATCACGTCCGTGGCCGCCTCGGGAATACCCTTGTACGGTACGTGGATCATGTCGAGGCCCGCCATGCTCTTGAACATCTCCGTCGCGATGTGCGGCGCCGAGCCGGAGCCCGGAGAAGCGTAGGTCAGCTGGCCGGGTTTCGACTTCGCCAGCGCGATCAGGTCCTTGATCGTCTGCGACGCGGCGGTCGGGCTCGTCACGAGGATGTTCGCGACTGAATCGATCTGCGTCACCGGCGAAAAATCCTTGATGGGATCGTACGGCAGTTTCGCGTGCAGGCTCGGGTTGATGACAAAGGTCGTGGTGATCACGAGGAAGGTGTAGCCGTCCGGCGTCGCGCGGGATACCAGTTCCGTGCCGACGATGGTGCCGGCGCCGGGCCGTGTCTCGACCACGATGGTCTGACCGTATTTCTCGGTCAGCTTCACCCCGATGGCGCGCACCATGACATCGAGCGTGCCCGGCGTAAACGGCACGACGAAGCGGATCGGCCGGTTCGGCCAGGCCGCCTGTCCTGAGCCCGTCGAAGGGTCCGCGGCCTGTGCGACAGGCGCCGCGACGGCGGCCAGGGCGGCGATCAGGATTCTCCGCATCACCAGGCTCCCGCGTAGCCTTCGCGCCGCGGATCGGCGCCGGCGTGCTTGAGCCCCGTCTTCGGGTCCGCCTTGATCGCGCACACGCCCGCGTTCTCGGCGGGAAACTGCGGCCAGACGTCCACGTCGTGGCCCATCGTCCGCAGGGATTCGATCGTTTCCTTGGGGAACGTGTCCTCGATGTTCAGGCGTGCCGGCAGGTAGTTGTGCGGCGCGAACGAGTTGGGGAAGTTCCAGCTCGAGATGCGCGGCGCCTCCACCGCGGCCTGCACGGTCTTGTCGAACTCGACGATGTTGAGGAACACCTGCAGCATCGCCTGCGACTGCGTGTCGCCGCCCGGCGTGCCGAAGGTCATGAACAGCTTGCCGTCCCGGAACGCGAGCGACGGGTTGGGCGTCAGGCGCGGCCGCTTGCCCGGCGCCACGATGCTCGGATGTCCCGGGGTCAGGCGCGACTGGCAGCCGCGGCCGGACAGCGCCACGCCGGTGCCCGGAATGATCGGCACGTCGTACTGCGGATCGGAGAGGGTCGCGGAATAGCCGTTGCCGTCGCGGTCCATCACGCAGCCGTAGATCGTGCCCGGCTGCAACGCCTTGTTGCCGACGCCGCGCTCGTCGCCCTGCGCCTGCCCGTGCAGCAGGTACGGCTTCGGGCCGCCCTCGGGATAACCCGGATCGGGAAGGTTGGCGAACGCCTGCTGGGGATTGATGCGCGCGCGCTGCCGCGCCGCGTAGGCCTCGGCCAGCAGGCCGGCGCGGGGCATGTTCACGAACTTCGGATCGCCGGAGTAGGCCTCGCGGTCGGCGAAGGACAGGTTCAGCGCCTGGTTGACGGCATGCACGTAGGCGATGGAATTGTGGCCCAGCGCCTTGAGGTCGTAGCCTTCCAGAATTTTCAGCGTCTCGAGCAGCACGATGCCCTGGCACCACACGTCGCAGCTGTGCACGGTGTAGTCGCGGTATTTCACTGAAATGCTTTCTTCCACCGGTGTTTCGAAGCCGGCGAGATCGTCCTTGGTGACGAAACCGCCGTGTTCCTGGTGGTAGTCGTGCACCTTCTGGGCGAACGGCCCGGCGTAGAACCAGTCGTGCACCGCGCGCAGTTTCTTGTCGCGGTCACCGTGCGTCGTGCGCTCGGCTTCCATCATCGTGAAGATCGTCTTCGCGAGATTGGTCTGTTTCAGGATGTCGCCCACCTTCGGCGACTTGCCGCCGGGCTGGAAGACTTCCGCGTTGTCGGGCCAGCGCTGGAACTTCTCCGCCGTCCACTCGATGTTGCTGGCGAGCAGCGGATACATGGCGAAGCCGTCGCGCGCGATCTCCATGGCGGCGGTGGCTGCCTGGGTAAAGGAGATCGTGCCGTAGCGCCGCAGTGCCGCGATATGCGTCGCGGGCGCGGCGGGCATCACGGTGCGCAGCAGCCCTTCCGGCACATGCTGTCCGCCCTCCTTGCGCAGGCGCTCGATGTCGGTTTTCGCGGGCCAGTAGCCGAGGCCGGCGAGGCTGATGACGCGGTCTTCCTTCTTGAGATAAATCAGCGTCGGCGCCACGCCGGCGAAGCTCACCATGTCCGGCTGCAGCATGGCGAGCGCCATCGCCGCGCAGACGCCGGCATCGACGGCGTTGCCGCCGCCATCGAGGATGCGCATCGCGGCGCAGGTTGCGAGGTAATGTCCCGTCGCGACTGCGTGATGCGTGCCGACCACGGTGGGCCGGAAGCTCGGCGGCTGGATCGCCATTTTGGATTTGCGTTTGGTCGTCATGAGCGCTCCTTCGACTGCGAATGATGGACTGCGGATCAGGTGCGTTCGAGCACGTGCAGGCCGCGCACGCGGTCGAGCAGGTAGAGAAGCCCCTGGTCGTCCACGGTGACGTCGTTGCTCTGCACGCGCTCCGAGCCCGGCGGCACGTCGGGCATGTAGAACGCCACTTCCTTCGGCGCGTGCGGTTTCGCCACATCGATGATGCGCAGGCCGTGCGCGAACCAGGCGACGGGAATTTCGGTGCCGGTCACTTTCTCGCAGGGCTGGTGGCAGCCGGTCATGTACGGCTGCTCCGTGTCGGGCATGTCCTCGACCTGGAAGGAGGAAATCGGCACCGGGTGCTTTTCGTCGGTGACGTCCACCACCCACAGGAAGGCTGCGGGGTACGGCGGGCAGCCTTCGAGCCGCACGACGTCCTCGTCGGAAACCACGGCGAACTCACGGTTGCCGATCTTGAACGGGATCTTCAGCACGGTGTGGGTGGGCCACGGAAATGGCGGGCTCCAGTCGACGTGCGACACCAGCTTCGGCTTGGTCATGTCGTCGATGTCGAGAATCACGAAGCCGCCGTGCCAATAGCTGGTGTAGAGCCGGTTGCCCTGCCGCAGCGGGTGGTGGCAACGGTGCGCGCCGGGTTTCCACGCGGCCGTCTCGCCGCCCGCCGTCCACTGGCCGGGCATCCACCAGCGACCGACTTCCACCGGCTTCGCGGGATCCTTCAGGTCCAGGATCATCATGATGTTGCCGTTGTAGCCGTCCCACGTCGGCGAGATGTAGGCGTAGCGGCCGTCGAAGTCGAAGCGGTGCACGCCGCTCGCCCCGGAGCCGATGCCGGGCGTATCGGTGGTGTTCCAGTTCGTGATGAGCTTCGGTTTCGTCGGATCGGAGACGTCGTAGATGCCGAGGCCGCCGCGGTAGCCTTCCGGCGGTTTTTCGTCGCGCATCGCGCGGGCGGCCAGCACCTCGCGGTTGGTGACCATGATCCCGTTCGCCACGCGCACCTTGTGCGAATGGGTGCCCGGCGGCATCTTGACCTCGGCGACCGGCTTCGGGTTCTTGGGATCCCGGACGTCGATGATGGTCGTGCCGTGCGGATTGCGCATGTTGCCGACGTAGGCGTAGCCGCGGTCGACGATGACCTGGCCGCCGCCCGCGCAGTCGAACCACGACAGCGGCTGGATCTGCTGCATGCCGCCCAGCTTCACGCCGCCGGCGCCCTGCCGCACGTCGACATAGGCGACTTCCTTGATGCCTTTGGATTGCGCCACGGTTACCTTCCCTGTTTGGCTATTTGGTCGCGTCGAGGCGGATGTTCGCTTCGCGCACGAGTTTGGCCCACTTGGCGACGTCCTGCCGCACGTGCTCGGCCAGCTGCGCGGGCGTGCTCGCCACCACCATGCTGCCTTCCACCGCGAAACGCTGGCGCACTTCCGGCGTCTGCAGCACGGCGACGGTTTCGCGGTTGAGCTTGCTGACGATTGCGGCGGGCGTTTTTGCCGGCGCGAACATGCCATACCAGCCGCTGACCGCGTAACCCGGCACGCCCGCTTCCGCGAGCGTCGGCACGTCGGGCAGCGCGGGCGAGCGCACGGCGGTGGTCACGGCGAGAATGCGGACCTGGCCGCTCTTCACCAGTTGCAGCGTGGACAGGATGGTGCCGAACTCGACCTGCACCTGGTTGGAGATCAGGTCGGTCTGCCCACTTGAACCGCCCTTGTACGGAATGTGCACGAGATCGACGCCCGCCATGCTCTTGAACAGTTCCACCGCCAGGTGCTGGATGCCGCCCACGCCGGACGAAATGTAGTTCAGCTTGCCCGGGTTGGCCTTCGCGTAGGCGATGAGTTCCTTCACGGTTTTCACCGGCACCGCCGGATTCACGACCACGAGGAAGGGCTGCTGGGTGACCAGCACGACGGGTTCAAAGCCGGTGACCGGATCGTAGGACAGCTTGTAGAGGCTGGGATTGGCGCCGTAGCCGCTGGTCGCCCACAACAGCGTGTAACCGTCGGGGGCGGCCCGGGCGACCAGTTCCGTGCCGAGATTGCCGCCGGCGCCCGGCCGGTTGTCGACGACGACCTGCTGGCCGAGGCGCTCGCCGAGCCTGATTGCCACCGCGCGTGCGCTGATGTCGGCGCCGCCCCCGGGCGCGAAGGGCACCACGAAACGAATGGATTTGGAGGGAAAGCCGCTGGACGCATCCGTCTGCGCCTGCGCAGACGTTGGCGGAAAAAAGAACGCCTGCGCCATCATGAAGGCGGCGGCGTATCCCGCTGCGCCGCCCGGCCGGAAATTCACTGTCTGCTTGCTGCTTGTGACGCTGGCCACCGCTGCCCGTTCCGATAAAGGCCCGGGCGGCGAGACCCCGGGACAGGACACAGGGGACCGCAGCGGGCTGCTGAGGGAGCGCATATTCTAACCGCTTGCGCGCGGCGCGCCAGTCTGGGCGGTTCCCTCAATCGATGCGGATGCCGGCCTGTTTGATCACTTTCGCCCACTTGTCGCGCTCGGCGCGGATGAAATCCCCGAACTGCTGCTGCGTGTTGCCGACGGGCTCGGAACCCTGCGCCAGCAGCCGCTCGCGCGTGTCGGCCTGCTTCAGCACGGCCACCATCTCGCGGTTGAGCCGCGCCACGATTTCTTTCGGGGTCTGCGCGGGCGCCAGCCAGCCGAACCAGCCGATCACCTCGAAGCCGGGGTAGCCCGATTCCGCCACCGTCGGCAGCTCCGGCGCCACCGCCGAGCGCTGCGCGCTGGTGATCGCCAGCGCGCGCACGCGGCCGGCCTTGACCTGCGGAATGGCCGTGAGGGCGATGCTGAACAAGGCCTGCACCTGGCCGCCGATGACTTCGGTGAGTGCCGGGCCGCCGCCCTTGTACGGCACGTGCACCATGTCGGCGCCCGACTGCAGCTTGAACAACTCCAGCGCGAGATGGCCCGAGGTGCCATTGCCCGCCGAGGCGAAGGCGAACTTGCCGGCACGCGCTTTCGCCACCGCCACCAGTTCCTTGACCGACGCGGCCGGCACCGACGGATGCACGACGAGGATGTTGGGCACCGAAATACCAAGGGTGATCGGCGCGAAATCCTTGACCGGATCGAATTTGACGTCGCGGTAGAGGCTCGGGTTGATCGCCACGCCCGCCGCCACCGCCACGATCGTGTAGCCGTCCGGCGCCGCGCGCGCGGTGGTTTCGTAGGCGATGTTGCCGTTGGCGCCCGGCCGGTTGTCGATCACCACGTTCTGGCCCAGCGCTTCCGACATTCTCGGCGTGATCAGCCGCGAGAGCGTGTCCGCGGGACCGCCGGGCGGCACCGCGACGATCATGCGGATCGGCTTGGTCGGCCAGGACGTTGACTGCGACTGGGCGCACAAAGATCCTGCGGAGAACAACAGACAAACAAGCACGGTGATGCGCACGGGATTTTCTCCTGATATTGGCGCTATTATCGCATCACGATTGCCCAGGAGGCCGCATGGCCATGCCCATCGCATCCAAGCTCATCCCGCTCGACCAACTCGCCGCGCGCATCGCCCCCGGCAGCATGCTCGGGCTCGGCGGCAGCTTCCTGCACCGCGGGCCTTTCGCGCTGGTGCGCGAACTCGCTCGACAGCGCATCGGCGACCTCGAGATCATCAAGCCCTCGCCGGGCTACGACCTCGATCTCCTGTGCCGCGCGGGCCTCGTGCGCCGCGCGCGTGCCGGCATCGTTGCGATGGAAGCGAACTTCGGCCTCGCGCGCGGCTTCCGCAAGGCGATCGAGTCGAAAAAAGCGGAATTCGAAGAACACGCCTGAATTTCCCTCGTCTCGGGGCTGCGTGCAGCCTCTTACGGAGTGCCCTTCCTGCCGGTCGCCGGCATTCACGGCAGCGACCTGCCGAAGGCGAACGGCTGGAAGAAGATCGCCGACCCGTACGGCTCCGGGCAGGAGGTCTACGTCATTCCGGCCATCGCGCCGGACGTCACCGTGATCCACGCGAATGAAGTGGATGCGGAAGGCAACGCGCGCGTCTACGGCACGCCGTTCTGGGACCATCCGCTCACGCGCGCCGCGAAGCGCGTACTCGTGACCGCGGAAAAACTCGTCACCACCGAGCATCTCGCCCTGCAGCCGGAACTGACGCTGGTGCCCGGATTCCTCGTCGAGGCCGTGACCATCGTGCCGAGCGGCGCATGGCCGGGCTCGATGCACCCGTACTACGAAATCGATTATCCGGCGGTAGAGCGCTACGTCGAAGAGGGTGACGCGGCGCTGGCCGCGCATCTCGCGGAAGCGCCGGAGTCCCGTTGAACGCCATGTGGACGCCCTTCTCCTATCTCGTCATCAATCTCGCCCGGCAGATCCGGCCCGGCGAACGCGTCTTCAGTGGCGTGAACTCCACACTGCCGATGCTGGCCTGCCTGCTCGCCAAACGCGCCTACGAGGCGCCCTTCACCTATCTGAACGTTTCCGGCGGCGTGAATCCGCTGCCGTCGAAGATTCCGCACTCGAGCAGCGACCCCCTGCTGAACGAAGGCTCGGCGTCGATCTTCGCCAACCAGGATTTCTACGATCTGTGCGCGCGCGGCGGACTGGATCTCGTGTATCTCGGCTGCGCGCAGATCGACGGCCGTGGCCGCACCAACGTATCGGCGATCGGCGACTACCGCGCGCCCAAGGTGCGCCTGCCCGGCGGCGGCGGTGCGGCGGTCATGCTGCCGACCTCGAAGCGCGTGGCGACTTGGCGCACGGAACACAGCCCGCGCGCGCTGGTGGAGACGCTCGATTTCGTGACGGCCGACGGCAACATGGCGGCGCTGGTGACGCCACTGGCGATATTCGAACGGGAACCGCGGCCCGGCGCACGTTTCCGGCTGGCGTCCCGGCACCCCGACTTTACCGTGGCGGACATCACTGCGCGCACGGGTTTCCATTTCGACGCAGGCGACGCGGCTGACGTGCCCGTCACGCCGCCGCCCACCGAACGCGAACGCGAAGCGCTCGCCAGTCTCGATCCCGACGGCGCCTTCGCCGCCGACGTCAATCCCGCCTAGCCGGAAACGCGTTCAGGGCTTATTGAGCCCCGCCGCCTTGGTCACCTTCGACCACTTGGCGATCTCGCTCTTGATGAACGCGGTGTAGCGTTCGCTCGTGCCGCCCTCGATGACGTAGCCCTCGTCCACCAGGAATTTCTGCACTTCGGGCAGGCGCAAGGCCTTGTTGATCTCGGCGTTGACGCGCGCGATCACCTCGCGCGGAGTACCGGCCGGGGCCAATACCCCCTGCCAGGCGGTGGCCGCGTAGCCGGGGACACCGGATTCCGCGACGGTGGGTACCGTCGGCGCGGCGACGGAACGCTGCTCGCCGGTGACCGCCAGCGCACGCAGGCGGCCGTCGCGCACGTGCGGCATCGCAGGCGCAAGCGTGGAGACGGTCACTGCCACCCGACCGCCCAGCACATCGATCAGCGCGGGCGGGCTGCCTTTGTAGGGGATGTGCACGATGTCGGCACCGGTCATCACCTTGAGCAATTCGCCGGAGAGGTGCTGCGAACCCCCGGTGCCGGAGGTCGCATAGTCCACCTGCCCCGGCCTCGCCTTCGCGAAGGCAATCAGTTCGCGCATCGACTTGACCGGCAATGACGGATGCACCGCCCACAGGTTGGGCTGCTGCGAGAGCAGGATCACGGGCGCGAGATCGCGCAGCGGATCGATCTTGGCCGACGGCTGCATCGCGACGTTGGTGGCGAGCGAGGTCGCCGCCTGCAGCAGTGTGTAGCCGTCCGGTGCCGCCCGCACGACCAGTTCCGTGCCGATGTTGCCCGTGGCACCCGGCCGGTTGTCGACGACCACCTGCTGGCCCAGCGCGTCGGCCAACCGCGGCGCGAGCGCGCGCGACAAGGTGTCGGAGGAACCGCCCGCCGCCTGCGGCACGATGTAACGAATCTGGCGCGACGGATACGCCGACTGCGCCGCGGAAATCAACGGCGCGGCAGCAACCAGCGCCACAACGGTCTGGTATGCGAGTCTCCGCAACCGCATCACGCCTCGGGCTTCGCGCCGGAGGCCTTGATGATTTTCGCCATCTTGGCCACTTCCGCGCGCACGTACTTGGCGAACTCCTCGGGTGTGCCCGCCTGCGCCTCGATGCCCTGCTTGAAGAGTTGTTCCTTGATGTCGGGTTTCGACAGGCTCTTCACGACTTCGGCGTTCAGCTTGACGATGATGTCCTTCGGCACCTTGGCCGGCGCGTGCAGGCCGTACCAGGTATCGAACTCGTAGCCCGGCACGCCGGACTCCGCGAGCGTCGGCAGGTCGGGCAGGAAGGCCGAGCGCTTTTTGCCGGTGGTGGCGATGGCCACCACGCGTTTCGCGTTGATGAAGGGCACGGTGCCCGGCAGCGCCGAGATCATGACCTGCGTCTGGCCGCCGACCAGGTCGGTGAGGGCCGGCGCAGTGCCCTTGTAAGGAATGTGCACGAGATCGGTCTTCGTATCGAGCCGGAAATACTCCATCGCAAGGTGCGAAGTGCCGCCCGCGCCGGTGCTCGCATAGTTGAGCGCGCCCGGTTTGGATTTCGCGAGTGCGATCAGATCCTTGGTGGTCTTGACCGGAACCGCAGGATTCACCACCAGGGTGTTGGTGGTGGCGCCGATCATCACCACCTGCACGAAGTCCTTCAACGTGTCGAAAGGCAACTTTGGATAGAGCGTCTGGTTGATGGCGATCGCGTTGTGCGTCACCAGCAGGGTGTAGCCGTCCGGCACCGATTTGGCGACGATGTCGGTGCCGAGCGTGCTGCCGGCACCCGGCCGGTTGTCGACGACCGCCGTGGTGCCGAAGCCTTCGGTCATGCGCTGCGCGACGAAACGCGCGGAAATGTCGTTGCCGCCGCCCGGCGCGAAAGGCACCACAAGGCGGATCGGCTTGGTCGGATAGGCATCAGCGGCGACGGCAGGCGTCACCACTGTCGCTGCTGCAATCAGGGCAGTCACTGGAATTCGATACATCGGGATACTCCTGACAGGTCGATGGTCGCCGTTGGACGCCGCCGGCGTCGCGGCGTTCCCCGCCAACGGCCAAAACCGCCGGCCGGGACGCGGAAAAGCGCGTGATAATATCGAACTCTCCGTCCTTCCGCAGCCTGCGCTCAGCGGGCTCCACGCATCGCCCCTCCCATGCTCCCGCTCGCCGGCGTCAAGGTCGTCGAATTCTGTCAGGTGCTCGCAGGCCCGTTCTGCGGCTGCCTGCTCGCGGACATGGGCGCCGATGTCATCAAGGTCGAAGCCCCCGAGGGCGGCGACCTGATGCGCGCCTGGCCGCCGATCATCGAGGGCTACAGTCAATACTTCGCCTCGGTCAACCGCAACAAACGCTCCGTCGTGCTGGATCTGAAGGATGCCGCGGGCCGCGCCGCCGCGCGTACGCTCGCGCTGGATGCCGATGTGGTGCTGGAAAACTTCCGGCCCGGCGTGATGGCGAAGTTCGGACTCGACTACGCTTCGCTTTCCGCCGAGAAACCCGCGCTCGTCTATTGTTCGGTCTCCGCTTTCGGCCAGACCGGCCCGCGCGTCGCCGAAGGCGGCTTCGACATGACCGTGCAGGCGATGAGCGGCGTGATGAGCGTGACCGGCGAGGCCGACGGCCGGCCGGTCAAATGCGGCATCCCGATCGCGGACTTCACCGCCGGCCTCTACGCCGCGTATTCGGTGGCCGCCGTACTCTCCCGCGTGCGTGCCGGCGGCAAGGGGGAACACATCGACGTCGCCATGCTGGGCGGCATGCTCGGCATCGCCAACCTGCAGACCAGCGAGTACTTCGCGACCGGTCGCGATCCGGTGAAACTCGGTTCCGCGCACCCGATGAACGCCCCCTACGCCGCCTTCCAATGCAAGGACGGCTATTTCGCGGTGGCCGCGGGCACGGACAAACTGTGGGCCGCCACCTGCGAGGTCATCGCCCGGCCCGACCTTGCACGTGACGCGCGCTTCGCCTCGCCCAGCCTGCGCGCGAAAAACCAGGACGCGCTGCGCGAGTTGCTGGAAGCCGAATTCGCCCGCTTCACCGCGCAGGAGATGCTGGATGCCCTCAACGCACGCGGGGTACCCTGCGCGCCGCTCAACACCTACTCGCAGGTGCTGGCCGATCCGCAGGTCGCGCACATGGGCTGGGTGCAGCCGATGGAACTGCCCAACGGCGTCGCCACGCGCACCGTGCTCTCGCCCATGCGCCTGTCCGGCGCCAACCTGTCCGTCCGGCTGCGTCCGCCGGCATTGGGCGAACACACCGCCGACGTGCTGGCGGCCATCAAAAAACCGTAGGGGTCCGCCATGGAAAACCACGCCCGCTTCCGCAGCTTCGTTGCCGAAATGACCCGTCTCGTCGAGAACTCGGCCGGTGACGAGGCGAAGATCCTCGACCAGGGCAGCCGCCTGCTCGGCGCACTGGTTGGCACGGACGATTGGCTGCCGGACGCGGCCACGAAACCGCACCCCGAGTACTACCAGCAGCACCTGCTCTACTGCGACCCGCTCGAGCGCTTCTCGGTGGTGAGCTTCGTCTGGGGCCCCGGCCAGACCACGCCGGTGCACGACCATACGGTGTGGGGCATGGTCGGCATGCTGCGCGGCGCAGAACTGTGCAAGGCCTACGCCGTACCGACCGCGGGCAAACCGATGGCCGCGGGCGAGACGAAAACGCTCAAACCCGGCGAAGTCGAAAAGCTCTCGCCGCGCATCGGCGACGTGCATCAGGTGTCCAATGCACTCGCCGACAAGGTCTCCATCAGCATCCACGTCTACGGCGCGAACATCGGCGCGGTGAAGCGCCACGTGTTCGATCCGGCCACCGGCAAGGCCAAGGACTTCGTCTCCGGTTATTCGAGCCCGCTGCTGCCGAACTTCTGGGACCGTTCCGCCGAAGTGCGCGCGGAATTAGCCAAGTCCGCCTGAGCGCATGGCCGACGAACTGCTGACGGGTCGCGACGGCAACGTCACCCGCCTGACGCTCAACCGTCCCGACAAGGCCAACGCGCTGTCCACCGCGCTGGTCGAAGCGCTGCTCGCCGCGGTCGATGCGGCACACGCCGACGGCACGCGCCTCCTGGTCATCGACGGCGCGGGCAAGCACTTCTGCGCCGGCTTCGACTTTGCCGGTTGCGAGGAGGCGAGCGAAGGGGATCTCGTCCTGCGCTTCATCCGCATCGAAACGCTGCTGCAGCGCGTGCATCACGCACCCTTCGCGACGCTCGCGCTCGCCCATGGCCGCGTGTTCGGCGCCGGGGCCGATCTGGTCGGCGTCTGCGGCCGACGCGCGGCGGCGCCCGGCACCACCTTCCGCATGCCCGGCCTGCAATTCGGTCTTGTGCTCGGCACGCGCCGCCTCGCGGCCTGCGTAGGCACTGCCGCGGCCCGCGCCTGGCTGGAAACCAGCGCGACGTTCGATGCGGGCGCCGCCCTGCGCGCCGGCTTCCTCACCGGCATCGCGGCGCAGGAAGACTGGCCGGAAACCGTGGCCGAGGCCGCGGCAGCCGCCGGGACACTCAGTCCAGCCGCTTCCACACAGCTTTACGCGCAAACCCGCGCCGACACCCGGGAGGCCGACATGGCAACACTGGTTGCCTCCGCTGCGGCGCCAGGACTCAAAGACCGTATCCGCCGCTACCGTGCGGCGCAGCTTCAGAAATAGACAAGGAACATCATGGCCTTACCGTCCCAGATGCAAGCCGTCGTCATCACCGCCCCCGGCGCCCCCGACGTACTGCGCGTCGAAGCGCAGCCGGTGCCGCAACCCGGGGCCGGCGAAGTCCTGATCGCCGTCACCGCCGCCGGCGTCAACCGTCCGGACGTGCTGCAACGCCAGGGCAAGTATCCGGTGCCCAAGGGCGCCTCGCCCCTGCCGGGCCTGGAAGTCGCGGGCACGATCGCCGCGCTCGGCGCGGGCGTGACCGAATGGAAGGTCGGCGACGGCATCTGCGCGCTGACGCCGGGCGGCGGCTATGCGGAATACTGCATCGCGCCGGCGTCCAGTTGCCTGCCGGTCCCGCGCGGGCTGTCGCCGCTCGAGGCGGCATCGCTGCCGGAGACCTGCTTCACCGTCTGGAGCAATGTCTGGGACCGCGCGGCGCTCGCGCCCGGTGAATCTTTGCTCGTGCAGGGCGGCTCCAGCGGCATCGGCGTGACCGCGATCCAGATGGCCCGCGCGCTCGGCCACCCGGTGTTCGCCACCGCCGGCTCAGCGGAGAAATGCGCCGCCTGCGTGCAACTCGGCGCCACACGAGCGATCAACTACAAGACGGATGATTTCGTGGCTGTCGTCAAGGAAGCCACCGGCGGCCGCGGCGTCAACGTGATCCTCGACATGGTGGGCGGCGACTACATTCCGCGTGAACTCGACGCGCTGGCCGACGACGGCCGGCTGGTGTTCATCGCCTTCCTGGGCGGCGCCAAGGCCGCGGTCAATTTCGGCCAGGTGCTGCTGCGCCGCCTGACGATTTCCGGCTCAACGCTGCGGCCGCGCCCTGTCGCATTCAAGGCGGCCATCGCGCGCCAGCTGCGCGAACGGGTGTGGCCGCTGATCGACAGCGGCGCCATCAAGCCCGTGATTCATGCCACCTTCCCGCTCGCCGAGGCTGGGCGTGCCCACGCGCTGATGGAAAGCGGTGCGCACGTCGGCAAGATCGTATTGACCGTCAGATAGCGACGGGGGCCTGGTCCGGCAGGCGGCGACGCAGCCCCGCCATGTCGTTCGCGTCGCCCAGGCGGCGCGCGTAGCCCACGTTGCGTTCGATCGCCTCCAGGTAGGGATCGTCGCCGCGGAAAAACCGCCGGAAATGACGGTGCACGCCATCGAGATCCTGCTCCAGCCGGCGCGCCGCGTTGGCGTGGAACTGCGGCGTCTTGGTGATGAGATCGGCTGCCGAGGCGAATACGACCTCCTCGCCGCCCTGCGGCAGGCGCCGGCGGGCGACGCCACCCAGCACGAATTCCGGATACAGACGGTCGTAGCACTTCTCGAGGTAACAGCGATCGGCCATCTGCGCGCGAATGTCGGCGGTGCCGAGCATGCAACCCAGTTCGTGGAAGGCCGGATCCGACACGCGAATCCGCGCGACGGGCACTTCGTAGCCCGTGTAGTGCACCACGCGCGCCGCCGCCCCCGCCAGATCACCCATGCCCACGCGCGGCAGATAGTCGCGGAGGAATTCGCCGCTGCGTGACACGTGAGTCAGTGTGTATTCCGCGCCATTGCGGTGGCGGGTATCCCGGCGACGCCGGAGATAGCCGCTGTCGTGAAACAGCGCGAGCATGATGCCGAAACGGAACAGGCGTTCGCTCAGCGGCGCGCCACCCGGAACACTCTCGCGCCCCGCCATCAGGCGCGCCATGGCCAGTGTCACATCGAGCACATGCTGCACGTCGTGATACGGGGTATCGCTCGCGTGATAGCGCGGATCGGCGCCCGTATAAGCCGCGGCGAAATCGTCGAAGGCGCGCCGGAGCGTCCGCGCATCGGCATCCTGGTAGAGCGTGCAGAACAGTCGGATGACCTCGTCGCCCACCACCGCCGGATCGGTGACTTCGATGCCGTCGGTGACGTCGAAGGTGCTGCGGCGCACGCGCTGCGCCTCGGCCGCCATGGGCAGGACGGCGCCCGCCCGGGACCGCGGCATCACCTCGGAGTCAAATCCGGGGATGGTGACCGGCGCCGGGGAAGCGGATTTAGAGGGTTTTTGGGGCATGGGCCATTGCGCTCACAGGCGCGCGGTAAC
>JBOIEQ010000044.1:0-29479 GCA_050741255.1 Burkholderiales bacterium | reverse complement strand
CCCCAGGTCAGTACGCCGCTGTAGACCGTGTCGTCGTCGAAGATGATCGTATAGGCGGTGCCGTCGATGCCTTTCAGCGTGGGCCCCAGCGCCTTGTCCACCGAACGGGCGTAGACCTCCACCGGCTTGCGGCCGCCTTCCAGCAGCCACAGCGCGAGATCGAGCGCGTGCGTGCCGGAGATCACCATCGGCGAGATTTCGGCGGGATTGTTGGTGCGCTTGTAGTTGTCGATCGCCACCAGCCGGTTCATGAAGCCGCGCGACGTGACCATCGTCACTTCGCCCAGCGCCCCGGTGGTGATCTTCTCCTTGGCCACCAGCCAGCGGCGGCGGAAACGCTGCGTGTAACCGATGACCGCGTCGATCCCGGCGGCGGTGAGTGCTTTCAGCACCATCTCGGATTCTTCGAGGGTCGTCGCCAGAGGCTTCTCGATCATCAGCGGGATGCCGCGCTCGCACGCGCCGAGGATGGGGTCGACGTGCAGGTGCTCGTCGGTGGAGACCACCGCCGCGGTCAGTTCGGGGCGGCGGAGCAATTCGCGGTAGTCGGTGGTCAGGAAGTCCGCACCGATCTTTTCCGCGACCAGCTTGCCGCGCTCGGGGTTCTTTTCCGCGATACCAATCCAGTCCACCGCCGTGTGGCGGGTGGCGACGTCGCCGCGGATCAGGCCGACGCGGCCCGCGCCGATGATGCCGAGGCCGATGCGTTTGGCGTTCTTTTTCATCGGGCTACCGCCGCGGTCAGCACCGGCCTGGATTCGGGCAGCGGCAGACTGACCGGCTCATTGCGCTCCGCCGACAGGTCCGCGGCGATATAGACCTCCATCACCTGGCGCGCTTCCTCGCCGGTCACCAGCACCGGGCGGTCGCAGGCGACGGCCTCGACGAAATGGACGGTCTCATCCTGCATCGGTCCGGCGTAGGTGTGATTCACGCGCTCGCCGGGCATGCTCGACATGGGATGCACGATGCCGCCGCTCACCGTGGTCAGCATCGAATCGCGATGCGTGTCGTCGATGATCAGCGCGCCTTCGGTGCCGATGAACTCGATCCAGGTCATTGAAAAATTCGGGTAGGCGGGCGGCAGACTCCAGCCGGCGCCGATGACGAAGGACACGCCGCTGTCCATGGTGACGGTGATGTACTGCGTGTCGGGGGTATCGGTGCCGCTCGTCGCTTTCATGGTGCCGAAGTTGACCTGCGAGTAGACGCGGACCGGCTTGGCCGGCTGCAGGCACCAGAGGATGAAGTCGAGGTCGTGCGTGGCTTCCATCGCGGCGGGTGAGAGTTTGCTGCGACCGGTGATCTTCTTGCCGAGGCTGCGGCCGATGTGGCGGCTGACCAGCGCGCTGACCGGTTTGCCGAGCGTGCCGTCGGTGGCGCACTTGTGCACGTAGGCGAACTTGGGATGGAAGCGCTGGGAGTAGCCGATGGTGAACTTGAGCTTCGCCTTGTTCGCGAGCGCGATCAGTTCGTCCGCCTCGTGCAGTTCGATCGAGATCGGTTTTTCCAGGAAGACGTGCTTGCCGGACAGCAGGGCGTCGCGGGCCATCGGGTAATGCAGGTGTTCCGGCGTGGCGGAAATCATCACCGCATCGATCTTGTCGTTGCGGACGATGTCGCGGTAATCCGCGGTCGCGGTTTTGGCGCCGGTGGCCTTGGCGACCTCGGCCAGGCGTTCGGGTCGGGTTTCAGCCAGGTGCAGTTCGTTGACCAGCGGGTTGGCGGCGCAGGTGTCGGCACGGATACCACCGCACCAGCCGGTGCCGATGATGCCGACGTTGATCTGTTTCACGGGGAGTCCTTGTGACAGTCGGAAGGGGAGGCGGCGCAAGCGGTAAGCCGGGTGGCTGCGGTTGCACGGCCGGCAGCCATCGCATTCTGGCCTTCGCGCGCATGCGCCACCAATATCATTTGCGAATGCGACCCATGCTGGTGCGGCATGGCTTGCAGGATACCGATTTCGGCGCCGCCGTGCTGCAAAGCAGCATTCCAGCAGGGGATTGCACGACTGCGGTCATCCTGCAATCATCGCCGCCTGACGTCCAGCCATATCGAATTGTTATTCATACGCGCGCCCCGTGCCCGCGTCCGCCGATGGACCTCCGCAGCATCAGGTATTTCGTCCAGATCGCCGATCTCGGCAGCATCACGCGCGCCGCCGACCAGCTCGGGGTCGCCCAGCCGGCGCTGTCGCGCCATGTCCGCAGCATCGAGGACGAACTGGGCCTGCAGCTCCTGGTCCGGCTGCCGCGCGGCGTGCGGCTGACCGGCGCGGGGCGCCAGTTTCTCGAGCATTGCCGCCGCGTCATGCGGGAATTCTCCCGGGTCACGGAGGATCTGCGCGCCGACGCCGAGGTGCCGCGCGGCCGGGTGGTGCTGGGGTTGTCGCCGACGGTCGGCCACCTGCTGGCGCCCGGCACGGTCGAGCGCGTGCAGCGCCAGTGTCCGGGGGTGGCCGTCAAGGTGGTCGAGGCGTTCAGCACCTTTCTCTACGATGGCCTGTTGACCGGCCGGGTCGACCTGGCTGTGCTGACCAATCCGGCAGCTTCGCGCGCGCTGACGCTTACGCCCCTGATCTCGGAGCCCATCGTGGTGCTGTCACCGCCGCAGGCCCGCGGCACGCGCCGTTTCTACACGCTGGCGGAACTGGCCAAGACGCCGGTGATCATCACCGAGGGCATCCGGGCGCTGGTCGAGGAGCAGATCGGACGCCACCACGGGCGTCTTAACGTGGAAGTCGAAATCGATTCCGTGGAGGCGATCCGGCAATTGCTGCTGCGGGGCGCGGGGGTGACGGTCATGCCGGTCTCGGCCTTCCACGAGGACATCCGCGCCGGCCGCATTGCCGCGTTCCAGATCGCCGACGCCAACCTGCACCGCATGCTGTTTCTGGCTTCGCCGGCCGAGCGCGGCCGTTCCGCCGCCGTCGAGGAAGTCTCGCAGATCGTGACCGCCGAGACCAATGCGTTGTACGATCAGGGGTTGTTCGGTCTGCCGGCGGGCGCACCCGCTGCCGCACTGCCCAAGCCCGATCCCGCCATAGCCGCCAAAGCCGCCAAATTCTCCACTCCGTCCCGAAGGAAATCCCGTTGAAGCGCATCGATCTGCACAGCCACGTCATCCCCGAACCCATGCTCGCCGCGATGCGCGCGCAACCCGACCTCTATCGCTCGAAGATCGTCACTGAAGGCGGCGCGCAGTGGTTCACCCGCGGCAAGGCGAAATTCGAACTGATCCCGGAGTTCTACGACGGGCTCGCCAAGTGCGAGGCGATGGACAGGATGAAGATCGATATTTCCTACATTTCGCCGGGCCCGCAGTCGTTCTGCTACTGGCTTGGCGAGGCCGACGCGGCGAAGGCGGCGAAGCTCGTCAACGACGGCATCGCCGGCATGGTCGCGCAGAATCCGGACCGCCTGCGCGGCATGGCCACGCTGCCCATGCAGCACCCGGAGGTGGCGATCGCGGAACTGGAGCGCGTGGTCAAGGAACTCGGCTTCCGCGGCGCGGAAATCGCGACCAACGTGCAGGGCGAGGAACTCGCGAATCCCAAGTACCGGCCGGTACTCAAACGCGCCGAACAACTGAAAGTCGTGCTGTTCACCCATCCGGAGAACATCGGCGCGACCGGCCGACTCGACTGCTATTACATGACCAATCTCATCGGCAACCCGCTCGACACTACGATCATGGCCGCGAACCTGATCTTCAGCGGCGCGCTGGATGACCTGAAGGACCTGAAGATCCTGCTGCCGCATGCGGGCGGCTTCCTCCCCGCGGACATTGGGCGATTCGAATGGGGCCATGGCTGCCGCCCGGACACCGCGATCGACTCGAAAACCAAACCGCTGGCGCTGTTGCGGCGTTTCTGGTTCGACGCGCTGGCGCACAACCCCAAGGCGGTGCGCTTTCTGATCGAGCAGGTCGGCGCGGACCGCGTGGTGCTGGGCACCGACTCGCCCTTCGACATGGGCGATTTCACGCCGGTGGACAACGTGGAGAAAGTGCCGGGGCTGACCGCGGCCGAGCGCGAGCGCATCTTCTTCAAGAACGCCGAGGAATTCCTCGGCGGCAAGGTTTGAGCGTGGCGGCCAAACGCGCACAGGGCAGGGTCGGTGTCCTCGGTCTCGGCATCATGGGCGGGGCGTTTGCGCGCCATCTGCTCGATGCCGGCTACCAGGTGGTTGGTTTTGACGTGCGCAAGCCGGCGCTGGCCTCGTTTAAACGGCTGGGCGGCATGCCCGCGCTGTCTGCCGCCGATCTTGCCGGCCGCGTGCCGGTGCTGATCACCTCGCTGCCCTCCATCAAGACCTTCGCGACGGCATTCTTCGGCGAGGAGGGGATCGCCGCGAGCGCATTGACCGGCACGATCGTGATCGAGGCGAGTACGCTGCCGCTGGCCGTCAAGGAACGCGCGCAGCGGAAACTGGCCGCCTACGGCATCGTGCTGCTCGATTGTCCGATCAGCGGCACCGGCGCGCAGGCCGCGGCCAAGGATGCGGTGGTGTACGCCAGCGGTCCGAAGTCGGCGATCGCGCGCTGCGCGAAAGTGTTCAAGGGTTTTGCCCGGACGTATCACGACTGCGGCGCGTTCGGCGCGGGTTCCAAACTCAAGTTCATCGCCAACCTGCTGGTGACCATTCATAATCT
Organism: Burkholderiales bacterium; assembly: GCA_050741255.1. Lineage (GTDB taxonomy): Bacteria > Pseudomonadota > Gammaproteobacteria > Burkholderiales > SG8-41 > CAZXNF01. The sequence goes on along the minus strand of JBOIEQ010000044.1, from coordinate 24,826 downwards.
GTCCGCGGCGGAAGCGATGGTGATGGGCGAGAAATCCGGCGTCGACCTGCGCCTGCTGCAGAAAGTCATCGCCGACGGCGCCGGGACCTCGCGCATGTTCGAGGTGCGCGGGCCCATGATGTCGGCGGGCCGCTATGACAAGGCCACCATGAAGCTCGACGTGTACCAGAAGGACATCGACATCATCCGCGCCCACGCACGGATGCTGAAAAGCCCCACGCCGCTGTTCGGCGCCAGCCTGCGCTATTACACGCGGGCGCTCAAACAGGGGCGGGCGAAGCAGGACACCGCGGCGGTGCACGCCGTATTGCGGCAGGAAGCGCGCCTGCGGGGAAAGCCCGGCGCGCGGCGTCAAAAATAGAATCGACGGTTTACTTACACAACGGCAACGGAAAGGCCCATCACCATGGCGGTACAAGGCGGATTGAGCGGCGCGGGACAGGCGAACCAGGCGCTGTCCCTGAACATGAAACTGATCGCCCATCATGAACTCGACGGTTTCGGCGGGATCGGCGAGGGCATCAACATGCAGATCGCGCCGGATGGGCGCCGCATCCTGTGGCTCGCCCACGAGTCCGCGCCCAAGAACTTCACGGGCGTGGACGTCACCGACCTGAAGAACCCCAGGGTGGTGGTCCAGACCGACCTGCCGCACGCGGACGTGCGCTCCAATTCGCTCGACGTGGTCGGCAATATCATGGCGGTGGCATACCAGACCAAGAAACCGGGCCTCAAGCCCGCCGGCATCGACCTCTTCGACATCAGCACGCCGGAGAAGCCCAGGCACATCTCGCATTTCGACGCCTCCGGCAAGTACTCGCGCGGCGCGCATGCCGTGTGGTTCGTGGACGGCGAATTCGTGCATACGGCTTGCGGCGCGGGTGATTTTCAGCCGCGCGACCAGAAGGACGACCAGTGCTATCGCATCATCGACGTGCGCAATCCGTCCAAGCCGGTGGAAGCCGGCCGCTGGTGGATGCCGGGCACGCGCGAGGGCGACAGCGAGCCCATGCCGGAACGCCTACCGGCGCCGCACGACGCCGGTTTCCGCGCGCACAACACCAACGTGTTCCCCGAGCGTCCGGACCGCGCCTACGTCGGCTACATCGACGGCGGGGCGGTGATCCTCGACATCAGCGACAAGTCGAAGCCGAAACTCATCAACAACTGGCGCTATTCGCCCCCGTACAACGGCTTCACGCATACCGTGCTGCCGCTGTTCCAGCGCGGCCTGCTGGTGGTGTCGGACGAGTGCGTGAAGGACAACGGCGCCGACTGGCCCAAGCTCACCTGGATCCTCGACGGCCGGCGCGAAGATCGTCCGGTCACGCTGTCCACGCTGCCGCTGCCGCCGGTGGAGAACTTCGCCAAGCGCGGCGGCCGCTACGGCTCGCACAACATGCACGAGAATCTTCCCGGGCCGGCGTCGTTCCGCTCCGAGGACATCATCTTCGGCACCTTCTTCAACGGCGGCATCCGGGCGTTCGACATCACGAATGCACTGCAGCCGAAAGAGATCGCCTACTACGTTCCGGGCAAACCGCGGCTCTCACCCTCCGGCGCCGTGCAGATCAACGACGTGTGGGTCGACGAGCGGCGGGTGATCTACGCGGTGGACCGTTTCGGGGGCGGGCTTTACATCCTCGAAATGACCGTCTAGATCGATTAGCCGCCGAGACGCAGAGAGCGCAGAGAAAATCTTCAATGTTTTCCTCCGCGTCCTCTGCGTCTCTGCGGCTAAGTTGAAGTAATGAAAACCGCAGATCCGCTCGCCGGCAAGATTCCCGTCAGCGTCATCACCGGCTTTCTCGGCAGCGGCAAGACCACGCTGATCCAGAAGCTGCTGCGCCACCCGGGGATGAACCGGGCCGCCGTCATCATCAACGAGTTCGGCGAGCAGTCCATCGATCACGATCTGGTGACGAACTCGACCGAGAGCATGACGCTGCTGGAGAACGGCTGCCTGTGCTGCACGCTGCGCAGCGACCTGCAGGAAACGCTGCGTGAAATGTTCGTCAAGCGCCGCAACGGCGAGATCATTGATTTCGACCGCGTGATCGTCGAAACGAGCGGTCTTGCCGATCCGGCGCCCGTGATGCACACGCTGATGACGGATTCGCTGCTCGCTGACCACTACCGGCTCGATTGCGTGGTGACGCTGGTCGACGGCGTCAACGGTGTCGAACAACTGGCGACGCTCGCCGAGCCGGTCAAGCAGGCGGCGGTGGCGGACCGGTTGCTGATCACCAAGAGCGACCTGGTTTCGCCGGCGGCTTATACGGCACTTGAACAGCGCCTGCGCGATTTCAACACCCATGCGCCGATCCTGCGCGTGCTGCAGGGGGAGATCGACCCGGCGCTGCTGTTCAACGTGGGCATCGCCCGCACGACGGCGGCCGGCAGCGAGGTGGAAGGCTGGCTGGCCGACAAGGCGGTGGTGGAAGGCAGCGGCCTGCGCTTTCGCCCGCCTTCGGGGCTGACGCAGGCCGACCATACCGCCAACGTCACGTCGTTCTGCCTGTATTTCGACCAGCCTTTCGACTGGAAGGTGTTCACCCAGTGCATGGAACTGCTGGCGACGCTGCGCGGGCCCGACCTGCTGCGGGTCAAGGGGCTGGTCAACGTCGCGGGCGAAACCGGCCCGGTGGTCGTGCAGGGCGTGCAGCACCTGTTTCACCCGCCGCTGACGCTCTCCGCATGGCCCAGTGACGACCGGCGGACGCGTCTCGTGTTCATCACCCGCGGCATCGCGCGCGAGACCATCGCCAATCTGTTCGGGGCGGTGACCGCGATCACGCCGGACTGACTGCATGTTCCCCGGCCCGCACACCCTGCACCTCAAGCTCGGGCCGTCGCGGGGGCTGGCCCTCGTGCTGGTGGCGGCGCACCTGGGGGCCATCGCGGTCGTGTGGTCTTCGCCCATGCCCCTGGTCTGGATGCTGGCCGCGAAACTCGCGGTCGCCGCGAGCCTCGCATGGACTACCTGGAGCGCGGCGCTGCGACGGGCGCAGCATTCGGTGATTGCGCTGGAAATCGATGCGGACGGCGCGGTCCACTCACTCCAGCGGGATGGTGAATGGGTGGCGCGGCGCGTGGGTGGCGAGACCTTTGTGTCGCCACTGCTGACGGTGCTGATCCTGCGCACCGTGGACGGGCGCACGCGGCGTCACGCAGTCATGATCCCGGCGGACAGCGCGGACGCGGAAACGCTGCGCGCGCTGCGGGTCTGGCTGCGGCGGCGGATCCCTGCGCCAGCGCCGGGCGGACTGCCCTAACGCTTCATGACCGGTTCTTGCGGCTTCGGCGCTGGAGGCGGCGTGACCGGTTTGGGTGGCGGTTGCTGCGGACGCACTCGCCGGTATTGCTGCGGCGGACCGTCGTCGATCACGCAGTCCTCGGGCTTGGCGTCGCGTTCCCGGCATTTCGGGTTGAGATCGTAGGGCGAGCGCTCGCCGCTTTGCGCGGCGTGCAGCGGCGCGCTGAGGGCACACAGCATCACGATCAGCAGCAGGGGCGGGAGGCGTTGCATCAGGGAGTCAACGTCGCGACCCGCGCCGCGGATGACAAGGCCTGCGTGCTGCGCTGCGGTATCCTCGCGCCTTTTGACCGGGAGATCGAGATGGCGGGAGCAAAAGTCGAGCATCTGGAAGGGACCGAATGGCAGAAGTCGCGCTCGTTCTGCCCGGCCGTGATCACGGAAGGCGGCCGGACCATCTGGCTCGCCGGCCAGACCACACTGGTCGATCTGGAGGGCCGCGACATCACCGGCCAGTTCGAGGCGCAGACGCGCACCATTTTCGCGCTGATGGAGCGCACCCTGGCCCGGGCCGGCGCGACGCTGGCCAATCTGGTGACCATGACCGTCTTCATCAACGACAGCCGCAACGGCGACCGCTTCGTGCAGATCCGCAATGAATTCTTCAGGGACGGCCGCTACCCGGGCAGCGCGCTGCTGACGATCTCCAACTTCGCGCGGCTCGGCTGCGTTATCGAGATCCAGGGGATCGCGGTCGTCTAGCTCAGTCTGCCTTGATATTCGCCGCCTTCGCGATTTTGGTGAACAGCGCGATCTGCTCGGCGATGTACTTGTCGAACTGTTCCGGCTTGATCGGCACCGCCTCGCCGCCGAGCGCCGTCCACCGTTCGCGCACGTCCGGCAGATTGAGGATGCGGGTGATCTCGGCATTCAACTGGTTGACGATGGGCCGCGGCGTCTTGGCCGGGGCGAGAATACCGAACCAGGTGCCGTAGACGAAGCCGGGCACGCCCGACTCGGCAATGGTCGGCACGTCGGGCAGCGGCGGAATGCGTTTGCTGCTGGTGACGCCCAGCGGAACGACCTTGCCTTCCTTCGCAAACGCCACCGAGTTGGCCACCGGGGAGATCGTGTAGTTGATGCGGCCGGCGGCGACGTCCGCCAGCGCCTCCGGGATGCCCTTGTACGGCACGTGGGAAGCGGTGATGCCGGCCATGTTGTTGAAGATCTCGGCGACGAACTGGGTCGAACTGCCGATGCCGCCCGAGGAGAACAGCAATTGGCCGGGCTTGGCCTTCGCCATCGAGATCAGGTCTTTCGTGGTCTTCACGCCCAGCGCCGACGAGGCCACCAGCAGGGAAGGCACGTTGACGGTGGTGGTGATGCCGGCGAAATCCTTGAGCGTGTCGTACGGCAGCTTGGAATACATCGCCGGCGCGATCGCGTGCGAGGCGGACACCGACAGCAGGGTATAGCCGTCCGGGTTGGCATCGGCCACCAGTTGCGCGGCAACGATGCCGCCCGCGCTGGGCCGGTTGTCGGCGATGATCTGCTGCTTCCAGGACTCATACAGCTTCTGGCCCACGATGCGGGCGGAGACGTCCACCACGCTGCCCGCGGAAAAGCCGATCACGATGCGGATGGGTTTGCTCGGGAACGGGGCGTCGGCGGCACCCGCGGGAACGGCGAGGCAAGCCGTCAGTGCTGCGGCGAGGGTGGACCAGCGTGAAATGCGCGGTACGAAAGCCATAAAACCTCCAGGTAAGAATTCAGCCTGTCAGTAAGCAAAATACGTGCGCGCAGCGCGCGATGTCCGCGTAATTGATCGTGCGCCCTGCGTCGGCTAACATCAAGGGCCTCCCATGCGAAGCTATCACGATCTCGGCGGCACACCCGCCGGCCCCGTTCCCCGCGAAGACCACGATCTCGCGCAGTGGGAAAAGCGCGTCGAAGCGCTGCTGGTACTCCTGTGGCGCGAAAAAATCCTCCGGCTGGACGAAAACCGGCGCGGGCTCGAATCGCTGGGCGCGGAAATCTATCACAGCTCCAGCTATGCAGAACGGCGCATCGCCGCAGTCGCGCACAATCTCGTCATCAAGGGCATCTTCACGATCGACGAACTGACCGCCAAGCTCGCGGACATCGAGCGCCGGCCGGCGCAACTGCCGTGAGCGCCGCCGTCGCGACAAAGCCTGTACAGCCGGCCGCCGTGCGCCGGTTCGCCGACGGTGACCGGGTGCGCGTGCGCAAGGCCGAGGCGCCGGGCCACATCCGCACCCCGCACTACATCCGTGGCCATATCGGCACCATCGAGCGCTGCGCGGGTGCCTACAAGAACCCGGAGGAACTGGCCTACGGACGCAGCGGGGAGCCGAAGCGCAATCTTTACCGCGTGCGCTTCCTGCAGCGCGACGTGTGGCCCGACTACGCGGGGGCCGCGGGCGATACGCTGGACATCGACCTCTACGAGCACTGGCTTGAACCCGCCTAGCAGCCCAATCCCATGAGCGATCCCCACGACCACCACGATCACGGCCACGATCATCCGCACGACCATGGCCACGGCCCGGGCCACCGTCATCCGCCGGCGCCAGATCACGACGACACGCTGACGTACTTCCGCAAGCTCGAGATCGCGGTGCGCGAACTGCTGATCGAGAAAAACCTGTTCACCGCGGACGAGATCCGCGCGATGGTCGAGAACATCGAAAGCCGCACCCCGGAAGGCGGCGCGCGCGTGGTGGCGAAGGCGTGGACCGATCCGGCGTTCAAGCAATGGCTGCTCGAGGACGCCACCAAGGCCTGCGAAAGCATGGGCTTCGAGATGGCGCTCTACGACGTCACCCTGAACGTCGTGGAGAACACACCCTCGGTGCACAACCTGGTGGTGTGCACCCTGTGCTCCTGCTACCCGCGCATGCTGCTCGGCCTGCCGCCCGCCTGGTACAAAAGCCGGGCCTATCGTTCGCGCGTGGTGCGCGAGCCGCGCGCGGTGCTGAAGGAATTCGGGCTTGAACTGCCGGATACCGTGGCGGTGCGCGTGCACGATTCGACGGCCGATCTGCGCTACCTGGTGCTGCCCATGCGGCCGGCCGGTACCGAAGGCATGAGCGAGGCCGAACTGGTCCCGTTGGTCAATCGCGACAGCATGATCGGCACGGCGCTGGTCCGCGCCCCTCGGTGAAACCCGGCATCACCGCCGCGGTCGGCGATTTCGACCGCACGCGCCCGTTGCTGGACGGCCGGGTGGGTGTCGACGGCTTCGACGTCGCCTGGACCACGGGACCGCTCGAAAGCCTCTTCAGCCGCGCCTTCGACACCGCGGAGTTCGACGTCACTGAACTGTCGTTTTCCAATTTTCTCATCGCCACGGTGCGCGGCGACAGCCCGTACGTGGGCTTGCCGGTCTTCCCGACGCGCGTGTTCCGGCAGCATGCGATCTTCATCCGCACCGACCGCGGCATCCGCGGGCCGCGCGACCTGGAAGGCAAGACCATCGGCCTGCGCGAATATACGAACACCGCGGCGCTGGTCGCGCGCGGCGCGCTCGCCACCCATTACGGCGTGGATCTCGCGAAAATCCGCTGGCGCGTGGGCGACGTCGATGCGCGCGAGCGCGATCCCGCGCGCATCACCGTGCCGTCGCTGCCCGCGCCCTTCAACATCGCGGTGGAGACGCGGGGACTGTTGTCGGATCTGCTGGCCGATGGCCGGCTGGATGGGCTGATTGCCTACGCGCCGCCGCGTTGCCTCGGCCTGCCGGGCGTGGGGCGTCTGTTCCCGCGCTGGTGGGAGGAGGAAGCACGCTATTTCGGGGCGACGGGCGTGTTTCCAATCATGCATCTTGTCGTCGCGAAGCGGGCAACGCTCGAGCGCCATCCGCAACTCGCGCCGGCCTTGTTCCAGGCCTTTTGCCGGGCGAAGGCCCTGGCGATCGCCGACCTGGCGGTCGAACAGGCGCCGATCGCCTCGTTGCCGTGGGCGGCCGCGCACCTCGCGGAAACGCGCCGCTTGCTGGGGCACAATTTCTACGCCTACGGCCTCGGCACCGCGCGGAAAACGCTGGAAGCGCAGATCGGCTTTTCGCGTGCCCAGCACCTGCTCGGCCGCGACGTGGCCGTGGAAGAACTGTTCACGCCGCTGTTGCACGCGGCAGTCGATAACGAAGGCTAGAGCCTGTTATGGACTTAAACGTATGCGGCGAACGCGGGAGTCGGGGTTCAGTGCTAGGAGCCGATCGCGCCGCAGGGCCGGTCCCTGCAAGCGGGCGGCGACAACGCAATGGACCCCGAATCCCACGTTCCCTTCGGGTTGAGCCAAAAGGGCCCGTCTGCGTCGTTGCTCGTCGTTGCATAGAGGAGCTATGCGGCCTCCTCGCGCCTAGCAGCCAGACCCTTTTGGCTCAACGCCGCGCACGTTTAAGTCCATAACAGGCTCTAGGAGGCAGCATGATCGTCAGGGACCAGCTCTACATCAACGGCGCATGGACGCCTTCACGCTCGTCCGGGCAGATCGAGGTGATCGAGGCGGCCACCGAAGCGGTCATGGGGCGGGTGCCCGCCGGCGACCCGGCGGACGTGGACGCCGCCGTGCGCGCGGCGCGCGCGGCATTCGAACCCTGGGCCGCGACGCCGGTCGCGCAGCGGGCGACGTTGTTGGAGAAGATCGCCGCCGGACTCAAGGCGCGCGCCGACGAGATCGGCCGCACGATCAGCGCCGAGGTCGGCATGCCGCTCAAACTGTCGCAACGCATCCAGGCCGGGCTGCCGCCACAGGTGATGGCGGACACGGCGGCGCTCGCGCGCGACTATCCCTTCGAGGAGGCAATCGGCCACACGCGCGTGACGCTGGAGCCCACCGGCGTCGTTGCCTGCATCACGCCGTGGAACTACCCGCTGCATCAGACCGTGGCCAAGGTCGCACCCGCGCTGGCCGCCGGCTGCACCGTCGTATTGAAACCGAGCGAGGTCGCGCCGCTCTCCGCGTTCATCCTGGCGGAAGTCGTGCACGCGGCGGGGTTGCCGCGGGGGGTATTCAATCTCGTGTCGGGGCCCGGTGTGCCCATCGGCGAAGCGCTGGCGGGGCACCCGGACATCGACATGGTGTCCTTCACCGGCTCCACGCGCGCTGGCAAGCGCATTTCCGAACTGGCGGCGGCGGGGGTCAAGCGCGTGGCGCTGGAACTCGGCGGCAAATCCGCGGCGGTGGTGCTCGACGATGCGGACCTGGCGCGCGCGGTGAAGGCCACCGTGACGCAGTGTTACCTCAACGGCGGTCAGACCTGCTCCGCGCTGTCGCGCCTGCTGGTACCGGCGTCCCGCCATGACGAGGCCGCGGCGCTGGCAGTGGAGGTGGCGAGAACTTTTCTGCCGGGTGATCCAGCCAAGGACGATACGCGGCTGGGACCGCTGGTCTCCGCCGCCCAGCGCGAGCGCGTGCGGGGCTACATCCGCAAGGGCGTGGAAGAGGGCGCGCAACTGCTGACCGGCGGTGCGGAGGCGCCTGATGGATTCGGCCGCGGCTACTACGTGCAGCCGACCATATTCGGCCGAGTACGACCCGACATGACGATCGCGCAGGAGGAAATCTTCGGGCCGGTGCTGTCCATCATCGCCTACGAGAACGAGGAGGAAGCCGTGCGCATCGCCAACGGCACTGCGTACGGGCTGGCCGGCGCGGTGTGGTCGGGCGATCCGGCGCGCGCGGAACGCGTCGCCCGCCGGCTGCGGGCCGGGCGGGTGGACGTCAACGGCGGCGGCTTCAATCCGCTGGCGCCGTTCGGCGGGTTCAAGCAGTCCGGCCACGGCCGTGAACTGGGCCGTTACGGGCTGGAAGAGTTCCTCGAAGCCCGCTCCCTGCAGTTGCCGGCGTGAGGAGGCGCGCAGCCGCCCTCGCTGGCCTGCTCGCGGCGACGATGGCTGCCGCGCAGGCCGCGTATCCGGAACGTCCGCTGACGCTGATCAATCCGTATCCGTCCAACGGCACGCCAGACATCAACGGCACGCCGCGCATCACCAAGCTGGTCAAGATGATGCAGACGTTGTCGGTGCCGTCGCTGCCGGACAGTCTCGCGCAGCAAACGCTGCAGATTCTGCAGGGATCGCTGCGCACGACGGTGAAGCTGGAGCGAAGGCCGACCGGCAAGACGCTGAATGGCGTGCGTGACGTCGCACAGGCCGACGCCGATGGTTACACGCTGCTGTTCACCGGCAATCCCGCGCTGACGAATTATCCGGCGCTCGGTCACAAGCTCCCGTACGACGCCGGCCGCGGGCTGGCCCCGGTGGCGCCGCTGGCGTGGATGCCCATGGCGCTCATCGCCTCCACCGAGCATGTGGCGAAAGACACGCAGGAACTGATCGAACGCGCGCGCCGTCGTCCCGGCGCCGTCAACTACGCCTCGCCGGGCGACGGCAGCACCGCGCATCTGACGGGCGAACTGTTCCGCCGCCGCGCCGGCATCGATGTCGTGCACGTCGCCTACAACGGCAGCAATCCGGCCATGACCGCGGTGATCACCGGCCAGGTCGAATTCGGTTTCGTCCCGCTGCCCGCCGTGCTGCCGTACCTGGAGAACGGCAAGCTGCGCATCCTCGGCATCGCGTCGTCCCGCCGCCATCCTGTCCTGCCGCAAACACCCACGCTGGCCGAGGCCGGCCTGCCGGACTTCGAGGCGGAAGGCTGGTTCGGCGTTTTCGTGCCGGCGGGCGTGGACGCCGCGATCGTGTCGCTGCTGAACTACGAGATCAACCGCGGCCTGCAGGACGAGGCCACGCAGCGCGAACTGCTGGCCCAGGGGCTGCTGCCGGCGCGCGCATCGGTCGAGGAATTCCGTACCCGCATCGAGCGCGAGCGGGCGCGCTGGATGGAACTCGCACGCACGCTGCCGCGCGGGACGCCGGGTTCGTGATCATGCTTCCACGCGGGCCGCGGATTCCTCGGGCGGACGCACGTGGCGGAACTGGTAGAGCAGGGCGACGTCGTAGGCGATCTTGAGCGCGCCGCACAGCACGAGTGGCCAGCCGAAGGGCGAAGCGGAGAGCAGGGCGCCGGCGAACAGCGGGCTGACCGCGGAGGCGAGGCTGCGCGGCACCGCGGTCAGACTTGCCGCGGCGGGACGTTCGGGCGGCGTGACGACCGCCATCACGTAGGAACTGCGCGCCGGGACGTCCATCGACGACAACGCGAAACGCAGGAGCAGGAAGAACAGCGCCCAGCCCAGCGTCGGCATGAACGGCACCAGGATCAGGAACACGTTCGCCGGCAGATGCGTGAACACCATCGTGTTGACCAGTCCGATACGCCGCGCGAGCCACGCCGCCACCGGAAATGAAAACGCGGCGAGCACCCCGGCCACCAGAAAGATCGAGCCGGTGGTGGCCACCGACAATTCGAAGCGCTGGAACAGCCACAGCGCCAGCAGGGACTGCACGGCGAAGCCGCCGGCGAAGGCATCGAGGCTGAACAGCGCCGCGAGCTTGTAGACGACGCGGCGGGAGGGGCCCAGCGGGGTGGGCGTCGTGGCGGTGGTGTCCGCCGGCATGCGCAGCCCGCGATAGAGGAACAGCGTGAGGGCGCCGAGCAGGGCGTAGAGCACGAACATGGCCTGGATCGCGGTCATGATCGGCAGCGCGGATTGGCCGGCCAGCCACTCGGGCACGGCGGCGGCCTGCGCGCCCGCCGCGCCGACCAGCGCGCCCACCAGGCTGTAGCGCGCAAAGAGCGCGGTGCGCTGCGCGGGCGGCGCCGCGCGTGCAAGCAGCGTCTGCTCCAGCGGATAGAACACGCTTACGTCGCCGGCGGAAGGGTTCAGCGTACCCACCAGGGCGACGATCAGCAGCGGCCAGAACGCGGTGGTGGCGATGACGCCGAAGCCCGAGGCGATCATCAGCACGCAGGCCCAGCGCAGGAGCCGGTCGGCTGCGATGCGGTGCGCGAGGAAGCCGGTGGCGAGCGTCATCAGGCCCGAACCGAGCAGCGTTGCGGTGATGATGACGCCGATCTCGAAGGCCGAGTAGCCGAGCCGGGTCAGGTAGTAAGGCAGCAGCAGGCTGACGAAACCGTCGCCGAAGGCGCGCGCGGCGCGCGAGGCCACCAGCACGCGCGCGTTGGGATGCACTCCCTGTGGCACCAGCAATGGCATGGCGCGGAAGCGTAACACGGTAAAACGCGAATCCGTTTCGCCGCCAAGACGCCAAGGACGCCAAGAACCGCAAAGGGCGATATAGCCGCGGAGACGCAGAGAGCGCAATAGCGAGATCATGCCGTGATTATTTTGCTCGCCTTTCTTGGCGTCCTTGGCGTCTTGGCGGCAAATGAAGTTTTGCTGTTCTGCTACGATGCGACGCTGATGCAACGGAGGCAGCGAATGATCGATCTCTACAGCTGGGCGACGCCGAACGGCCACAAAATCCACATCATGCTCGAGGAGACCGGGCTGCCGTGCCGCGTCCACGGCGTGAACATCCGCACCGGCGAACAGTTCAAGCCGGAATTTCTCAGGATCAGTCCCAACAACCGCATTCCGGCGCTGCTGGACCACGACGGCCCCGGCGGCAAGCCGCTGTCGCTGTTCGAATCCGGCGCGATGCTGATCTATCTCGCGGCCAAGAGCGGCCGCTTCCTGCCCGCCGACCTGCACGACCGTTACACCGCGCTGCAATGGCTGATGTGGCAGATGGGCGGCGTCGGTCCGATGTTCGGCCAGGCCAACCACTTCCGCGCCTATTCGGTCGAGAAAATCACCTACGCGATCGAGCGCTACACCAACGAGGCTAATCGCCTGACCGGCGTGCTGGACCGGCGGTTGGCGGAGGCCGCCTATCTCGCCGGTGACGAGTATTCGATCGCGGACATGGCGGTGTTTCCCTGGATGCGCAACGCGGAGAAGCGTGGCATCGATATGCAGCAGTATCCCCACGCGCAGCGCTGGTTCGACGCCATCAACGCACGTCCTGCCGTGCAACGCGGCGTGCAGGTGCTGGTTGCCGAGAATCCGAATCTCCCGCACGACGAGAAATCGCGCGACATCCTGTTCGGGAAGACGCAGTTTCAGCGCCGCTAGCGCGGCGCGGTGAGGAGAGAGGGGTAAGGGGTGAGGGGCAGACGGCCCCCCGACACCATCGCCTCGTAAGCCCGGTATTTTCCTGTCTTCCACCTCACCCCTTACCCCTCACGCCTCACCATCGAAATGAACATCGCGCAAAAGAACGTCGCGCTGCTCGCCGCCTGCCAGGGCCTGCTGCTCACCAACAATTCGATCCTCATCGCGACGCATGGACTGGCGGGTTACGCGCTGGCCGACAACAAGTCGTTCGGCACGCTGCCGGTGACCGCCTATATCGTCGGCGGCGCGTTGACGACGATGCCGATCTCCCTGCTGATGCGGAAAATCGGGCGGCGCGCCGGATTCACGCTGGGCGCGGTCATCGGCATCATGGGAGCGGTGATCTGCGGCACGGCGGCGTTGCTGCACAGCTTCTGGCTGCTGTGCGCGGGTGCGCTCGTGCTGGGGATCTATAACGCGGGGGGCCAGTACTACCGTTTCGCCGCCGCGGACAGCGCGCCCGCCGCCTTCAAGAGCAAGGCGATATCCCTGGTGCTGGCCGGCGGCATCCTGGGCGGCATCCTCGGCCCGGAGACGAGCAAGCTGACGAAGGATGCCCTGGGCGCGGCATTTGCCGGCTCGTATTTTTCGCTCGCTGTGTTCGCCCTGGCGGCGATCGCGCTGCTGCGCTTCGTGGATCTGCCACCGCTCACCGCCGCGGAGCAGAAGGACAGCGGACGTCCCCTGTCCGAGATCGCGCGCCAGCCCGCCTTCCTGGTGGCGGTGGCCAGCGGCACCGTCGGCTACGGCATCATGAACCTGCTGATGGTGGCGACGCCGCTGGCGATGGCCGCCTGCGCACATCCGTTCAGCGACTCCGCTTTCGTCATCCAGTGGCATGTGATCGCGATGTTCGCGCCGTCATTTTTCACCGGGTCGCTGATCAGGCGTTTCGGCGTGGTGCCCATCATGCTGGCAGGGGTGGCGCTGAACCTGGCCTGCGTGGCGATCGCGCTCTCGGGGATCGGCGTCGCGCATTTCTGGCTGGCGCTGGTGGCGCTCGGCGTGGGCTGGAACTTCATGTTCATCGGTGGCACCACGCTGCTGACGGAGTGCCATACCCCGAGCGAACGCGGCAAGGCGCAGGGCGCCAATGACATGGCGGTATTCGTCACCATGGCAGTGACGTCGGTGTCCTCCGGTCTCCTGTTCACCCTGCAGGGCTGGCAGACGATGAACCAGGCCGCGATTCCCGCGCTGATTGCCGTCGGTGCCGCCATGCTCTGGCTGGGTCTGACCAAGGGACGTACTCCCAAACCCGCCTGAGATCAAAGGCTTGCCACAAAACTGCACATCCTTGGGCATCCGGGGTCCGGTTTTTAAGTAAAATGCCCGCCTTCTGCGCTCGGACGAAACCTGCCCGGGCGCAACGTTTTTTTGCCGTCAAAAAATCGTAATCCGGGAGAAGGACCACATGAGTCAAACCGCCACCGCATCGTCTGCGGACACGCGCACGGGCTTTGCCGCGCCCGCTTACGTCAAACACGAGAAACTCAAGGCCTGGGTGCGCGAGATCGCGCAGCTGACGCAGCCCGACCGTGTGGTGTGGTGCGACGGCTCGCAGGAAGAATATGACCGCCTGTGCGCGGAAATGGTCGCGGCGGGCACGTTGATCAAGCTGAATCCCGCCAAGCGTCCCGGCAGCTTCCTCGCCCGCTCGGATCCGGACGACGTCGCCCGCATGGAAGACCGCACCTTCGTCTGCAGCGCGACCGCTGACCAGGCCGGCCCGAACAACAACTGGGTGGCCCCGGACGAGATGCGCGCCACCATGAAAAAACTGTTCACGGGATGCATGCGCGGCCGCACGCTGTACGTCGTGCCGTTCAGCATGGGCCCGATCGGCTCGCATATCTCGCATATCGGCGTGGAGTTGACCGATTCGCCCTACGTCGTCGTCAGCATGCGCATCATGACGCGCATGGGCCGCGAGGCACTGGACGCGCTCGGGACGGACGGCTTCTTCGTGCCCTGCGTGCACTCGGTGGGCGCGCCGCTGGCGGACGGCCAAAAGGACGTGCCCTGGCCCAGCAACAAGAAGGAAAAATGGATCGTCCATTTCCCGGAAGAGAAATCGATCTGGTCCTTCGGCAGCGGCTACGGCGGCAACGCGCTGCTCGGCAAGAAGTGCTTCGCGCTCCGCATCGCCTCCGTGATGGCGAAGGAGCAGGGCTGGCTCGCCGAACACATGCTGATCCTCGGCATCGAGTCGCCCGACGGCAGGAAGGACTACCTCGCGGCGGCCTTCCCCAGCGCCTGCGGCAAGACGAACCTTGCCATGCTCATCCCGCCGGCCGGCCTGGAAGGCTGGAAGGTGACCACGATCGGCGAGGACATCGCCTGGATCAAGCCGGGCAAGGACGGCCGTCTCTACGCAATCAACCCGGAAGCCGGGTGTTTCGGCGTGGCGCCCGGCACTTCGGAGCACTCCAACGCCAATTGCCTCGCCGCGCTCGGCAAGAACACGATTTTCACCAACGTCGCGCTGACCACCGATGGCGATGTCTGGTGGGAGGGCATGACCGAAAAGGCGCCCGAGCAGTTGATCGACTGGCAGGGCCGGGAATGGACGCCCGAGGAGGGCAGGAAAGCGGGGCGGCTGGCCGCGCACCCCAACTCGCGTTTCACCGTACACGCCAGCCAGGTGCCGTCCATGGATGCTGACTGGCAGAACCCGGACGGCGTGCCGATCAGCGCGTTCCTGTTCGGCGGCCGGCGCAGCGAAGGCGTGCCGCTCGTGTACGAAACCTTCAACTGGGACTTCGGCGTCTACGGTGCGGCCACCATGGGCTCCGAAACGACGGCGGCCAGCACGGGCGCGGTCGGTGTCGTCCGCCGCGACCCGATGGCGATGCTGCCTTTCTGCGGCTACAACATGGCGGATTACTTCGGTCACTGGCTGGAGGTGGGCGCCAAGCTCGCCCATCCGCCGCGCATGTTCTGCGTCAACTGGTTCCGCAAGGACAAGAACGGCAAGTTCATGTGGCCGGGATTCAGCGAGAACATGCGCGTCTTGAAGTGGGTCATCGAGCGTTGCCGCGGCCAGGCCGCCGCCACGCAGGCGCCGATCGGCTGGATGCCGCGATTCGAGGACCTCGACTGGCGCGGACTCGACGGTATTTCCCGCGACCGCTTCGGCGACCTGATGGCGCTCGATGCCGCGGTGTGGCGCACCGAACTCGGGGAGCACGCCAAGCTGTTCGACAAGCTCAAGCTGCGCCTGCCGGAGAAGCTCGATCTGGAGCGCCGTCTGTTCGAGGCTTCCTTCTAACAAAACAGTCCTTGCCGCCAAGACGCCAAGAACGCCAAGGAAGAAAAATCAACTTTCGCTGTTCTTGGCGTTCTTGGCGCCTTGGCGGAGGATCCAGCAGTTTTAGGCGCTCACTGGCACGCCCGGCGGGCGTTTTTCCGTACTCTCATCGCTGAGCAGGGCGCGGTGACGTGCCGCGAAGAGGTCCGCGAGCCAATCCACGAATACGCGTACTTTGGTGGACAGGTGGCGGTTCTGCGGATACAGGATCCAGATCGGCAGCGGATCGCTTTTCCAGTCGGGCAGCACGCGCTGCAGCGCCGCGCCTGCGCGCGCGAGGAAGAAGGGCGTCGTCTGGATGATGCCCAGGCCCGAGATGCCCGCCTCGAGATAGGCCTCGCCATCGTTGATCGCCAGCGGTCCCTCGAGCATCAACTCGACCCGCTGGCCGTCGCGCGTGAAGTCCCACGGGAATATCTGTCCGGTCTTGGCTGAAAAATAATTGATGCAGCGGTGCCGCCGCAGATCTTCCGGATGTTCGGGAATGCCATGGCTGCGCAGATACTCCGGCGCGGCGCAGGTGATGAAATCGATGCTGCCCACGCGCCGCGCCACCAGTGACGCATCCGGCTGATCACCGCCGCGCACCACGCAATCCACGCCTTCCTCCAGCAGGTCCACCGGCCGGTCGCTGCAGCCGAGTTTCAGGCGGATGTCGGGGTACTGGGCGAAGAACTCGGGCAGGGCGGGCACCAGGAAGCGGCGTCCGAACGTAACGGGCACGTCTACCCTGAGGAGCCCGCGCGGGCTGGTTTTGGCGCGGGACAAGGTGCTTTCCGTTTCCTCGACCTCCGCCAGGATGCGCAGGCAGCGCTCGTAATACGCGGCCCCGTCCGCGGTCACGCTGACCTTGCGTGTGGTTCTGTTCAATAGCCTGGCCCCCAAATGAGACTCCAACCCCTTGATTAGATTAGTGACTGTTGCCTTCGGCATGTGCATCAAGTCAGCCGCCCGGGTGAACGATGCGGCGTCGACGACGCGCACAAACACCTGCATTGCCTGAAGTCTGTCCATATCGATTATTCCAATATGTGAATAGTCAATTCGTATAAAGGCTATTTGTGCCAAAACAAAACATCAATATGATGCGCTGCGGAAGAAAAATCCGCCAGACCTGCCCGTTTCCACCCCATGAACCCACCCACTCGCAAAGCAAGTTCCGCCCGGCAACACGCTGCGCCCCCGGTTGCGTGCGAAGACCTTGAATTCACCGCCTTCCAGGGCAACCGGGCGATCCGGATCCTGAAGCCCGGGAAGTCCGCGAGGTCGGCCTTTCCGCCCGCGATCGTATTGCTGCTCCCGAGCGGGGATTTCTCGAACGCGAGCATCGAGACCGCGAGCGAGATCGGCCGCGCGTTCACGAAGCGATTCGGCGTTGCGGTCGCGGTGCCGGCGTATACCGCGTCCGGTGAATGCCCGTTTCCGGCGGCCGCCGAAGATGCCTATTCCGCGGCGGCCTGGGTGCAGGCGCAGGCGAGGGCGCGCGGCTGGAACCCACGGCTCATCGTCGCGGGCGAAGAAGCGGGCGGCAATCTCGCCGCCGCCACCGCGCTGATGGCGCGCGACCGCGGCGGTCCGCCGCTCACCGCGCAGATCCTCGTTTCACCCATGCTGGATCCGAGCCTCACTTCGGGGTCTATGCAGGCGGCGCCGGTGGCGGATGCCGCGCACTCGCAGGCCCGCTGCGCAGAGGCGTATCGGCGGTATCTGCCGCACGCCGCCGATCGCCTGCATCCGTACGCCGCGCCGCTCGCCTGCAGGCGGCTCGCCGGCGTGGCGCCCGCGCTGGTTTTGACGGCGACGGACGATCCGCTGCGCGAAGAAGGCGCGAGCTACGCGAGTGCGCTCATCGGCGCCGGTGTTTCCACCCAGGTCGTCCGTCTCCCCACGCTGCGGTCGACACAGGGCGTCTGGACCGAGGCGGTCTGGTCGGCGATCGATGCCTTTCTCGCTCCGCACCTGCACACCCCATCACCCTGATCGTTTATTTCCGCCACGCCACCTGAAAGCCACGTCCATGCGCTCATCCACTTCCGCCATGACCCTCGTCTGCCTGTCCCTGCTGGCACTCGCCGGCTGCGACAAGCCCGCGCCGCAAGGCGGCCCGCAGGGCGGCCCGCCGGTGACCGTCGCCGCGGCGATCGAAAAGGACATCTTCGAGACGGACGAATTCCCCGGCCGCCTCGAGGCTGTCGAGCAGGTCGAGATCCGCGGGCGGGTGACCGGCTACATCCAGGCGATCCATTTCAAGCCGGGCGCGGAAGTGAAAAAGGGCGACCTGCTGTTCACGCTGGACCCGCGCCAGTTCGAGGCGGATGTCGCGCGGGCCGAGGGCAACCTCGCCAGCACCCAGGCGCAGCTCGACCTGGCCAAGATTGAAGTCGGCCGCCAGGAAAAGCTGTTCGCCGACCAGGCCACCTCGAAGCGTGAATTCGACGATGCGCAGGCACGCCTGCGCACGCTGGAGGCCCAGCTCAAATCGAACCAGGGCGATCTCGACCGCGCGCGCCTGAACGTGTCGTATACGCGCATCACCTCGCCCATCACCGGCCGCGTGAGCAAGGCGGAAATCACAGTGGGCAATCTCGTGCAGGGGGAAGTGCCGAACTCGCCGTTGCTGACCACCGTGGTCTCGCTGAATCCCATTTACGTGGCGTTCGAGGCGGACGAGCGGATTTTCCTGAAGTACATCGCCAAGGCCCGCGCACCCGGCAAGCTGACCGTCGGCGTCGGCCTGGCCGACGAAACCGGCTTTCCCCACCAGGGCAAACTTGATTTCGTCGACAACCGGGTGGAGCCGCAAAGCGGCACCGTGCGCATGCGCGCGGTGCTCGACAACAAGTCGGGCGTGTTCACGCCCGGTCTGTTCGCTCGCGTAAAGCTGGGCGACACCGTGACGCCGCGCAAGGCCGTGCTGGTGCAGGACCGGGCCATCGGCACCGACCAGAGCAAGCGCTTCGTGCTGGTCGTCAACGGCGACAACACGGCGAAATACCGGGAAGTGAAGATCGGCCGGCTCGTCGACGGGCTGCGCGTGATCGAGGACGGCCTGCAGGCAGGCGAGAAAATCGTCGTCAATGGCCTGCAACGTGTGCGACCCGGTGCGCCGATCACACCGGAAGTGGTGGCGATGGACGCTGCGGACAAGCCGGCGCCGGGCGCTACGAGCGCCGCGGGCGGCGAGGCAAAGGGCGGCGAACCGAAAGCACCTGCCAAGAGTGAAGAGAAAGGCGGGAAGTAAGCATGGATCTCTCGCGTTTCTTTATCGACCGCCCGATTTTCGCGGGCGTGCTGTCGATCATCATCTTTCTTGGCGGGCTGATCTCGATCTTCAACCTTCCGGTGTCGGAATACCCGGATGTGGTGCCGCCGTCGGTAGTGGTCCGCGCCAACTATCCCGGCGCGAGCCCCAAGGTGATCGCCGAGACCGTTGCGGCGCCCATCGAGGAGCAGATCAACGGCGTCGAAAACATGCTGTACATGGAATCACAGGCGACGACCGACGGTGCCATGCAGCTCACCGTGACGTTCAAGGTCGGTACCGACATCAATACCGCCGAAACCCAGGTGCAGAACCGCGTGCAGCGGGCGCTGCCGCGACTGCCGGAGGAAGTGCGCCAGGTCGGCGTCGTCACGCAGAAGAGTTCGCCGGACTTCGCGCTGGTCGTGCACATCGTCTCGCCGGACGGCCATTACGACGACACCTACCTGCGCAACTTCGCCCTGCTGAACGTGAAGGACAACCTGCAGCGCATTCCCGGCATGGGACAGGTGCTGCTGTTCGGCGCCGGCGACTATGCCATGCGCGTGTGGGTGGATCCGCAAAAACTCGCCGCGCGCAATCTGACAGCCGCAGACATCGTCAGGAGCCTGCGTGAACAGAACAAACAGGTCGCGGCCGGCGTCGTTGGCGCGCCTCCGGCGGCCAAGGACACCGAATTTCAGCTTTCAGTGCGAGCGAAGGGCCGGCTCACCACCGAAGATGAATTCGGCAACATCATTGTCTCGACCTCATCCGACGGCGGCGTGCTGCGGCTGAAGGATGTCGCGCGCATCGAGCTCGGCGCGGGCGACTACGCGCTGCGCTCGCTACTCAACAACAAGCCGGCGGTTGCCATCGGCATCTTCCAGGCCCCGGGTTCCAACGCCATCCAGCTTTCGAACAACGTCCGTGCCGCCATGGCGAAGATGAAGGCGGACTTCCCGGCGGGCGTTGACTACGACATCGTCTACGATCCGACCCGTTTCGTGCAGAAGTCGATCGAGGCGGTGATCGAAACGCTGATCGAGGCCGTGCTTCTGGTGGTGCTGGTGGTCATCATCTTCCTCCAGACCTGGCGCGCGTCGATCATCCCGCTGGTTGCCGTGCCGGTGTCCATCGTGGGCACCTTCGCGGTCATGCTGATGGTGGGTTTTTCGATCAACACGCTGACGCTGTTCGGGCTGGTGCTCGCCATCGGTATCGTGGTGGATGACGCTATCGTCGTCGTGGAAAACGTCGAACGCAACATCGAACTGGGCTACGATTCGAAGGAAGCGACCTACCGCGCGATGCGCGAGGTGAGCGGGCCCATTATCGCCATCGCGCTCACGCTGTGCGCGGTGTTCGTGCCGATCGCGTTCGTGTCCGGCCTGACCGGACAGTTCTACCGCCAATTCTCGCTCACGATCGCGATCTCGACGATCATTTCGGCCTTCAATTCACTGACGCTCTCGCCGGCGCTGGCGGCGCTGCTGCTGAAGCCGCACGACGCGCCCAAAGACCGCCTGACCCTGTGGATGGACCGTGCCTTCGGCTGGTTCTTCAGCCGCTTCAACCGATTCTTCAAGCGCTCTTCGGATGCCTACCAGGGGGCCGTCGCCAAGGTGCTGAACCGCAAAGCCATCGCGGTGGGGGTCTATCTCGTCCTCCTCGGTATGACCTACGTCGGGTTCAAGACGGTGCCGGACGGCTTCGTGCCGGCGCAGGACAAGCAGTACCTGGTCGGGTTCACGCAGTTGCCGGATGGCGCTTCGCTGGATAGGACCACGGACGTGATCCGCCGGATCTCCGACATTGCGATGAAAACGCCTGGCGTCAAGGACGCCGTCGCGTTTCCGGGACTGTCGATCGCCGGCTTCACCAATGCACCGAATTCCGGGATCGTGTTCTTCACACTGGATGATTTCGAGGAGCGCCGGGCAAAAAACCTGTCCGGTGTCGCGATCGCGGGGGCGATCAATCAGCAGCTGGGCGCGATCCAGGACGCCTTCATCGCCGTCTTTCCGCCACCGCCGGTCAACGGCATCGGCACCATCGGCGGCTTCAAACTGCAGGTGGAGGACCGCGGCGGGCTGGGCGATCAGGCCTTGTATGACGCGATGAAGGCCATCCAGATGAAGACGTTCCAGACGAAGGAACTGGCGCCGGCGTTTTCGAGCTTCCAGATCAACGTGCCGCAGCTCTATGCGGACGTCGACCGCGCGAAAGCGAAGCGCATGGGCATCGCGCTGACCGACGTGTTCGACACGATGCAGATCAATCTCGGGTCGCTCTACGTGAACGACTTCAACCGGTTCGGCAAGACGTACCGGGTGATCGTGCAGGCCGACGCGCCGTACCGCTCCCGGGCCGAGGACATATCAACACTGAAGACCCGCAATGCCAAAGGCGAACTCGTGCCGCTCGGTTCGGTACTCAAGGTGGACAACAGCTTCGGCCCCGACCGCGCGATCCGCTACAACGCCTTCCCGTCCGCGGACCTGAATGGCGGCGCCGCGCCGGGCTACAGCTCGGGCCAGGCGCAGGATGCGATCGAGCGGATTGCGAAGGAAACGCTGCCGCGCGGCATCTCCTTCGAGTGGACCGACCTGACCTACCAGGAGATCCTCGCGGGCAACACGACGCTCTATGTGTTTCCGCTGTGCGTGCTGCTGGTGTTCCTGGTGCTGGCCGCGCAGTACGAGTCGTTCAAGCTGCCGCTTGCGATCATCCTGATCGTACCGATGTGTCTGCTGTTCGCCATCGCCGGCGTGCGGCTCACCGGCGGCGACAACAACATCTTCACGCAGATCGCGCTGTTCGTGCTCATGGGGCTCGCCTGCAAAAACGCCATCCTGATCGTGGAGTTTGCGCGCGAGCTGGAATTGCGGGAGTCCACCCACGATCCTGTGAAGGCGGCACTCGAAGCCTGCCGGATCCGGCTGCGTCCTATCCTGATGACGTCCTTCGCCTTCATCATGGGCGTGGTGCCGCTCGTGCTCTCCAGCGGTGCCGGGTCTGAAATGCGTCACGCGATGGGCGTGGCGGTGTTCTCCGGCATGCTGGGCGTAACGTTCTTCGGCCTGTTCCTCACCCCGGTGTTTTACGTGCTGCTGCACCGGCGCCACAAGAAGAAACCCGCCGTGGCCAGTCCCACGGCGCCTGCGAGCTAAGGAGTCGATCATGAACCGCACACGCATAGTCCTGTTGGCGATCCCGGCACTTCTGGCCGGCTGTTCGCTCGCACCGATCTTCAAGCAACCTGAAGTCGCCACGCCCGCGGCCTGGAAGGAACTGCCGCCGGCGGAACGCGGCACCTGGAAGCAGGCGAAACCCGCCGACGGCGAGTCGCGCGGGCAATGGTGGAAGGTCTTCAACGACCCCGTGCTGAACGGGCTGGAGGAAGAAGCCACCACCGCCAACCAGAACCTGAAAGCGGCCGCCGCACGGGTCGCACAGGCGCGGGCGTTGCTGGGCGTCGCCAAGTCCGAGCAGTATCCGAAGCTCAATGCCGGCTTCGGGCCATCGCGAATCCAGCAGACCGGCGTGTCGTTCGGGCTGCCGGAAGGGCAGGCGCCGGGGGGGCCGTACACCGTCTGGCGCGGACTCCTGACCGCGAGCTATGAAGTCGACCTGTTCGGGCGAATCGCGGACGGGGTGTCCGCCTCCCGCAGCGACCTGGAATCGCGTGAAGCGCTGTTCGCCGCGGCCATACTCACCCTGCAGGCGGACGTGGCGCAGACCTACTTCGCGCTGCGCCAGTCCGACGAGCAACTGCAGGTGCTGCGCGATACCGTCAAGCTGCGCGAGGAGGCGGTGCGTCTTCTGCAGCGTCGCTACGATCTCGGCGCGATCGGCGAATTTGACCTCGTCCGCGCCCGGACCGACCTCTCGCTCGCGCAGAATGACCTGTACGCCCTGGAGCGGCAGCGCGCGCAACTGGAGCACGGTCTCGCGGTGCTGCTTGGCAAGGCGCCGGCCTCGTTCAGTCTTGCCGTCGCGCCGCTCACGACCGACTTGCCGTCGATTCCCGCGGGTCTGCCCTCCACGCTGCTCGAACGGCGGCCCGACATCGCCGCGGCCCAGCGCACCATGGCGGCGTCCAATGCGCGGATCGGCGTCGCCAAGGCCGCGTTCTTTCCGGTGCTGAACATCACCGCGCTCGGAGGCTATGAATCCTACGAACTGGGCGACCTGTTCAAGTGGTCGTCCCGCACCTGGGCGCTGGGGCCACTGGCCGGCACCATCCTGTCGATGCCGCTGTTCGACGGCGGCCGCAACCAGGCCAACCTCGACCGCTCCTACGCGGTGCTCGAGGAATCGGTCGCGCAGTACCGCCAGACCGTGCTGTCGGCGTTCGCGGACGTCGAAGACAACCTGGCCGCGCTGCGCACGCTGTCGAACCAGGCGGTCGCCACGCGTGACTCGGTCGTCGCGGCCACGCGTGCGTTCAAGATCGCCGATTCGCGTTACAAGAACGGCGCCGCGCTGTATCTGGAAGTCATCGAAGCCCAGCGCACGCTGCTGCTGAGTCAATTGCTGGAGAACCGCGTGAAGGGCGAGCGGGCCACTTCCACGGTGGCCTTCATACGCGCACTGGGCGGCGGCTGGGACGAACCGGAGGCGGCGCCCGCGGCAGTTCCGGCAAAATAGGACGGATGGAGAGACGGCGCTTTCTGGCGGGTGCGGGAAGTCTCATTGCTGCGCATGGGGTTCCCATGAGCATGGCCGCCGACACGACGCCGCTCACACGCCCGATCCCGCGCACCGGCGAGCGCATCCCCATCGTGGGTCTCGGGACCTGGCAGGCCTTCGATGTTGCGCCTGGTACTGCCGAATACGCCGCCACTCGCGAGGCGCTGCGCAGCTTTTCCGCGCTCGGCGGCAAGGTCGTCGACTCCTCGCCGATGTATGCGCCGGCGGAAAGCGTGCTCGGAGGCCTGTCAGCCGAGCTGGGCTTGCGTGACCGGCTGTTTATCGCCACCAAGGTCTGGACGCAGGGACGCGCGGCCGGCATCCGCGAAATGGAGGCGTCGTTCAGGCTGCTGCGCGTCGAACGGCTCGACCTCATGCAGGTGCACAACCTGTTCGACACCGACACTCATCTCGCCACGCTCGCCGCCTGGCAACGCGAGGGGCGGGTCCGTTATCTCGGCGTCACGCACTATCACGCCGGCGCCTACCCAGCGGTGGAGGCCGCGCTGAAAAAGCACAAGCCCGCTTTCGTACAGATCAACTACTCGCTGGCCGAACCGGAGGCCGGGGAACGGCTGTTGGACGCCGCGAGCGGGGAGGGCGTGGCGGTCATCGTCAACCGCCCGTTTGCCGGCAGTGAATTGTTCCGCCGCGTACGGGGCAAGCCGTTGCCGGACTGGGCAGCCGAACTCGGCTGCGCGAGCTGGGCGCAGGTGTTTCTCAAATGGATCCTCGGTAATCCGGCGGTCACTTGCGCGATCCCCGGCACGCGCGACGCGAAGCACGTCGCGGACAATCTCGGCGCGGCGCGGGGGCCGCTGCCGGATGCAGCAATGCGCCGCAGGATTGCGATCGCGTTCGAGACGGTGTGAATGCCCGAACGCGGGGCCCGCCTAGCAC
The DNA here is from genome assembly GCA_050741255.1 of Burkholderiales bacterium. Classification (GTDB taxonomy): domain Bacteria; phylum Pseudomonadota; class Gammaproteobacteria; order Burkholderiales; family SG8-41; genus CAZXNF01. The sequence goes on along the minus strand of JBOIEQ010000044.1, from coordinate 318 downwards.
GCCGACGGTATTCATGAGGCGGGCCGATGAAGTTCGCGTGAAAATATTGGCAAAAGAGTGCAGACTACCGGCCCCTGAAACATCAACAGACCGGAGGCCCCATGAGTCATTCACAATCGACGACGACCCGCCGCAAAAAACAGCGCAGCAAGAAACTGCGCGACAACGCCGCCAAGCTGGCCAAGAAACAGGGGAAGAAGAAGGCCTGACCGCCTTTTGTCCCAGCGGCCGGGTCAGACGTCGGGCTAACCGGTCAGCGCTTCCAGCGGCCGCATGCCCTGTTTTTCCATCACCGACTGCAGTACCTCGTAGTAGGTC
>JBOIEQ010000043.1:0-29992 GCA_050741255.1 Burkholderiales bacterium | reverse complement strand
GACAGCGCGGTACCTGTGCGCTGCTTGCCGTGATGTTCGCCGGAATCACCGCGGGTCCCGCGTCCGCCGCGGGCTGGGAACCCACCAAACCCGTCGAGTTCGTGGTGCCGGCCGGCACCGGCGGCGGCGCTGACCAGATGGCGCGTCTGCTGCAGGGCATCGTCACCAAGAACAACCTGATGAAGCAGCCGCTCATCGTGGTCAACAAGTCGGGTGGCGCCGGCGCGGAGGGTTTCCTGGCGATCAAGGAAGCGAAGGGCGACCCGCACAAGATCGTCATCACGCTGTCCAACCTCTTCACCACGCCGCTCGCCACCGGCGTGCCTTTCAACTGGAAGGACATGACCCCGGTCGCGATGCTCGCGCTCGACCAGTTCGTGCTGTGGGTGAACGCGGATACGCCGTACAAGACGGCCAAAGAGTATCTCGATGCCGTGAAGGCGGCGGGGCCGACCAAGTACAAGATGGGCGGCACCGGCTCCAAGCAGGAAGACCAGATCATCACCGTCGGTCTGGAAAAAGCCACCGGCACCAAGTTCATCTACCTGCCGTTCAAGGGCGGCGGCGACGTGGCGGTGCAACTGGTGGGTGGCCACATCAACTCGTCGGTGAACAATCCGATCGAGGCGGTGGCGCAGTGGCGCGCGGGCAAGCTGCGGCCGCTGTGCGTGTTCGACGACACGCGCATGCCGTACAAGAACAAGGTCACCGACACCATGTCGTGGTACGACATCCCGACCTGCAAGGAATCGGGGGTGCCGACGGACTACGTAATGCTGCGCGGCATCTTCATGCCCGCGGGTGTGACGCCCGACCAGGTGAATTTCTACGTGGACCTGTTCAAGAAGGTGCGTGACACGCCGGAGTGGAAGAAATTCATGGAAGACGGCGCCTTCAACCAGACCTTCATGGCCGGCAAGGAATACTCGGCCTGGGTCGAGAAAGCCGAAGTCCTGCACCGCGACCTGATGAAGGAAGCGGGCTTCCTGGCCAAACCCTGACCGGCCTGCGGGGACGGGCTGGCCGCGGCACACGCCGCGGTTCGCCCGCGCCCGTTCCGCGGCTGCACCCTCCCGCGCACCCTTAAATACGCACACGCTCATGGCGGAATCCCAGGAACCGGCCCCGCGCGGCCTCCGGCAGCGCACGGCGGAAATCGTCGTTGCGCTCGGCCTGATCGCGCTGGGCGGTACGGTCGTGATCGACAGCCGGCGGCTCGGCGCCGCCTGGGGCGATGACGGTCCACAGTCTGGCTACTTTCCGTTCTACATCGGGCTCATCGTGTGCCTCTCCGCGGCCATCGTGCTGGGGCAGGCCCTGCGCCTGCGGGGCAAGGCGCGCGAGGCTTTGTTCGTCGAGTGGGCGGCCTTCCGCCAGGTGCTCGCCGTGCTGGTGCCGGCGGTCGTCTACGTTCTGGGCGTGCAACTCTTCGGCATCTATCTCGCCTCGGCCGTTTACATCTGCGTGTTCATGGTGTGGCTGGGGAAATACCCCTGGTGGAAGGGCATTGCGACCGGCACGGGCGTGGCCGTCGTACTGTTCATGATGTTTGAAGTCTGGTTCAAGGTGCCGCTGGCCAAGGGCACGTTCGACCCCCTGTCGTTCCTGGGGTACTAAGAGCCAGCATGGAAGAAATCAACGCGCTGTTCCAGGGTTTCGCGGTCGCCCTGACCCCGTTCAACCTGATGCTGATGTTCATCGGCATCATCCTCGGCGTCATCATCGGCGTGTTGCCGGGGCTCGGCGGGGCGAACGGGGTGGCGATCCTGCTGCCGCTGACGTTCACGATGCCGCCGACCTCGGCGATCATCATGCTGTCGTGCATCTACTGGGGCGCGCTGTTCGGCGGCGCGATCACCTCGGTGCTGTTCAACATCCCGGGCGAGCCGTGGTCGGTGGCCACCACCTTCGACGGCTATCCGATGGCGCAGCAGGGCCGGGCGGGAGAGGCGCTGACCGGCGCTTTCACCTCGTCCTTCATCGGCGCCTTCGTGGCGGTGGTGATGATCACCTTCCTGGCGCCGCTGGTCGCGAAGTTCGCGCTCAAATTCGGACCCCCGGAATTCTTCTCGGTCTATTTCCTCACCTTCTGCAGCTTCATCGGCATGGGCAAGGGCTCGCCGTGGAAGACCCTGGCGGCGATGATGCTGGGTTTCGCGCTCGCCGCGGTCGGCATGGACACGGTGACCGGGCAGTTGCGCCTGAATTTCGGCTTCCACGAGCTGATGCGCGGCTTCGATTTCCTGATCGCGGTCATCGGACTGTTCGGCATCGGGGAGATCCTGCTGTCGATGGAGGAAGGACTGTCGTTTTCCGGCTCCAGCGCGAAGATCAACCTGCGCGTGGTGGTGGAAACCTGGAAGAAGCTGCCGCAGTACTGGATGACCTCGCTGCGCAGTTGCGTGATCGGCTGCTGGATGGGCATCACCCCGGGCGGGGCGACGCCGGCGTCCTTCATGAGCTACGGGGTGGCGAAGCGGATGTCGCCGCGGGGCGAGAAGTTCGGCACCGGCGAACTCGAGGGCGTGGTCGCGCCGGAGACCGCCGCGCACGCCGCCGGCACCTCCGCGCTGCTGCCGATGCTGGCGCTCGGCATTCCCGGTTCGCCGACCGCCGCGGTGCTGCTCGGGGGCCTGCTGATCTGGGGCCTGCAGCCCGGTCCGCTGCTGTTCGTCGAGCAGAAGGATTTCGTCTGGGGGCTGATCGCCAGCATGTATCTCGGCAACCTGGCGGGGCTCATCATCGTGCTGACCTGCGTGCCGCTGTTCGCGGCGATCCTGCGCATCCCGTTTTCCATCATCGCGCCGGTCATCATCGTCATCTGTGCGGTGGGTGCGTTCACCGTACATAACGCGATGTTCGACATCTGGCTGATGATGGTCTTCGGGGTGATCGGCTACATCTTCAAGAAACTCGACTATCCGCTGGCGCCGCTGGTGCTGGCGCTGGTGCTGGGCGACCGCGCGGAGGATTCCTTCCGCCAGTCGATGCTGATTTCGCAGGGCGACCTGTCCGTGTTCTTCTCGAACGGCCTGGTCGGCGGCATCACCGGGCTGGGACTGGTGCTGCTGTTCTGGCCGCTGTTCTCGGCGCTGAAGTCGCGCCTTGGGACAAGCAGGCGGGCCGCTTAGTCGAGCGCGATTTTCCCGCGCTGTTTCAGCCGGGATAGCGTCTCGGGCGTGAGGTTGAGGTAGAGCGCGAGCTCTTTTTTCGGGAGCCGTGACGCGAGGGCTTTCTGCTTGCGCACGAAGCGCGCCACGCGGCCGGGGGCGTCCAGCAGGTGCAGTGTAATGGTGTGCGCCATAACCTCGCTCATGAGTTTCATCACCTCGAACTCGAACGGGACCTTGACCGCCGGGTGCCGTTCCATGAAATCGACCCAGTCCTCCATCCGCAGGCGCGCGACGCGCACGCGGGTGACCGCGCGGATCGTGTACGGCAGCGGTGTTTTCAGCCGCCATGCGGCGTAGCTGGTGTCGATGTCGTCTTCCGCCGCGAAGCGCAGGATCATCTCGCGGCCTTCGGGGCTCGACACCACGCGCTTCAGGATGCCGTCGAGGATGAAATACTGCTCCATCGAGCGGTCGCCCTGGTGCTCCAGCGAGGCGCCCTTGCGGAAGTCGGAGATGTCCAGCAAGGGCTCGAGCGCGTCCCAGCCCTCGCGCGGGAGTTTCTTCAGCACGCTGTTCCGCCGCAACAGCAGGCGCAGGACGCGGGATTCCGGATGGCGCAGGAGGGCGGTCATGATGTCGCCGGGCGGGAAGGTCGCAGGGAGTAGCGGTACAATAGTGCCTCGGCCGAGCGGTGGGGCATGGTCTTGCACAGTGTTGCGACCAGGCAACGCCGGCGGGCGCGCAGTATAGCGCAGCCGCATGATTCTTGATCGCGGTCAAGGCCCCCGGAGAGGGGCCTGTCTATAGTCCGCAGCCTTCCGTTTTCCGATCAGCGCCGTCCGAACAACGCTTTTCACCCCTCCGGAGGAATGCCATGGGTACGGTCGAACCCGCAGTCGCCAACGCCGTCGCCACAGCCAGCGACGCGAAGCAGCCATCACAGGAAATGACCGACGGCTTTCATCTGGTCATCGATGCCCTCAAGCTGAACGGCATCGACACGATCTTCGGCCTGCCCGGGATCCCGATCACCGACCTCACCCGCAAGGCACAGGCCGCGGGCCTGCGCATGATTTCGTTCCGCCACGAGCAGAACGCCGGCAACGCCGCCGCTATTGCCGGCTTCCTGACGCAAAAGCCCGGCATCTGCCTGACGGTGTCCGCGCCGGGTTTCCTCAACGGGCTGACCGCGTTGACCAATGCCACCACCAACTGCTTTCCGATGATCCTCATCAGCGGCTCCAGCGAGCGCGAGATCGTCGACCTGCAGCAGGGCGACTACGAGGAGATGGACCAGCTGGCCATCGCCAAGCCGTTGTGCAAAGCCGCCTTCCGCGTGCTGCACGCCGAGGACATCGGCATCGGCGTCGCGCGCGCCATCCGCGCCGCCGTCTCCGGCCGTCCGGGCGGCGTCTACCTCGACCTGCCGGCGAAACTCTTCGCGCAGAGCATGGATGCGGCGGCCGGCAAGGCCTCGCTGATCAGGGTAGTCGATCCGGCGCCACGCCAGATTCCGGCGCCGGACGCCGTGCAGCGCGCGCTCGATCTGCTGAAAACCGCCAAGCGTCCGCTCATCGTGCTGGGCAAGGGCGCCGCCTACGCGCAGGCCGATGCCGAGATCCGCGCCCTGGTCGAGAAAACCGGCATTCCCTATCTGCCGATGTCGATGGCCAAGGGCCTGCTGCCGGACAACCACAAACAGTCCGCAGCCGCCGCGCGTTCCTACGTGCTGCCCGAAGCCGACGTGGTGATGCTGATCGGCGCGCGGCTCAACTGGCTGCTCTCGCACGGCAAGGGCAAGACCTGGGGCGGCAAGGACCACAAGGCCTGGGGCGGCCAGAAATATATCCAGATCGACATTTCGCCGCAGGAGGCGGACAGCAACGTCCGCATCGATGCGCCGGTGGTCGGCGACATCGGTTCCTGCGTGTCGGCGATGCTGGGCGGAATCGGCGCGGCGGGCGTCCACTGGCCGCAGCCGTCCGGCGACTGGCTGGGCGCCATCGACGAACGCAGGACCAAGAACATCGCGAAGATGGGCGAGACCCTGGCCAAGAATCCGGTGCCGATGAATTTCCACAGCGCGCTGAACGTGGTGCGCGACATCGTCAAGGACAACCCGAACGCCATGCTGGTGAACGAAGGCGCCAACGCGCTGGACTTCACGCGCAGCATTGTCGACATGTACCAGCCGAGGAAGCGCCTGGACGTCGGTACCTGGGGCGTGATGGGCATCGGCATGGGTTTCGCCGTCGCGGCGGCGGTGGTCAGCGGCCAGTCGGTGATCGCGATCGAGGGCGACAGCGCATTCGGCTTCTCCGGCATGGAGGTCGAGACCATCTGCCGCTACCACCTCCCGGTCTGCGTGGTGGTCATGAACAACAACGGCGTCTACAAGGGCACCGACGTCAACCCGACCGGCGGCCCCGATGTGGCGCCCACCGTGTTCGTCAAGGGCGCGCGCTACGACAAGCTGATGGAGGCCTTCGGCGGCGTCGGCGTGCATGCCACGACCCCGGCCGAGTTGCGCAAGGCCATGGAAGAAGCCGTCCGTTCGAAGCGGCCCACGCTCATCAATGCCGTCATCGATGAAACCGCCGGCACCGAGAGCGGCCGCATCACCAGCCTCAATCCGTCCGCCAAAAAGAAATAGGCCAAACCGCCGGGCGCAGGCGGGACACCCGGCTGCGGCAGAATTTCTGGAGATCAGCATGGAAGCACTCAAAGGCATCCGCATCCTCGACATGACCCACGTGCAGGCGGGCCCGACGTGCTCGCAGCTGCTCGCGTGGATGGGCGCGGACGTCATCAAGTTCGAGAACCCGGCCGGCGATGCGACGCGCGGACAGCTGCGCGACGTGCCCAAGGCCGACAGCCTCTACTTCACGATGCTCAATTGCAACAAACGCTCGATTACGGTGAACATGAAGAGCGCGGATGGCAAGCAGGTGTTCATCGACCTGCTCAAGCGTTGCGACATCATCATGGAGAATTTCGGACCGGGCGTGCTCGACCGCTTCGGATTTACGTGGGAGAAGATCCACGAGATCAATCCGAAGATCGTGATGGGCTCGATCAAGGGCTTCGGCTCCAGCGGTCCCTACGCCGAGTTCAAGGCGTACGAGAACGTGGCGCAGGCGATGGGCGGAGCCATGAGCACCACGGGCGTGCCCGACGGTCCGCCGTTCGTGACCGGTGCCCAGATCGGCGATTCGGGGACCGGCCTGCATCTCGCCATCGGCTTGCTGGCGGCGCTGCGCCAGGCGGAACAGACGGGGCAAGGCCAGTACGTCGAGGTGGCGATGATGGACGGCGTGATGAACCTCTGCCGCGTCAAGTTCCGCGACCACCAGCGTCTGACGCGCGGCGACCTGCCCGAGTACTCGGTGCCGACTTACAAGGACATGGGCGAGGTGCCGCGCGCCGGCAACGACTCCGGCGGCGGGCAGCTCGGCAATGCGATCCACTGCAAACCGCACGGTGCCAACGACTGGCTGTACATCGTCGTGCAGGAGGCGGTGTGGGACGCGCTGGCGAAGCGGATGGGGCCGGACGTGCATATTCCCGATCTCGCCGCGGACCCGCGATTCGCCACCATCGGCGAGCGGCGCAAGAACCAGCAGCTGATGTGGACGCTCATCAACAAGTTCGCGGAGCAGCACACCAAGCGGGAACTGATGGCGATCCTGAACCCGCTGGATGTCCCCTGCGGCCCGATCATGAGCACCGAGGATCTGGCGAATGACGAGCACGTGCGCGGACGCGACATGTGGGTCGAACTCGACCACCCGCAGCGCGGCAAGTGGTGGAATGTCGGCATGCCGATCAAGCTGTCGGCCTCCCCCGCGGTGATCACGCGCAGTCCCACCCTGGGCGAACATACCGACGAAGTCCTGAAGGAAGTGCTCGGTTACGGCGAGGAACAGGTTTCGAAACTGAAGAGCGCGGGCGCGTTTTCCGCGCCGCCGAAAAAAGCGGCGTAACCACCGGGTTCGCCGTCAGGGCGCCAGGGACGGCCACCGGGCGTCCGGCGCTTGGTCTTTCTCTTCCCTGGCGTCGCGGGCGCCTGGGCAACCAACAAGGGGTTGTCACTCATGAAAATCGCCATCATCGGTCAGCAGGACTACGGCAAGGCGGTCCTGGAAGCCTTTCTCGCGCGGGGTGACACCGTCGCCGGCGTGTTCTGCGCGCCGGAGAAGCCCGGCGCCAAGGTCGATCCGCTCAGGCAGGCCGCCGCCGACAAGGGACTCAAGGTGTTTCAGCTGCCTTCGCTGAAGAGCGCGGAAGCGAGCGATGCGCTGAAGGCGCTCGACGTGGAACTGGGCGTGATGGCCTACGTCCTGCAATTCGCGCCGCAGGAGTTCGTCAACATTCCCAGGCACGGCACGATCCAGTATCACCCCTCGCTGCTGCCGAAGCACCGCGGACCCTCGTCGATCAACTGGCCGCTCATGCAGGGCGCCACGCAAACCGGGCTGACGATTTTCCGCCCCACCGACGGATTGGACGAGGGCCCGGTCATCCTGCAGAAAACCTGCCCCGTGGGTCCCGACGACACACTGGGTGACGTGTATTTCAACAGCCTGTTCCCCCTCGGTGTGGCCGCGATGCTGGAAGCGGCCGACCTGGTCGTCGCCGGCAAGCACCAGGAGGTCGTGCAGGACGAGTCACAGGCGACCTACGAAGGGTGGTGCCGGGCCGCCGAGTCGAAAATCGAATGGGCCAGGCCCGTGGACCACGTCTACAACCTCATCCGCGGCTGCAACCCGGCGCCCGGCGCCTGGACGACACTCGCCGGCCAGCGGCTGCAGATCTTCGATGCCCGCAAGCTGCCTTTCCGCCGCTTCGCGGATGTCGCCGGCAAGATGGGCGAGGTCACCGACGTGACCGCCGCCAGCTTCAAGGTCACCGCCCAAGGCGGGCGCATCGAGGTCCTCAAGGCCCGCCTTGAGGACGGCAAGAAGCTCAGTGGCGGCGATCTGGCCCAGACAGCGAAGCTGGCCGCGGGAACGCTGCTCGGCGCCTGACGCGGCGTCTCCGGGGCACCTGCGCACGCGCCGCGTGCGCATATAAACCCTCTTTTCTGTCAGATAGTTAGGCTGGCTGCCCCGTTCGCCGGTGGCGGCCGGCTGTCGCTCGTTTACACTCCAGTGTGGCGTGATTGCGCCAACTGGCTGAATTTGAAGCCTGTTTTTATGACACTTCCAAAAAAAATCATGGACTTTGACGCGACTTATCGTAAAATCTTTGAGTAACGTCGTTAAACCATTACAACTAAACGAATTTTTCGGTTTGACCAGTCAACAAGGTCGCCGGCCAGGCCTACAGGGGACGCAGGGACGCGGGGATGGGTAAAACAGGCTTCTGGAAATCCGACTGGTTTCTCGGACTGGTGGTGACGCTGGTCGTCATCGTCGCGTCCGGTCGTGATCTCGTCCAGAGTCTCGAGCGCAAAGCCTACGATCTGGGCGTGGTCGCCACTTCGCGGACGCCGTCGGACCGCGTGGTCGTCATCAAGATCGACGACGAAAGCATCGCCAACATTGGCCGCTGGCCGTGGTCGCGCGACGTGCACGCCAAAATGATCGACCTGTTGGCGGGCGCCAAGGCCAAGGCGATCGTTTATAGCGTGTTTTTCTTCGAGCCGCAGGCCGACCCGGGCCTCGCCTACATCAACAAGTTGTCGGAAATGCTCGCCGCTTCGAAGTTGCGCACCGACGCCGAGGCCGCGCAGTTCGACGTGGTGCTGAAGGAAGCCGCCGACAAGCTCGACACCGACAAGCGGCTCGCCGCCAGCGTCAAGCAGGCCGGCAACGTGCTGCTGCCGTTCGTGCTGCAACCCTTTCCCGCCGAACCGCAGGGCCGCCCCGACAAGCCGCTTGCTGACTATGTCGCCGCCTACAGCCTGCCGATTCCGAAGGGCGACGACCAGCCGCTGCCGGGCATCAACCCGGTGGTGCCGATTCCCGAGATCGGCATGCCCGCGGCGGCGCTCGGCCACCTCAACGCCGCGCCGGACGTGGACGGCGCCGTGCGCAGCGAACCGCTGATGGTGCGCTACTTCGACCGCATGTTCCCGGCGCTGTCGCTGATGGCGGTGGCCAAGAGCCTGAACCTCGGCGTGGCGGACATCCAGGTCAAGCCCGGCGAGGACGTTGCGGTCGGCAAGCTCAAGATCCGCACCGACCCCGAACTCGCGATGTACACGTTCTGGTACGCCGACAAGGACGGCAAGCCACCGTTCCAGGTCGACTCGTTCTTCGATGTGCTGACGGGCAAGGTGCCGGCGGCCAAGTTCCAGGACAAGATCGTGATCCTCGGCACCACCGCCGCCGGCGTGGGCACCGCGTTCGTGACGCCCTATTCATCGTCGACCCCGCCCGCGCTCTCGCTCGCGCACGCGGTGTCCTCCATCCTCAAGGAAGATTTTTTCGTGCGTCCGGGCTGGGCGCTGCTGGCCGAGATGCTCGTTTTTCTGCTGGTGGCGGCCTACCTGATTGTGGTGCTGCCACGGCTCAAGGCGGGCGCGGGCGCCCTGACGACCGTCGGTATCCTGGTGGCGCTGATCGCGGTTCACTTCGCGCTGATGGCGGGCCAGTTGCTATGGCTGAAGCTGATGGCTTCGGCGACGCTGCTGATCGTGGGGCACGCCGCGCTCACCACCAAGCGCTTCCTGATGACCGAGCGCGGCAAGCAGGTGGCCGACGCGGACCTGGTCATCACCAACCGCAACCTGGGTCTCGCCGAGCAGGGCCGCGGCAATCTGGACACCGCCTACGATTACTTCCGCCGTCTGCCGAAGGAAGAGCGCTCGGCCGAACTGCTCTACAACCTGGCGCTCGATTTCGAGCGCAAGCGGCAGTTCAACAAGGCGGAGGCGGTGCTGCGCTTCATCGCCGAATGGGCGCCCAAGTTCCGCGACGTCAAGGACCGCGCCGACCGTTCCAAGACCATGTCGGAGACGGTCATCCTCGGCGGCGCTTCCGGCCATCCGGGCGGCACCATGATGCTCAACGCCGGGGAGAAGCCGATGCTCGGCCGCTTCCAGGTGGAGAAGGAACTCGGCAAGGGCGCGATGGGCGTCGTCTATCAGGGCACGGATCCCAAGATCGGCCGCGTGGTGGCGATCAAGACCATGGCGCTGTCCCAGGAGTTCGAGGCCGACGAGCTGGTGGAAGTGAAGGAACGCTTTTTCCGCGAAGCGCAGACGGCCGGCCGGCTCAATCACCCCAACATCGTGACGATCTTCGACACCGGCGAGGAGCATGATCTCGCCTACATCGCGATGGAACTGCTCAAGGGCCGCGATCTCGCGCCCTTCACCAAGCCCGACAACCTGATGCCGCTGCCGCGGGTGATGTCGATCGTGGCGCGGGTGGCCGATGCGCTGAACTACGCGCACTCCAACAGCGTCGTGCACCGTGACATCAAGCCGGCCAACATCATGTACGAGCCGGACACCGATGTGGTCAAGGTCACCGACTTCGGCATCGCGCGCATCACCGATTCGTCCAAGACCAAGACCGGCATGGTGCTGGGCACGCCTTCCTACATGTCGCCCGAGCAGCTCGCGGGGCGCAAGATCGAGGGGCGTTCGGACCTGTTTTCGCTCGGGGTGATGCTCTACCAGATGTCCTGCGGCAAGCTGCCCTTCGAGGGCGATTCAATGGCGCAGCTCATGTTCAAGATCGCCAACGAGCCGCACGCCGACATCACCCAGTACAATCCCGCGCTGCCCGAGTGCCTGTACGCCATCATCGAGAAAGCCCTGGCGAAGCAGCCGGAGGCGCGCTACCAGACGGGCGAGGAATTCGCCTCCGCCCTGCGCCAGTGTCTCGACTCGCTCAAGCAGGGCGCGGTCGATATCACGTTGTGAGACGCGACACCGATGAAACCTGCCCACACCCTGGAGTTCGCGACCGCCACCGACCCGGGCATGGTGCGCTCGCACAACGAGGACAGCTTCGAGATCGACCCGGAACTGGGCTTGGCGGTGCTGGCCGACGGCATGGGCGGCTACAACGCGGGCGAGGTGGCGAGCGGCATCGCGGTGGCCATGATCAAGGAGGAGATGCGCAATGTGCTCGCCTCGGGCAAGGGCGCCGGCGGCCCGGAACTGGCCGAGGCGCTGATCACCGAGAACTCGGCCAAGGCCAACGGCGCGATCTACCAGACGGCACGCAGCCAGCCGCAGTACGCGGGCATGGGCACCACGCTGGTGGTGGCCCTCTTCCACGGCAGCCAGATCACGGTCGGCCACATCGGGGATTCGCGGCTATACCGCTACCGCGCGGGCCAGCTGGAACAGGTCACGCGCGACCATTCGCTGCTGCAGGAGCAGATCGACAGCGGCATGATCAGCAAGGAACAGGCGCGCTACTCGCAGAACAAGAACCTCGTCACCCGCGCGGTCGGCATCGACCCGGAAGTAGAGACCGAGGTACATACGCACGACGCGCTGCCCGGCGACATCTACCTGCTGTGTTCGGACGGGTTGTCGGACATGGTCGCGGACGAGGACATCCAGTCCCTGGTGGAGCAGTTGCAGAGCAACCTGGCGCTGGCGGCGTCGCAGCTCGTGCAGCTCGCCAACGACAGCGGCGGGCGCGACAACATCACGGTGGTGCTGGTGCGCGTCGGGGAGGCCAGTCAGGCCGAAGCGACGGGCGGCTGGATGAGCAAATTGAAGGCGTGGTTCAAGTAGAATAAGAGGGATACGATCATGGCTAAACTGATCATGAGCCTGGACGGCGCGGTCATCCGCGAGTTGCCGCTCGACAAAGAGCGCGTCACCATCGGGCGCAAGGCGCACAACGACATCCAGATCGACAATCTGGCGGTCTCGGGCGAACACGCGCTGATCGTCACCATCCTCAACGATTCCTTCCTCGAGGACATGGGCAGCACCAACGGGACGCTGGTCAACGGCAACCCGGTCAAGAAGCACATCCTGCAGAACAACGATGTCATCGAGATCGGCAAGTACAAGCTCAAGTACGTGAGCGAGCAGGGCGGCCAGACGTCGGTGGCCGATTTCGAGAAAACCATGGTGCTGCGGGCGCCGGTTGCCGGCCAACGGCCGATGATGGCGCCGCCGCCACAAAGTTTCGGCGATACGCAGGTCAACGCCCACCCGCCGACCCCGAACCCCACGGCCTCGACCGCCACCAATTCGAGTCCGCCGCTGTCGGGTGCTGCCGGCGTGGCGGCGATCCAGATCCTGACGGGGCCCTCCGCCGGCAAGGAACTGGAACTGACCAAGAACCTGACCACGCTGGGCAAACCGGGCGTGCAGGTGGCCGTGATCACGCGGCGCCCCCATGGATATTTCATCACCCATGTCGAAGGCGCGGCATTTCCCGTGGTCAACGGTAAGACCCTGGACGCCCAGGCCCACGCCCTGAACGATCATGATGTGATCGAATTGGCGGGGGTGAAGATGGAGTTTTTCCTCAAAACGCCCTGACCCCCGCTGGCGGCGCTTGCCCTTGGCGCGGGCAAAATTAACCCTTTGTTTATAAACGCATTTACCATTCTGCCCGGGGCGGGTGCGTCTGCGCCATGAAATCCCGGCTGGCGGGCGCCCAATGGCACGGGTTTTGCAGCAAAATCAGCGCTCTAAGAAATCCCGGGCCGCCGTAAGGGCCACCCGGGCACAGGGGGAAGGGCGTTGAAAAAGCATACCGTCCGCATCGCACTGGGCTTGGTCCTGGTGGTGCTGTTTCTGGCCCATGCCGCGAAATGGGGGGTCGGCGCGTGGACGTTCGAACTGCCGTTGGTCAACCGCCTGGAAGCCATCGTCTACGACACCCGGCTCGTGCTGAACACGACGGACCAGGTGGATACGCGCATCGTCATCGTCGACATCGACGAGAAAAGCCTGGTTGAGCGCGAAAAGGGCGGCGAAGGCCGCTGGCCGTGGCCGCGTGACCGGCTGGCGCTCCTGCTCGACAAACTGTTCGACCACCAGGGCGCCGCCGTGGTGGGCTTCGACGTCGTGTTCGCGGAACGCGATGAAAGTTCCGGGATCAAGGTGCTGCGCGGGCTCGCGCAAAAGGAACTGCGCGATGTCGCGGCGTTCCAGTCCGCGCTGAAGTCGCTGGAGCCGGCGCTCGAGTACGACGACATTTTCGCGTCCCGCATCCGCAACCGCCCGGTGGTGCTGGGCTACGTGCTGACGCAGGAAAAGGATGTCCGCATCGGTGTCCTGCCCGACCCGCTGCTGCCCGCCGGCACCTTCGCCGGCAAGAAGATCGACTTCAAGGATTACGTGGGCTACACGGCCAATCTGGCACCGCTGCAGAAGGCCGCGGCGACCGCCGGATTCTTCAGCGTGGACCCCGATCCGGACGGCATCATCCGCCGGGTGCCCATGCTGGCCGAATTCGAGGGCGCCTACTACGAGCCGTTGTCGCTCGCGATGATCCGAGTGCTCGCCCGGGACGACAAGGGTGTACTGCCGCCGGTCCATCCCGGCTATCCGAGCGATTCGCTCTGGACGCGCCGCTACTCGGGCCTGGAGTGGCTGGAACTCGGGCCGCTCAGGATTCCGGTCGACGAGCGGGTGGAAGCGCTCGTGCCGTACCGCGGCAAGCGCGGCAGTTTCCGTTATGTGTCTGCCGTCGACATCCTCAACGACCGGCTGCCGGCCGGCGAGCTGAAAAACAAGATCATCCTGGTCGGTACCACTGCTCCGGGGCTGCTCGACCTGCGGGCCACGCCCGTGCAAAACGTGTATCCGGGGGTCGAGGTGCACGCCAACCTGATCGCGGGCATGCTCGACGGCAACATCAAGCAGAAGCCGCCGTACGTGGTGGGCGCGGAATTCGTGCTGCTACTGTTCTCGGGCGTCGCGCTCGCCGTGCTGCTTCCCCTGCTGTCGCCGGTCAAATCGCTGGGGGTGACGATCGTCGTGCTGGCGGTGGTGATCGCGCTGAATTTCGTCGTCTTCAAGCACGGCAACCTGGTCCTGCCGCTGGCCTCGGGACTGGCCCTGATCGCGCTGCTGTTCGCGCTTAACATGTCGTACGGTTTTTTCATCGAGGCGCGCGGCAAGCGCCAGTTCACGGAGCTGTTCGGCCAGTACGTGCCGCCGGAACTGGTGGACGAGATGGCGCGCGACCCGGCCAAGTATTCCATGCTGCCGAAAGCGGCGGAATTGACCATCCTGTTCTCCGACGTGCGCGGCTTCACCAGCATCTCCGAGGCGCTGTCGCCGGAGGACCTGCGCGAGTACATCAACGAATACCTGACAGGCATGAGCGGCGTCATCCGGCGCCATCGCGGCACGCTCGACAAGTACATCGGCGACGCGATCATGGCCTTCTGGGGTGCGCCGGTGACCGATCCGGACCACGCGAAGAACGCCGTCGTCACCGCCCTCGAGATGCAGGTCGTCTGTGCGCAACTGAACGAGAAATTCGTCGCCCGCGGCTGGCCCGAGCTGAAGATCGGGGTGGGGCTCAACTCCGGCAACGTGCGCGTGGGCGACATGGGCTCGAAGGATCGCAAGGCCTACACGGCGATGGGCGACGCGGTCAACCTCGCGTCGCGCGTGGAGGGCATCACCAAGACCTACGGCGCTGCTATCATAGTTGGCGAAAAGACGCGCGAGGCCGCGCCCGACTTCGTCTATCGGGAACTCGACCGCGTGCGCGTCAAGGGCAAGGACGTGGCGGTTGCGATTTTCGAACCGCTCGGGCCGGCCGGCCAGGTCGACAAGGCGCGGCTCGACGAGGCAAAGCTCTACGCGCAGTTCCTCAAACTCTACCGGGCGCAGGACTGGGACATGGCGGAACTCCAGCTCTTTAATCTGCAGAAGACGGCGGCGGTCAACGTGCTGTACTCGCAGACGTTTCCGGAACGCATCGCGATGTTGCGCAAGAACCCGCCCGGCCCGGGCTGGGACGGCGCCTACACGTTCGACACCAAATAGCCGGAGACGGAATCAGCATGCGGCTCAAGGTGCTCGGTTGCAGCGGTGGGATCGGTGGCGCATTGCGCACCACCTCCTTCCTGCTCGATGACGACGTCCTGATCGACGCCGGCACGGGCGTGGGCGATCTCGACATGGCCGCGCTGGCGAAGATCGACCACGTGTTCGTCACGCATGCCCACCTCGATCACGTGACCTCCATCCCCTTCCTGCTGGATACGGTGGGCTGGATGCGCGATCGGCCGATCGTCGTGCATGCCATCGACCCGGTGCTGGAGGTGCTGCGCCAGCACCTCTTCAACTGGAAGCTGTGGCCGGACTTCACCCAGATCCCGGATGCCGCGAAGCCTTTCCTGCGCTACGCAAGCGTGCAGGTGGGGAAGACGGTGGCCCTGCCCGGCGGCCGGTGCATCACGCCGCTGCCGGCCAACCACGTCGTGCCGGCCGTGGGCTACCACCTCGATTCCGGCCAGGCGAGCCTGGTGTTCACCGGGGATACGACCGTCAACCCGCCGCTGTGGGCCGCGGTAAACCGCATCGAAAACCTGCGGACGCTGATCATCGAAACTGCTTTTCGCAACAGCGAGAAGGACTTGGCGGTGGCCTCCAAGCACCTGTGCCCGAGCCTGCTGGCGGAGGAACTGGCCCATCTGACCCGCGAGGCGGCGGTGTACATCACGCACCTCAAGCCCGGCGAGGCCGAGGTTACAATGCAGGAAATTGTCGAGTGTGCCGGTCGGTATGCGCCGCGCATGCTCGAAAACAATCAGGTGTTCGACTTTTAACAATTTTTGGGCATGGCGGGGGAGGGGCCGCTGAAGCCCCGCCCTGCTGTTCACGGCAAAGAGGTTGTTTATGGCGAGCGTACTGGAAACCACCAAGCCGGCCGGCGCGGACAATCTTGCCGAGAAGCTGGTCTTCTCGAAGGGCCTGCAGGCCGTCACCAACAAGATCCATGCGACCAGCAATCTCGACGAGATCATGCTGGAACTGTCGCAGGAAATCACCGGCCTGTTCAACGCCGACCGGCTGACGATCTACGCGCTGTCCGAGGACAAGCAGTCGATCATCTCGAAGATCAAGACCGGGCTGGTCTCGTTCAAGGACCTGCGACTCCCGATCAACGATCAGAGCATCGCCGGCTTCGTCGCGGTCAACAAGAAGGTCATCAATATCCGGGACGTCTACGACGACAAGGAGTTGAAGGCCTACAGCCCGCAACTGAATTTCCTCAAGCAGGTGGACCTCAAGACCGGCTACCGTACCAAGCAGATGCTGGTGGGCCCGGTGTCCGATCCACAGACCAAGGAACTGGTCGGCGTCGTCCAGCTCATCAACGCGAAGAGCGGCCAGCCTTTTCCGCCGGTGATGGAAGAGGGCATGATGCACCTGTGCGAGACGCTGTCGATCGCCTTTCGACAGCGGGCGCACCCGCAGCAGGTGTCCATCCGCGGCAAGTACGACCAGCTCGTCACCAATGCCGTCATCACCGCCGAGGAACTGGAACTCGCGGCGCGGTCTTCGCGGCGCAAGAACCTCGACATTGAAACCGTGCTGATGGAGGAGTTCCAGGTCAAGGCCGGGCCGATCGGCGATGCGCTGGCCGCCTATTTCGGTGTGCCGTATGAGGCGTTCAAGACCGATCGTGTCAAGCCGTTTGACCTGCTGAAAAACATCAGTCGCGAGTTCCTGGAGTCCAGTGGCTGGTTGCCTCTGGAGGACACCAAGGACGGGCTGTTCGTGATGACCACCGACCCCGAGAAGGTTCGTGGTTCGCGCATGGTCAACAACGTTTTTCCGAAGGCCAAGGCGATCTTCAAGGTCTCCACCCAGCGCGAGTTCGTAGCCACGCTCGACCAGTTCTTCGGTGCCAGCGGCGCGGCGAGTGGCGTTGTCGACGACGGCAGCTCGATCGGCGACTTGCTCGACGGCATGGGTACGGAGGAAGGGGAGAGCGACGAAGCCAACGAGGACGCGGCCTCCGCAGCCTCTGACAACGAGGTCGTGAAGCTCGTCAACAAGGTCATCATCGACGCCTACCAGCAGGGGGCGTCGGACATCCACGTCGAACCTTATCCCGGCAAGCAGAAGACCGAGATCCGCTTTCGCAAGGACGGCTCCCTGGTGCCGTACATCTCGGTGCCGGCGGCCTATCGCAGTGCGATCGCGGCACGCCTGAAGATCATGTGCGATCTCGACATTTCCGAGCGCCGCAAACCGCAGGACGGCAAGATCAAGTTCAAGCGCTGGGGACCGCTCGATATCGAGCTGCGGGTGGCGACCATCCCTTCGCAGGGCGGCGTCGAGGACATCGTGATGCGGATCCTCGCCGCCGGCGAGCCGATCCCGCTCGACAAGCTCGGCCTGTCGCGGCACAACCTCGAAGTCTGTAAAGAGGTGGTGTCCAAGCCGTATGGCCTGTTCTTCGTGTGCGGCCCGACCGGCTCCGGCAAGACCACCACGCTGCACTCCGTGCTCGGCTATCTCAACACCACGGATACCAAGATCTGGACCGCTGAGGATCCGGTAGAGATCACGCAGCGCGGCCTGCGCCAGGTGCAGATGAACCCGAAAGCGGGGCTGACCTTCGCCATCGCCATGAAGGCCTTCCTGCGGGCCGATCCGGACATCATCATGGTCGGCGAGATGCGCGACAAGGAGACCGTCAGCACCGGCATCGAAGCCTCGCTGACCGGCCACTTGGTGTTCGCCACTCTGCATACGAACAGCGCGCCGGAATCGATCATCCGGTTGCTCGACATGGGCATGGACCCCTTCAACTTCGCCGATGCGCTGCTCGGCATTCTCGCCCAGCGTCTGGCCAAGCGCCTGTGCAAGTGCAAGAAGCCGCACGTCGCCACCCAGGAAGAACTCGACAAACTGATGGACGAGTACTCCCTCGAGTTGATGAACACGGATACGTGGAAAAAAGACCCGAAGAAGTCGCGCGCCGCGCAGTTCGATGCCTGGCGCAAGGAGTTCGGCAACGAGCAGGGCGAGATCACCCTCCAGACGGCTACCGGCTGCGATACCTGCGGCAAGACCGGCTACAAGGGCCGGGTCGGCCTGCACGAGCTCCTGGTCGGCACCGATGAGCTGAAGAAGAATATTCAGGAGCACGCGCGCGTCGCCGAGATGTTCGCCACCGCGCTCGAAAGCGGCATGCGCACCCTGAAGATGGACGGCATCGAGAAAGTGCTCGCGGGCATCACCGACATCGCGCAGGTCCGCGCGGTCTGTATCAAGTAAGCCGCAGGGCGAAGGGGTGCTGCGGTGAACCAGGTTGAGCGCCTGCCGGAATCCGGCGACCTGCTGCGGCGGCTGGACCAGCTGAACCGCATCGGGGCGGCGCTCTCCAAAGAGACCAACCTCAGCAAGCTGCTGGAAGCGATCCTGCTTGCCGCCAAGGAGGTCACCAACGCGGACGGCGGCACGCTCTACCGCATGACCGACGAGCGGGCGCTCAAGTTCGAGATCATGCGCAACGACACGCTCGGCATCGCCATGGGCGGCACCAGCGGCGTCGAAATCCCGTTTTACCCCGTCAATCTCTACGACAAGGACGGCCAGCCCATCCTCTCGATGGTCGCCGCCTACGCCTATCACCACGACCGCTCGGTGAACATCGCGGACGCGTACACCGAGGAGGGTTTCGACTTCTCGGGCACCAAGAATTTCGACAAGAAGACCGGCTACCGCTCGAAGTCCTTCCTCACGGTGCCGATGAAAAATCACGAGAACGAGGTCATCGGCATTCTGCAACTGCTCAACGCCAAGGACCGGCGCACCGGCGAAGTGATCCCCTTCTCGTCGGAGGACCAGCAACTGGCCGAATCGCTCGCCTCGCAGGCCGCGATCGCGCTGACGAACCGGCTCCTGATCAGCCATCTGGAGAACCTGTTCGAAAGTTTTATCAACCTGATCAACGCGGCGATCGACGACAAGTCGCCGTATACCGGCGGGCACTGCGAGCGCGTGCCGGTGTTGACCATGTTGCTGGCGGACGCGGTCAACGAGGTCAAGGTCGGTCCGCTGAAGGACTTCCGGATGACCGACAAGGACCGCTACGAGCTGAAGATCGCCGGCCTCCTCCACGACTGCGGCAAGGTGACGACGCCGGTGCACGTGGTCGACAAGTCGACCAAGCTGGAGACCATCTTCGACCGGGTGCATCTCGTGGACACCCGTTTCGAGGTGGTCAAGCGCGACGCGGAAATCGCGTCGCTGCGCGCGCAGGCGGCGGGCGATGCCGGCGCGGCCGGGGCGCTCGCAGCACGCTTGCGGGAGATCGACGAGGACCGCACGTTCCTGCGGCGCGCGAACGTCGGGGGCGAGGCGATGAAGGACGCCGACGTCGCCCGCGTGGAGATGATCGCGCGCAAGTACCGCTGGCGTGACGAGGAAGGCCGGGAAGTGGATTTCCTGACCGCGGAAGAACTCGGGAACCTGACGATCCGGCGCGGGACGCTGACCGCGGAGGAACGCCACATCATCAATCATCACATCGAGGTTACGATCGAGATGCTGGAGGCGCTGCCGTGGCCCAAGCACCTGAAGAACGTGCCCGAGTACGCCGGCGGCCACCACGAGCGCATGGACGGCAAGGGTTACCCGCGCGGACTGACGCGCGACCAGATGTCGGTGCAGGCGCGCTGCATGGGCATCGCCGACATCTTCGAAGCGCTGACCGCCAAGGACCGGCCCTACAAGCCGGGCAAGACGCTGTCGGCATCGCTCGCCATCCTGGGCCGCTTCAAACTGGAAGGACACGTCGATCCCGACCTGTTCGACGTTTTCATGTGGGACAAGGTGTACTTGAAATACGCCAAGCAGTTTCTCGACCCGGCGCAGATCGACGAAGTGGATCCTGCGCGGATCCCCGGCTACGTCGCGCCGCCGGCGGCGTGAACGGCGGGAATCCCGCCGTCGCGAGGGGCATTATTTGCGGGTGATGTAGACGATCAAGCCCTCGGTCGCGACCTCGATGAACGGTTTGCTGTAGCCCAGTTCCTCGAGTTCCCAGCGGAAGGTGTTGCCCAGGCGCGCTTTCTTGTAGACGCCGAGGTTGTGCTCCTGCCGGAACGCCGAGGCCTTGACGAAAGTTTCCTCGAGGATCGTGGTCAGCCGTTTCTGCGACACCCGGCGCTGGCTGCCCTTGTCGAGCGCCGGCGGATAGCGCTTGGAAATCTCCACTGCAAGTTCCTTGGCGAAGACGTCGATGTCCTTGCCTGATACCGATCCGAACATGCCCATCATGTGTTCTCCTGGTTTCCCGACGGTGGCTTGCGTCCACGCCACAGGCCTTTCAGCAGTTTAAGCCCCAATCCCATGCCGCCGCCCGAGGCCTGCGCAGCGCGGACGATCCGGTCCGGTCCCGACTTGGGCACACGGATATCGTAGAGCAGCACGTCGCGCTCCACGTCCGCATCCTCGATTTTTTCCACGCCGTGAAAGGAGTGGTCGGTCTTGAAAAAGGCGAACAGCGAGTTGGGCCGGTAGGGCATGGTCACGACCCGGTTGAACCAGTCGTGGGGATAGTGCGGACCGCCCCGGCAGCGGAATTGCGGATCCTTGGGCGCGTAAATCGAGGTGCCCAGATGGCTGCGACGATCGTCGTCAGGGCAGTAAAACAGCAGCGAGAGCAGCCGGTGGGGCGAGTCCGTGTGCGGACCGATCGCGTAATTGGTCCGGTCCCGCACGACGAGCGCCTCGCACTCGAACTGACAGGCTGCGGCCGGCCGCTCGAAGCGCGCTTCCACATGGGATTTGAACTTGTCGACCAGGGCGCGGACAAAATGGTCGGTCAGCATCCATGTTTCGAGTCCGCCCCAGAATGCCTGTTTGTCCGGTGGCAGGCTCCCGATGCCACCAGCGTCCAGTGGCATTGCGAAGCGTTCCGGGTAGGCGCCCTCCGGTACGCGCCCGTACTGGTCCAGGGTGTGCAGTGATTCCGTGCCCGGCCAGTGGGCACGCATGGCCGAATAATAGTCGGCCGGAAATACGTCCTCAACGTACAAGTGCGGATAGGGATGCTCCCGCAGTACCGCGTTGGCGATGCGGTAGAGCACGTGTTCTTCAGCGAAAGAAGACATGATTCGCGCATCCCTCGAAATCCCCGCTGGTGCGCATCGCGCGCGCCACCTGTGCCTCGGAGTAAGTGAACCCCAGGGCTTTCATCTCATCGATCAGCGCCCGATGCTCCGCCAGCCGGGTATTGATTTCGACCAGCACCGATTTCAGCCGGGTGCTGCGCAAGGTGCCCCGCGCACCGGCCAATACGGCGTGCTCCAGGCCATCGACATCCAGCTTGATGTAGTGGGGAGCCTCCACGGCGCCGCAGGCGACCAGTTCGTCCAGCGTCGCCGAGACGCAGCCTTGTGACACTGCCGAGGGGCGTGGCCGCAACTGATAATCGGCCTCAAGTCCAAACATGTGGCCGGAACCGCCCAAAAGGAAGTGGCTCAGATGCAGCCTGTCGTAGCGGGAGGTCTCCGCCAACGCCAGGCAGTATCCGGTGACCTGTTGTGCCAGTTCGTTGGCCACGATGTTGCGATACAGCAGGGCGTAGTTTTGCGACTCGGGCTCGAATGCGAAGACGCGCACGTCCCGGGTCTTCGCCGCCCACACGCTGTACATCCCGATGTTGGCACCAACATCAACCAGTATTTCGCCGGCGGAAAACCCCCGGATCCATTCCAGTGTGTCCGGTTCCTTGGTGAAGAAGCTGTCAATGCGCCATTTGGTGTGCTGGCTGGGGGTGCAAAAAACCACTTCGATGTCGCCGTCGGTGAGCGTCGCCGTCGGCTGTATCTGCTCGTACTGCTCAAGCGTGACGAAGGCCTTCGCAGACTTGCGCGGATCGGCCGCCAATTTCCGGCGGGAGAATAATGATCGGAGCAGGGACATCGGGCTGGGCGTCTCCCGTCAGCGCGGAATGCGGATAGAGGAAAGTATGGCTGTCGGGATGGCAGTAGTCAGGCGGCGGATGGACCGGAATGGATCAGTGGGCTTTTAAGTACTGACAAGCGGCAAGCGCGCGGTTGGGCAGGGTGCGATACAGTGTAATAGGTGTGGGTAAAGCGCCCCAACGATCACCACGAACCCTATGAACAATGGGGCAACAGAACAAGAGAACAACAGAATGTGTGTAATTTTTCTCATTGAAACAGTGTGTTGGATTATGGTTGACGGCCTGGGTTCCGTCAATGAACTCCTCCCGTACAAGGCGAATCGCGTTTGATGCTCGGTAGTCTGGTCAGGCGCTTGCTGCACGGGACGCGCGCGAGTGTCGACGATGCCCGCGCGTTTGAGGCCGCGGGCGATGTTGCCGCCGCGGAGCGCGTGTATCGCGGGCTTCTGGCGATGGACCCCATGAACACCGCGGCGCTGCACGGACTCGGCGCGATGCTGGGGCGCAGCGGGCGTTTTGCGGAAGCCGTAGCCCTGCTGGAGCGCGCCGTGCAAGTGACCGGCGACCACAACGCGGCCACGGTCGATCTGGGCAACGCCTACTGGCTGGCGGGCCAGCACGAGGCCGCGGAGCGCGCGTACCTCGATGCCATCTCCGCCGGCCATGCCGGTGCCGGCGTGCATATGAATCTCGGCCTGCTCTATCGCAGCCGTGAGCGCCCGGCAGCTGCGCTCGATGCGTTTCGCCGCGCGTACGCGCTGGAACCCGAACGTCCGGACCTGCTCAAGAACATCGTCGTACTGCTGCTCGAGGCGCAGGACGCCGCGCAGGCGCTGGCGCTGTGCGAGGCCGCCGCCGCGAACGGACGGGATGACGACGAACTGTTGCTGTCGCTCGGCTTCGCGCTGCAAAAAATGCACCGCCCGCGGGAGGCGCTGGCCGCCTATGCGCGCGCGCTCGCGCACTGCCCCGACGATGCTGAACTGCATAACAATCTCGCGATCGCTCTGCAGGACCTGGGCGAGTTCGAGCGGGCGGCCCTGCATTACGAACGGGCGATCGCGCTAAAGCCCGACTTCCGGCTCGCGCGCTGGCATCGATCGATCCTGCGCCTGTTGCAGGGGGACTTTGTCCACGGCTGGGAGGACTACGACCTGCGTCTCGCCAGCCGGGAGGTGCCCGCGCGGGTGCATCGCGCCGCGCCATGGAATGGCGAGGCGCTGGACGGGCGGGTCGTGCTGGCGTACGGGGAACAGGGCCTCGGCGACGAGATAATGTTCGCCGGCTGCCTGCCGGACCTGGCCACGCGTGCGCGGCACGTCGTGGTCGAGGCCTCGCCGCGGCTCGCGGCGCTGTTCGCGCAGTCGTTTCCGTTCGCGACCGTCGTGACGGCGGCGGACGTTCCGCCGCCGCATCCGGGGCCGGGCGGCGCGGCGGTCGAGATCCCCGTCGGCAGCCTGCCGCAACTGTTCCGGCGCCGCAGGGAGGATTTCCCCGCGCACACCGGCTATCTGCGCGCCGATCCCGCGCGGGTGGCCGCCTGGCGGGACCGGCTGGCCGGCCTGGGGCCGGGCCTGCGGATCGGGCTGTCATGGCAGGGCGGCACGCCGCGCACGCGGCGCGGCCTGCGCTCGCTGTCGCTGGAGGCCTTGCTGCCGCTGCTGCGCCGCCGGCCCGCGTGCTTCGTCAACCTGCAGTACGGCGAGGTGGATGCGGAGATCGAGGCGCTCGAGTCCGCGCAGGGTGTCCGTCTGCAGCGCTGGCCGGAGGCGGTTGCCGACTTTGCCGAGAGCGCGGCGCTGGTCTGCGCGCTCGACCTCGTCATCAGCGTCTGCAATACCAACGTGCATCTCGCCGGCGCGCTCGGACGCCCGGTCTGGGTCCTGGCGCCGCACGTGCCGGAATGGCGCTACGGCATCGCGGGTGCCGGCATGCCGTGGTATCCGTCGGCCCGGATGTTCCGCCAGCCCGCGGACGGCGACTGGAACAGCGTCATCGCGGCGGCGACGCAGGCCTTGCGCGGATACGGACTGTGAAGTATGCCCGTCCTCGCGCGGCGTACGCGCCGTTCGTCTGCCGGTGATGATTTTTGTTATTGTCCGCATGCGCGGTTCGCCGTTGACGGAAACGGTGCGCAGAACCGCATCACTGCAAAGGAGTCTCGCCAGATGGGGCAAACCCGGGGCCGCAGGCCGCTGATCCGTGGGGGCGCAGGATCGTGATCAACATCACCATCGGCTACGATCCGCGCGAGGCCGTCGCCTTCAGCGTGCTCGCGCATTCGATCCACGCGCACGCCTCGCAGCCCGTGAGCATCGCCCCGCTCATGCTCTCGGAGCTGGCGGGCGTGCTGACGCGCGAGCGGCACCCGCTGCAATCGACGGACTTCTCGTTTTCCCGTTTCCTGACGCCGTACCTGGCCGGGTTCACGGGCTGGACGCTGTTCATGGACTGCGACATGGTCATGCTCGACGACGTCGCGAAGCTGTGGTCCCAGCGGGACGAGCGCTACGCCGTGATGGTCGTCAAGCACGATCATCGCCCGCGCGAGACGGTGAAGTTCCTCGGCGAGCCGCAGACTGCCTACGCCAAGAAGAACTGGTCCTCCGTGATGCTGTTCAACAACGCGCGCTGCGCGGCGCTCACGCCGGACTACGTCAACACCGCGAGCGGCCTTGAACTGCACCAGTTCAAGTGGCTCGCCGGCGACGAGCTGATCGGCGAGTTGCCCGATCGCTGGAACCATCTGGTCGGTTACAGCGCGCCGCGCCCGGATGCCGCGCTGGTGCACTTCACGCTGGGCGGCCCGTATTTTCCCGAGTTTCGCGACTGCGAATACGCCGACGCCTGGCGCGGCGAACGCGACGCGATGCTGCGGGTGACGGCGGACGCCAAGGCCTAGGCGCGTACCGGGCGCCGACACCTCGATGGCATCGATGGTCCGGCCCTGGCGCGAGCGCGTGCGCCGGCTGTTCAAGCGGACGCAGCCCCCCGCCGCGCCGCCTCCGGACGCGAGGCCTCCCGCGCAGCCGGACGCCTGGCTGGAAGCGGGCCTTGCCCGCCTGTTCCAGGGCGAAGTCGCCGCGGTGGCGACGCTGGCGCTGGCGCGACTCAGGACCGACCCGCAGGACTTGGATGCGCGCGCGTTGTTCGCCGCCGCGCGGCGGCGCGGCGGGGGCGCGGACGAGGTCGGCGATCTGCTGCGGGCGGTGCTCGCCGCCCGCCACGATCATGCCCTGGCCCATGCCGAGCTGGCCGCCGTGCTGCTCGACGCCGGGGAGCGCGAGGCGGCGCTGGATCACAGCCTGCTCGCGCAGACTTTCGGCGCCGGGAGGACGGTCGCGGGCATGGCCGCGGTCGTCGAAGCGCGCTTGCTGGCGGCGGGCGGTGATTTGGCCGCGGCGCTGGCGGCGCTCGACCGTGCCGGCGCGGCGGCCGACGGCAATCCCGACGCGTGGCTCGAACGCGCCAGCCTGCTCGCCAGGCTCGGGCGGCCCGCGGAGGCCGCGGACGCCTACCGCGCCGCGATTGCGCGCGCCCCTGCACACGCCGCGGCGTGGACCAATCTGGGACTGGTTCATCTCACACAGCTCGGCGATCCGGCGGCGGCGCTCGGGTGTTTCCGCCGGGCCACGGCCCTGGCGCCGGAACTCGCCGCCGCGCAGGCGAATCTCGCGCTCGCGCTCGACGA
The DNA here is from genome assembly GCA_050741255.1 of Burkholderiales bacterium. Lineage (GTDB taxonomy): Bacteria > Pseudomonadota > Gammaproteobacteria > Burkholderiales > SG8-41 > CAZXNF01. Next base: position 4,343 of record JBOIEQ010000043.1, on the reverse strand, counting down.
ACTGGGGCAGCCCGACGCCGCGCTCGCGCACCTGGATGCCCTGCTCGCCGCGCACCCCGGTGTCGCGGAATACCGCTGGAACCGCGCCGTGATCGGTCTGCGCCAAGGGGATTTCGCGCGCGGCTGGGACGACTACGAGGCGCGCCACCAGCGCACGCGTGGCGCGGGGCCGCGGCATTTCCCCCTGCCGGAATGGGACGGGCGGACGCTCGGCGCCGGCGCCGCGCTCCTGATCCACGGCGAGCAGGGCGTGGGCGACGAGATCATGTTCGCCTCCTGCATTCCGGAGGCCCACGGACGGGCAGGCGCGGTCGTGCTCGAATGCGATGTGCGCCTTGCCTCGCTGTTCGCGCGATCATTCCCCGGCGTGCGCGTGCACGGGGCGCCGCGCGACGGCGATCGACGCTGGCTGGCTGCGCATCCGGCAGTGGTGTGTCAAAGCGCGATCGGCGCCTTGCCGCGATTTCTGCGGCGCGAGGCTGCTGCCTTTCCCGCGCACGGCGGCTACCTGCAGCCGGATCCTGCGCGGGTCGCGCACTGGCGCGGGCGATTGGCGACGGGCGGGGCCGCCGACGTGATGGGCATCGCCTGGCGCGGCGGCACCACGAAGAACCGCGCTGCCTTGCGCACGATGCCGCTGGCTGCCTGGGCGCCGGTGCTGAAAACGCCAGGCGTGCGCTGGATGGTGCTGCAACACGACGCGACCGCAGCGGAACTCGCCGAAATCCAGACACTCACCGGCAACGCGCCGCTGCGGCCGGACCTCGATCCATCGGACCTCGACGGGCTGGCCGCGCTGACGGGCGCGCTCGACCGGGTGATTACCGTGGACAACACGCTCGCGCACCTCGCCGGCGCGCTCGGCCGTCCGGTCTGGATCGTGTTGCCGCAGGCTGCCGACTGGCGCTGGGGACGCGCCGGCGACCGTACGGTCTGGTATCCCGCCGCGCGGTTGTGGCGGCAGGCCGCCGCAGGCGACTGGTCCGCGGTGGCGGCGGCCCTCGCGAACGCGCTGCGGGCCGACGCCGCGTGAAGGTCGGCATCATCATTCCGGTCGGTCCGGGACACGAACTGCTCGCCGAGGACGCGCAGGACTCGGTGGCGGAAGCCTTCGCGACGGGCAGCGGTCCGTTCGACGCCTATACGCTGATCGCCATCGATGACACGCAGGGCCGACTCGGGCGTTCCGCCGCGCGCAACCTTGGCGTCGTTCGCGCAGGCGAGCAGGATTGCGAGTGGGTTTTCTTTCTGGATGCGGACGATCTGCTGCATGCGAACGCGTTTCGCACGGTACGGGCCGCGCTCGCGGCCGGGTACGATGCCGTCTGGGGCGCCATTTGCGAATTGGCCGCCGATGAACAGAGTACGACTCTGCGCGCGGGACAGATGGAAAAGATTTCCGGGGTCGGCGACCTGCTCGGCAACGATCCCTGGACGACGCTGCAGATGGGGCATTTCGTTCGCCGCACCGTCGCCGAGCGCACCCCTTTTGCAGCGCACCTGGATTGCGGGGAGGATTTCGACTACTACTATCGCGTATGGTCCGCGCACCGCTGCTGCAAGCTGCGCGAGCCCTTGTTCCTGAACCGGCGCGGTTTGCATTCCACGGGCCCGCGCGCGGCCACCGACGCGCAGTGGCGGCTGGCGGTCGAGGCGATGATCGTCGAGCGCTGCCGCGCCACGGGTTTCCACCGCGACTTCACGCACCGCGGCGAACGCTTCCGGTTTTTCGTGGATGATCCTTTCGATCCCCTTCAGCGCCAGCACCTGCAGGGACGCTTCGGCGGGGTGGAGGGTCTGGACGCGGTGGCGGCCCGTCGCGCCGCCGGTGGGATATTCCTCGACGTGGGGGCGCACGCGGGCAACCGCGCGGTTTACCTCGGTCGTTTTCTGGCGCCGCAATGCCTGATCGTGCTGGAGCCGAATCCGCCGGTGGCGGACCTGCTGGCGCGCAATCTCGCCGCCAACGCGATCGCGGCGGAAACCCGCTGGATCGGCCTTGCGGCCGGTGCCGCGGCCGGCCGCGGCATCTTGCGCCCCGCGGGGCGGCATCATTCGGGTGAAGTGCGCGTGGAGGCGGCAGCGGGCGGCCCGGTGGACATGCAACCGCTGGACGCGCTCGAACTGGGGGCCGTGGATTTTTTGATGGTGGACGTCGCCGGCGACGAACTCGAGGTGCTGGCCGGCGCGCGCGGACTGCTCGCCCGTTGCCGCCCGGCCTTGTGCGTGGCGGTGGCGCCCGCCAGGACGCAGGATTTCGCGGCCTGGTGCGACAGCGCCGGTTACGCGGTGACGCTGGCGTTGCCACAGGGCGGCGTGGCGCAGCAGCGCCCGCAGTTCTACCTCGAGCCGCGGCATTGAGATGACGCGACGATGGGCGACGGCCTTGGTATGCTTCCTGCAGTATGCAACGACCGCGTGGCGGCCCGAGTTAAACGCGGGAAATGCTCAGCCCTCCTGCACGTTGACCTGACCACCGACCATGACACCACCCTGACTGAAGCACGAATCCTGCGCCATGACCGCCGCTTCCCGCACTGGGACCGTGACGCCAACCGAGGCGACTGAATCGCTGCTCGTACGCGGTCGCCGGGCCCGCGAATGCGGGGAACCTGCGGAGGCGGTGCGCTTGCTGGAGGCAGCGCTCGAGCACACCCATGATGATGCCGAGGCGCATTACCAGCTCGGGCTGGCGTTGGCGGTACTGCAGCAGTGGGAGGATGCCGTCGACCATTACACCCTGGCCGCGCATTTCTCGCCCGCGCGCCCGGAATTCCGCGAAGCCTGCGTGGAGGCCCTGCTCGGGATGGGCCATCCCGAGGCGGCCCTGGAGGAACTCGATCGTTTGCCGACCGACGACCGCGGCCGCCCGACGGCGCAGTTCCTGCGCGGGGTCTGTGCCAAGCGGCGCGGCGACCTTGCCGCCGCCCGCGCGGCCTACGGCGCGGCGGCCGCGGCGATGCCCGATCGCGCCCAGTACTGGTGTCAGTTGGGCTACGTCGAATACCTGCAGGGCGATTACGCGGCGGGCCGCGCGAGCCTCGAGCGCGCGCTCGCCCTGGCGCCGGACGATGCCGAAGCCCAGCACAACCTCGGCCTGCTCGCGCTGGAAAGTGGGGCGGCGGCGGAAGCACTCGCCCGCTTCGAGCGGGCCAATGCCGCACGCCCGGGGAATCCCGCCATCCTCGCCGCTACCGGCCACGCGCTACGCGATCTGGGCCGGCTCGATGCTGCGATCGCTGCCTACGAGCAGGCGCTCGCGCTCGCGCCGGACCTGGGCGATGCCCTGCTCAACCGTGCGTACGCGCGCCTGATGCAGGGCGACTACGCGCGCGGCTGGGACGAATACGAGCGGCGCTTCGAGGCCACCGCGACGGGGGCCGGCGGCACGGGCGCACCGCGCTGGCAGGGCGAAGCGCTGGCGGGGCGTCGCCTGCTGGTATACGGCGAACAGGGACTCGGCGACGAAATCATGTTTGCCTCCTGTCTGCCCGATGTGCTCGCCCGCGCCGACGGCGCGGTGACGGTCGCCTGCGATCCGCGGCTTGCCACGTTGTTCCGCCGCGCGTTCCCGCGCGCGACGATCGTCGGCACGCCGCGCGGCGGCGCCGTGCCCTTGCCCGCGACGGACGTGGAGATTCCGCTGGGCAGCGTGCCCGCGCTGTACCGCCGCCGCGCAGCGGATTTTCCGGCCGTATCCGGTTATCTGCAGGCTGACGCCGCACTCACCGAACAGTGGCGCGCCCGCCTCGCGGCGCTCGTGCCCGGCCCGTGGCTCGCGTTGGCCTGGCGCGGCGGCTCGCCACGGACGCGCGGATTGCAGCGTTCGATACCGCTGCGCGACTGCCTGCCGTTATTCGGCCTCGGGTGCGCGATCGCCAGCGTGCAATACGGCGAGGTCGCCGCGGAGGCGGACGCTGTGCAGCGCGAGGCGGGCGTCACGCTTCATCTGTTCCCGGACGCTGGGCGCGATCTCGAGTCCACTGCGGCACTGCTGGCCGCGATTGGCCGCGTCGTCACGGTCGACAACACGATCGCGCATCTGGCGGGCGCGCTGGGACTCGAGGTGCGAACGCTGCTTCCCGCGGCTCCGGAATGGCGTTACCCGCGCGCCGGTGCGCACCCGTTGTGGTATCCGCGCACGCAACTGTTTCGGGCGCTGCCCGGTGGCGGCTGGCCGCCGGTGCTCGCGCAGGTGTGCCGCGATCTGCGCGCCCCGGGCTAGCGGCGTGTTACGTCGGTTTTGGAAGCGGTTGGCAGGGGCGGGCGCCGACGCCGGCACCCCTGCGGCAGCGGTCGCACCGTCGGCGCACGCAGACAGCGAAGGGGACATCGCGACCATC
>JBOIEQ010000042.1:0-30055 GCA_050741255.1 Burkholderiales bacterium | reverse complement strand
GGCCTGCGGCACCTTGCTGATGCCGTGCGAGATGAAGTTCACCACATCGAGGCGCGTCACCCCCTTTTGGTGCAGGAAGAACACCGCATGGGAATCCTTCTCGCCGAAGATCGCCACCAGCACGTTGGCGCCGGTGACCTCCTTCTTGCCGGAGGACTGCACGTGCAGGATGGCGCGCTGGATCACGCGCTGGAAGCCGAGCGTGGGCTGGGTGTCCGCGTCCTCGGTGGCGAGGATGGGCGTGTGTTCGGTGACGAACTCGGAGAGCTGCTTGCGCAGGTCCTCGACATCGGTGCCGCAGGCGCGCAGCACTTCGGATGCGGAGGGGTTGTCCAGCAGCGCGAGCAGGAGATGCTCGACGGTGATGAACTCATGGCGCTTTTGTCGGGCCTCCATGAAGGCCATGTGCAGACTGACTTCGAGTTCCTGGGCGATCATCTTCAGTTTTTCTCCATCATGCAGCGCAAAGGATGCTGGTGCTGGCGGGCGTACGCCGTGACCTGTTCGACCTTGGAGGCGGCGACGTCACGCGGGTACACCCCGCAGACCCCCGCGCCTTCCTTGTGCACCTTGAGCATGACCTGAGTCGCCTGCTCGCGGCTCAAGGAGAAGAATTTCTGGAGCACGACGACGACGAAATCCATCGGCGTGTAGTCGTCGTTCAGCAGCAGCACCTTGAACAGGGGCGGCGGCTTGACCTTGGCCTTCTGGGCCTCGAGAACGGTATCGTCGCGTTGCCGCGTAGCCACTATTGTTGACGCTGAAGTTGCTATGGACGCTGTTGATCGCCGGATAGTGCACTGAGGCTGTCACCCCTTGTGGGCATCATGAAAGTCGTTCCTGCTCATCGACTTCTGTTGCTATTTTGGGCATACCCCGGATTTTTGCAAGTGGCGTCTGCCCGCGGCGCGAGCGAAAGGTGTCAAAGGCGGGCGCGGGGCGGTCATCCATGGGGTTTTCCGGGAGCAAAGTCCGTGCCGCCCGCCGCCCGGACCGGTGCTTGACTTCCCGTGACGGATGCCCTAGAAAATGCGCTGTTGGGTTGACTCAAGCTCTAGGCCGTGCCGGTTTTGCAATCGAATCGCTCGAACACGCCCCTGGCGCCGGGTCTCCGGGTTGTTTTTTTACGGAGGTGCCCCGGGCGTTCGCTGGTTCTCCGGTCTGCGGGTGCGATCTTGGAACACCAAACCGCGTCCGGAAGCGTTTTCCGGTAATTTGCATGGGGACGGCTGTATGGCAACGGGTACGGTCAAATGGTTCAACGACGCGAAAGGCTACGGCTTCATCACTCCGGACGACGGCAGTGAAGATCTGTTTGCCCACTTTTCCGCGATTCAGATGAACGGCTTCAAGACCCTCAAGGAAGGCCAGAAGGTATCGTTCGAGGTAACGCAGGGACCGAAAGGCAAGCAGGCGTCAAACATCCAGGCCGCCACTTAACGCGCGCGCCGGACAGAATTCGCAGACAAAAGCCCGCGGGGGAAACCCCACGGGCTTTTTTTCTTGTCCGATGCCGGCGCATCGCCGCTGCCGATCATTTATCCGACACGCCGATAGTGAGATAATCGGCAGTTCCCGGCCGGGCGTGCGGGGAAAGACCGGGGCATGCGTCGTGCATCGTTTTCGCGTCCCACCCCTCCGCCGCACCACGCCGATCGCGTCAGAACCGTCCCAACCGACCCCAACCCCGCCGACAGACCCCCGAACGGAGACCGAGAATCATGACCGCACGCCTGGACCTGCTGAAAATTGCCCAAGAAGAACAGAACGGCGATCTGTTCAAAACACTCGACGGCATCTACAAGCGCTCCAAGGTGCAGCCGCGCGGCTACACCGACGCCGTCATCTGGGAAGGCGGCAACAGCGCCGGTGGCGTCAAGCCGGTCGCCCATGCGTTCACCGACATGTTCGCGCTGAACGGCACGCTGATGGCGCTCGACGTGCTGGGCCTGCCCTTCCTCGGCGTGCCGATGATGGCGCAGTTCCGCCACGACACGAAACTGGTGTCGCTCGAGTGGTTCGGCAAGATGGACAACACCAGCCTGAAATGGTCGACCGCCGGCGACTTCATGGTCAACGAGGGCGGCAAGAAAGTCGTGGTGGCCGGCAAATCCGCCAACGCACCGCTGCGCACCGCCGCCGGCGTCTACTGCAACGTGCGCCCATACGGCGGCATCACCAGCATCCGCTTCATGCCCGGCCTGCCCTACTCGCAGGACAACAAGAAATTCGTCGTCGACAAGGCCACCGGCAATATTCACTCCGAAATGAATACGCCGGGCGTACGCATGGCTTACGCCGCGCGCCTGTTCCTGAAGATGGTCCACGAAACCGGCCAGATCGGCCGCGTGGCCACCAAGCCGACTCAGGCGAAAGAGGATGCCGTGAACGCCGGCATCGTCCGCTGGCTACTGAAGGGCACCAAGTTCAAGCTGAAGCGCCAGTACTCGGTGGATGCCTACGAAGAACACAAGGCGAACGTCGATGCCATCGTTGCCCTGCTGCCGAAAGACTTCAAGGCCGGCATGGAAAACTGGGGTGGCGATGTTTACGAGCATATTTCCGACACCAACTTCGGCCTGCTGCTGCACGACATGATTCAGCAGCGCAAATGTATCGTCTACGCGACCGACCTCGACGGCGACCGACTGACCGACCTCATGGCGGACGCGCCCGACGTGTTGCGCGCCTGGGGCCAGATCGTGCTCGACAAGGCCGGCGCCAAGATCGACATCAAGAAGCTGTGGACCGACATGGGCTTCACCATGACCAACGGCAAGGACATGACGAGTGTCATGTACCGCGTCGAGGGCGAGCCGATTTACGAACAGACGCTGGGCTCTGCCGACGCGATGCTGCTGCGGCTGCTCGCGGGCGACGAGACCGTCGGCGGCGAAAAGGAGCCGTACGATCCGCGCATCCACTTCGTGCTGATCAACGAAGCCTACAAGGCCGCCAATCCCGGCAACCAGAAGCTCGCCGACTGGCTCGACGCGCAGCTGGCGACCTTCGACAAGGTCTATAGCGGCAAGCGGCCGCGTTACCTCGACGGCTACAACAAGCTGAAAGACGCGATCAAGCCCTGGGGCAGCCAGTAAGCCCCACCGCCTGAAGACCCCGGCCACCCCGCGTGGCCGGGCTGGGCGCTTGAGCAGAGCGCCGCAAGCCCCCCGTCCACCGGCCAACAGCGATCGGGCCGCCGCCTCGGCGTGCCCCCGGACGACCTTTCCAGCCCCGCCCTGGGGCATCCGTTCGTCATGTTGCAGCGCGCAATTACCGCGGATACACTGGGTTTTGTGCAATGCAATATCCCGATTGTCGCGTCACCCCATTCGCATCGAGAGGAACCCGTCATGTCGACGCTTCAGACCTTGCCCGCAGGCCTGCAAATCCACGGCGAAATCACCCCCGCCTTCGCCCCGATCCTCACCCCGGAAGCCCTGGCTTTCGTGGCGAAGCTCGTACGCCTGTACGAACCGCGCCGCCAGGAACTGCTGGCGAAGCGCCAGGCGCGCCAGAAGGAATTCGACGCCGGCAAAATGCCGGACTTCCTCGCGGAGACTAGGGCTGTCCGCGAATCCGACTGGACCATCGCCGACCAACCCAGGGACATGCTCGACCGCCGCGTCGAGATCACCGGCCCCACCGACCGCAAGATGGTGATCAACGCGCTGAACTGCGGCGCGTCCACGTTCATGGCGGACTTCGAGGACGCCAACTGCCCGACCTGGTTCAACATGATCGACGGCCAGGTCAACCTGCGCGACGCGGTGCGACGCACCATCACCTTCGAGCAGGGCGGCAAAAGCTACCAGCTGAACGACAAGACCGCAGTGCTGATCCCGCGCCCGCGGGGCTGGCACCTGGACGAGAAGCATGTGCTGCTCGACGGCAAGCCGGTGTCCGGCGGCATCTTCGACTTCGCGCTGTACTTCTTCCACAACGCGAAGGAACTGCTGGCCCGCGGCAGCGGCCCCTACTTCTACCTGCCGAAGATGGAATCGCACCTGGAAGTGCGGCTGTGGAACGACATCTTCGTGACGGCGCAGAAAGAGCTGGGCGTGCCCCAGGGTTCGATCAAGGCCACCTGCCTCATCGAAACCGTGGTCGCCGCCTTCGAAATGGACGAGTTCCTGTGGGAGCTGAAGGAACACTCCGCGGGCCTCAACATCGGCCGCTGGGACTACATCTTTTCCTGCATCAAGAAGTTCCGCTCCAACGCGGATTTCTGCCTGGCCGACCGCTCGCAGGTGACGATGCTGGCACCGTTCATGCGCGCCTACGCGCTGCTGCTGGTGAAAACCTGCCACCGCCGCAACGCCCCCGCGATGGGCGGCATGGCTGCGCAGATCCCGATCAAGAACGATCCGGCCGCCAACGAGGCCGCGATCGAGAAGGTGCGCCAGGACAAGCTGCGCGAAGTGACCGACGGCTGCGACGGCACCTGGGTCGCCCACCCGGGCCTGGTGCCGGTGGCCAAGGCGGTGTTCGACCAGTACATGCCGACGCCCAACCAGTACTCAAAACAACGGCCAGATGTGCAGGCGACGGCGAAGGACCTCCTCGATTTCCAGCCCTCGGCGCCCATTACCGAGGCGGGGCTTCGCAACAACATTTCGGTGGGCATCCAGTACTTGGGGGCCTGGCTCGCCGGCAACGGCTGCGTGCCGGTGTTCAACCTGATGGAGGACGCCGCCACCGCCGAGATCTCCCGCTCGCAGATCTGGCAGTGGATGCGCTCGCCCAAGGGCAAACTGGATGACGGCCGCAAGGTCACGGCGGAACTCTTCCGCCAGTGGCTCGCGGACGAGCTGCCCAAGGTCCGGACGCACCTGGGAGAGGAGGCTTGGGCGGCGGGTCAGTACGAGGCTGGCGCCCGACTGTTCGAAACCCTCGCCACCGGTGATTACGTCGATTTCCTGACCCTGCCCGCCTACGACTGGATCATCGGCACGGCCTCCCCGGCCGCGAAAGCGGCCTAGGCCGGGGCATCATGGATGCGCCGCTGGTATTGTTAATTCATTGATTTATTGATGATTTAATACTGACCCACTGCTGCAAACGCTGCCTGTCAACCGGCGTTGAGAACCCGGCGTTAATGGCATGACCGCATAGAAACCGGTCGTGCTGTTCCAACCAATCATCAAATCCATCATCAGAGGAAATACCATGCAAAAGCTCATCGCTGCCCTTATCGCCGGTGCCTTCGCCCTGACCTCGGTTGCCGCCATCGCCGCCGACACGGCCAAGAAAGACGACACCAAGAAAGACGCGAAAAAAGACGAAATGAAGAAAGACGCGAAGAAGTAAGTTTTCTTCGTTTCAGGCAAAGGCAGGGCGCGACGCCCTGCCTTTTTTATTGGTCTACCCGCCCCGCCACTGTCTCTTTTTTCGCAGGTCCAGGCCCCAAAACGGGGCTCCCGGCCGGTCCCGCCGGTCCCCGCGGCGCCCGGGAGTTGCAAAAACCCGCTGATTTAGCTAGATTTCTTCCGCTTTCAACAGAAGGCGTCGCGCCGGTCGACAGTGGGAGGCCGCTGCGTTCTTGTCTCAACCAACTCTAACGAGGACTGTAATGAAAAAGCTGATCGCTGCTCTGCTCGCCGGTATGTTCGCCATCGCGTCGGTTTCCGCCATCGCCGCCGACGACATGAAGAAAGACGCCAAAAAAGACGACAAGAAAGAAGCCAAGAAGTAATCGGCTTTTCTTTCTTGAAAAGGCAGGGCTTCGGCCCTGCCTTTTTCATTGGTTCAGCGTAAACGCAGACGCGCCCGCATGCCCGATCCCTGGAAACCCAATGTCACCGTCGCGGCGATCGCCGAGCGCGGGGGGCGCTTCCTGATGGTGGAGGAAGAGACCGTGGGCGGGCGGATGTTCAACCAGCCCGCCGGACACCTTGACCCGGGCGAATCCCTGCTGGACGCCGTGATCCGCGAAACGCTCGAAGAAACCGCCCACCACTTCCGCCCCTCCGCGCTGATCGGTATCTACCGGCAGCCCGCCGGCGAGGGCGTGACCTACCTGCGCTTCGCCTTTGCCGGCGACATCACGAGCGACGAGCCGGCACGCGCCCTCGACCACGGCATCGTGCGCGCACTGTGGATGACGCCCGACGAGATCCACGCCTGCCGGGACCGCCATCGCACGCCGCTGCTGGCCCGCTGCCTGGACGACTACCGGGCAGGCCGGCGCTACCCCCTGGACTTGCTGAGCGAGCCCAAGAGCCTGTTATGGGCCTGAAACCGCGCGTGGTGGTCGGCCTGTCGGGCGGGGTGGACTCCGCGATCGCGGCCCTGCTGCTAAAGGAGCAGGGCTATGAGGTCATCGGCCTGTTCATGAAGAACTGGGAGGATGACGACAACGACGAATACTGCAGTTCGCGGCAGGACCTCGTCGACGCCGCCTCGGTCGCCGACCGCATCGGCATCGAACTCGAGGCGGTGAACTTCTCCGCCGAGTACAAGGACCGCGTGTTCGGCGAGTTCCTGCGCGAATACCAGGCGGGGCGCACGCCCAACCCCGACGTTCTGTGCAACGCAGAAATCAAGTTCCGCAGCTTCCTCGACCACGCGATCGCCATGGGTGCTACGCGCATCGCCACCGGCCACTACGCGCAGGTGCGCGAGGTGGACGGGCTCCATCAGTTGCTGAAGGCCGAGGACGGCACCAAGGACCAGAGCTACTTCCTGCACCGCCTGAACCAGCGGCAACTGTCGAAAACGCTGTTCCCGCTGGGCACGATCAGCAAACGGGAGGTGCGCGAGCGCGCCCGCGCGGCCGGACTGTCGGTGCACGACAAGAAGGATTCCACCGGCATCTGCTTCATCGGCGAACGGCCGTTCCGCGAATTCCTCGCCCGCTACCTGCCGGAGCAGCCGGGCGAGATCGTCACCGCCGACGGCGAGCCGGTCGGCCGCCACCAGGGCCTCATGTTCTACACACTGGGCCAGCGTCAGGGGCTGGGGATCGGTGGGCGCAGGAGCGGCGGCGATCCCGCCGCCGAGGGCGAACCCTGGTACGTGGCGGAGAAGAACCTGGCCCGCAACCGCCTCGTGGTCGTACAGGGCCACGATCATCCGCGCCTGCTGTCGAACCGGCTGCGGGCAGCCGACTGTTCGTGGGTGGCGGGCGCGCCCCCGCACGCCCAGTGGGTGTTCAGCGCGAAGACCCGCTACCGCCAGAAGGACGCGGCCTGCACGCTGGCGCGGGTGGACAGCGGAACCTGCGACGTGGAGTTCGCCGAGCCGCAATGGGCGGTGACGCCCGGACAGTCGGTGGTGATCTACGAAAGTCGCGTGTGCCTGGGCGGCGGCATCATTCAGTAGCCGCGCTCACACCGGCGGCATCGTTTCCCGGAACGAGGGGCGCTGCATGAGCTTGTCGTAAAGCTTGACCAACTGGGCGTGGTCCGTGCGCCAGTCGAGATCCGGCAGGCGCGCGTCGAGGAAACCCAGCGCGCAGCCCACGGCGATGTCCGCCAGGTTAAAGAACTCCCCGGTGCACCAGGTTTTCGCGTTGAGTTCCTGCGCCATGGCTTTGACCGCGCGTTCGATCTTGCTCCGCTGGCGGACGAATACGGCAGCGTCCTGCTTGTCCGCCGCCCGCCGTTTCTCCACGACGGTCGCCACGATGGCATCGGTGCAGCCGTCGGCCAACGCTTCCCAGCGCCGCACCTGTATACGGGGGCGCGTATCGTCCGGGATCAGCCGCGAGACCGGGCTCGCGGCGTCCAGATATTCGACAATGACACGCGAATCGAACAGCGTGCTGTCGTCATCCAGCACCAGCACAGGCACCTTGCCGAGCGGGTTGTAGGACGGCACCCGGGAATCCGGTTTGGACGGCGCCTCGTCGATGAACTCGTACTCGATCTTTTTCTCGGCGAGCACGATGCGTGCCTTGCGCCCGTACGGGCTGCCGGGTGTGGCGACCAGCTTCATGTTGTTGTCTGCTGCCTGATTTGCGTTGACCAACGGGGCTGAAATTATAGCAATACGACCCGCTGCTACCGTTGCCTCCTTGTCTCCCCAAGGCCGTGCGCCTAGAATAAACGGCATGGCTATCCCCACCGAATCCGCGAACCCAGTGAACCCCGAACAGTTCATCCTCTTCACCCAGCCTGGGTGAAGCAGCTGTCTCCGGGCGAAAGAGTTTCTTTCGCGCAAACAGATCGACTTCGTTGCCGTCGACGTCTTCAACGACCCGACGGGCCGTGACCGCCTGCTGGCGTACGGTGTGCGCAACGTCCCCGTGGTCGCCAGGGGCAAGAATTTCGTCTTCGGACAAAACCTGGAAGACGTTGCCGAATTCGTCGGTCTCGCCGGCACCGGCCACAAACCTCTGCCGCCGGAAGAGCTGATCAAGCGCTGGGGCATCGTGCTCGCCGCCGCGCAGCGCTACCTGCGCCAGATGCCCGATGAGCGCATGAACGAACTGGTCATCGACAACCGCCCCCGCTCGATCCGCCTGATGGGCCATCATGTGTTCCGCATCGGCGAAGCCTTCCTGGAGACTGCGGAAAAGGGCAACGAATACGCGGTGCAACTCGCCAACCTCCCGCCGGAGGACGGCACCTTTACCAAGGGCGCCGAGATTGCCGACTACGGCGACACCATCATCGCGCGCCTGCAGCACTGGTGGGACCGACTCGCCGACAAGTCCTGCACGCAGCCCGTCAAGACCTTCTTCGGCGAACAGCCGATGCACATGCTCTACGAACGCTCGACCTGGCATTCGGCCCAGCATGCGCGCCAACTGGCGGCCGTGCTCGAACGCTTCGGCATCGAGCCCAACGGACGCTTGAAGCCCGAGGACCTCGCCGGCCTGCCGCTGCCCGAGCGTCTGTGGGAATAGCCTTCCAGCGGTCGTAAAAAAGGCCCTCCTCGGAGGGCCTTTTTGTTGGGCGCTCGGCCAGCCTTATTGCGGCTTGATGCCCGCTTCCTTCACCAGCTTGCGGTACCTGGCGAGATCGGTCTTGATGACCTGCGCGAACTGCTCGGGCGTGTTGCCCACCAGTTCGTTGCCGCCCTGGGTCGCGAGCCGGTCGATCACGTCAGGCATCTTCAGCGCCTTCACGACTTCGAGGTGGAGCCGGTTGACGATTTCCTTCGGCGTGCCCGCCGGCAGCATGACGCCCTGCCATTGCGTCAGCTCGAAACCCTTCAGCCCCAGCTCGTCCATGGTCGGCACATCCGGCAGCGAGGACGAGCGCTTGGCGCCCGTCACGCCGAAGGCGCGCAGCTTGCCGGCCTTCAGCTGCGGCACCGAAGTAATCACGGTGTCGAACATGAAGGACAACTGCCCGCCGAGCACGTCGGTCAACGCCGCGGCGCTGCCCTTGTAGGGCACGTGGATCGATTTCGTGCCCGTCATCAGGTTGAACAACTCCCCCGACAGGTGATTGCCGCCGCCGATGCCGGTGGAGCCATAGGTCAGCTGGCCGGGCTTGGCCTTGAGGAGCGCGACGAAATCCTTGAGCGTCGTCGCCATGAACGAGGGCGGCACCACCAGCACGTACATGTAGAGCGTGCCCTGCGTCACCGGCGCGAAATCCTTGACGGGATCGTACGGCACCTTTTCGTAGAGCACCGGATTGACCGTCACCGGCCCGGCGTTGCCCATCAGCAGCGTGTAGCCGTCCGCCGGCGAGTTCGCGACGAGTTCGGTGCCGATGCCGCCATTGGCGCCACCGCGATTGTCCACGATGACGGTCTGTCCCAGCGCTTCGGTCAGCTTCTGGCCGATCGTGCGCGAAAAGATATCCGCCGCGCCGCCCGCCACGTACGGGCAGACGAAGCGGATCGACTTCGTCGGCCACTGCTCCGCGCCCTGCGCACCCGTTGCCGCCAGCGCGAACGCCAGCCCGCCCCACCATCCCCGCGATTGTCCGGTCATGCCGCTTGCCTCCAGGCCCGTTGGTTCCGGCGGCATCATACGCCGCCCTCGCGGGACCGCGCAGGCCCGATGACGGCGCGGGAGCGGGCGCGCTACACTACAGGGCCTGAGGTCTGATACGCCGCTGCACCCCTCCTCCATGCGCCCGCGCACTGCCAGCCCGTCCCCGCCATTGCGGACACCGCCGTGCTGAATGCCGCCCGCTCCGCGCGTCGCGCGATCCCCTCTCTCGACAGGCTGCTGCAGGCACCCGCGGTTCTGACCCTGCTCGAGGTCCACGGCCGCGCGCGCGTCAAGGCGCGGTTGTCCGCGGCGCTCGATGCCTTTCGTGCCAACGCCGACCCCGCGGCGGATTTCGACCAGACCGCCATCCTCGAAGCCTGCGCCGCGGCGCTCGCGCGCGAGGCCGCCCCCTCGCTAAAACCGGTCTTCAACCTCACCGGCACCGTGCTGCACACCAACCTCGGCCGCGCGCTGGTGCCGAAGTGCGCGGCCGAAGCGGCGTTCACCGCCATGACCCGCGCAGTCAACCTCGAATTCGATCTCGACGGCGGCAAGCGCGGCGAACGCGACAGCCATGTCGAGCAGCTGCTGATGGAGCTGACCGGCGCGGAAGCCGCGCTCGTCGTCAATAACAACGCGGCCGCGGTGTTCCTGGTGCTCAACACGCTGGCCTCCAAACGCGAGGTCCTGGTTTCGCGCGGCGAACTGATCGAGATCGGTGGCGCTTTCCGCATGCCCGACATCATGGCGCGCGCCGGCTGCAAGCTGCGCGAAGTCGGCACCACCAACCGCACGCACGCGAAGGACTATACGGAGGCGATGGGCCCGCGCACCGCGGCGATCATGAAGGTCCATGCCAGCAACTACGCGATCCACGGCTTCACGGCGGAGGTCGCGGAGTCCGAGCTTGCGGCGCTCGCGCACGAACGCGGCCTGCCCTTCATCAACGATCTCGGCAGCGGCATGTTGGTCGACCTCGCGCAATGGGGACTGCCGCACGAACCGACCCCGCAGGAAGCGATCGCCGACGGCGCCGACCTCGTCACCTTCAGCGGCGACAAGCTGCTCGGCGGCCCGCAAGCGGGGCTGATCGTCGGCCGCAAAGACCTTGTCGCGAAGTTGCGCCGCAACCCCCTGAAGCGGGCGTTGCGCGTGGACAAGATGACGCTGGCCGCCCTTGAGGCCGTGCTGCGGCTCTACCGCGATCCGGACCGGCTCGTGCGCGAGTTGCCGGCGCTCGCCGCCCTCACCCGTCCGCTCGCGCACATCGAAGCCGTCGCCGCGCGACTGCTGCCCGCGATGGCCACCGCGTTCGGCGCCTCGGCAACCGTCACCACGGTGACGGTCAAAAGCCAGATCGGCAGCGGGTCGCTGCCGGTCGACCTGCTGCCGTCGGCCGCGCTCGCGATTCGTCCCGCCGGCAAGCGCGCGAACCCCGAAAAGATCGCCGGGCAATTGCGTACGTTGCCGGTGCCGGTGATCGGCCGCATCCACGACGGCGCCCTGCTGCTCGACCTGCGCTGCCTCGACGACGAGGCGGGCTTCCTCGGGCAATTGCAACAACTGAAGCATTAGCCGCAGAGACGCAGAGAGCGCAGAGAGCGCAGAGTAAAGGCAAAAAAATGAATCCATCGAGTATCCTGGATTTTCTCTGCGCTCTCTGCGTCTCTGCGGCGATCTAAACGCAATCAACCATGATCATCGCCACCGCCGGTCACATCGACCACGGCAAGACCACGCTGGTGAAGGCGCTGACCGGCGTCGACACCGACCGCCTGCCGGAGGAGAAGGCACGCGGCATCTCCATCGACCTCGGCTTCGCCTACTGGCCGCAGGCCGACGGCACCATCATCGGTTTCGTCGACGTGCCGGGCCACGAGCGTTTCGTGCGCAACATGCTGGCCGGTGTCTGCGCCATCGACGCCGCGCTGCTGATCGTCGCCGCCGACGACGGTGTGATGCCGCAGACGGTGGAACACCTGGCGATCCTCGATCTCCTCGGCGTGGCCAAGGGTCTCGCCGTCGTTACCAAGGCGGACCGTGTACCGGCCGAGCGCGTGACGGCCGTCACCGCCGCGGTCGGCGACCTCCTCGCGCCCACCGCGCTTGCCGGCATCCCGGTGCTGCCCGCCTCGGCGATTTCGGGCGACGGCGTGCCCGCGCTCAAGCAGGCGCTGCAGGCGCTCGCCGCCGGACATTCGCGCGCCGCCGTCGAGGGCCGCCACTTCCGGCTGGCCGTGGACCGCGTATTCTCGAAAGCCGGCAGCGGCACCGTGGTCACCGGTGCGGTCGCCGCCGGCAGCGTCAATGTCGGCGAGCACGTGACGATTTCGCCGGCAGGACTCGACGCCCGCGTGCGCAGCCTGCAGATCTCCGGCCGGTCGGCGGAGCGCGCCATCGCCGGGCAGCGCTGTGCACTGAATCTCTCCGGCGTCGAAGTCGGACAGCTCGCGCGCGGCGACTGGCTGGTGGCACCCGCGGGACACGCGCCCACGCCGCGGATCGACGTGCAACTGCACCTGCTCGCCCACGAAGGCGCGCCGCTCAAGCACTGGACGCCGGTGCACGTGCATCTGGGCACCGCGGATATCCCCGCACGGGTGGCGATGCGTGCCGGCCGGCCGCTCGCCCCCGGTGGCGCAACGCCGGCGACACTCGTGCTGGAGCGCCCGGTGTCGGCGGTGCACGGCGACCGCTTCATCCTGCGCGACCAGTCCGCCTCGCGCACGCTCGGCGGCGGCGCCGTCATCGACCCGCTGCCGCCCGCCGGACGCCGCCCGCCGCAACGCCGCGCGCTCGAGCAGGCGGCATTGTCCGAACCGGATCCGGCAGCCGCGTTCCGGTCGTGGCTCGCGGCCGCCGCAGACGGTGTGCCGCTGGCGCGCTTCGCGCGGGCGCTGAACCTGACCGACGCGACGCTCGCTGGCATCGTGTCCGCGAGCGCCGCGGTCACGCTCGGCAGGGATGCCCCCGTCGCGCTGCCCGCCGCTCGCGTGGAGAGCGTAAAGGAGGCGCTGTTTGCCGCGCTCACGCGCCACCACCGCGCCGCGCCCCAGGCGCAGGGCTTCGAACTCGCCGACCTGCGGCGCGAAGTCGCCGCCGGCCTCGGTGAGGAGGCCTTCACGACCATCGCCCGCCTGCTCGCCGATGCAAGGCGCATCGAGATCAGCGGCAGCCAGGCGCGCCTGCCCGGCCACAACGCGACCGGCAACCCGCAGGACGAAGCGCTGTGGCAGAAGCTCGAGCCGGCGCTCGCCGCCGCCGGCTTCAACGTGCCGCCCGTGAAGGAACTCGCGCCGGCGCTGGGACTGAAGGACGTGCTGGCGAAGGACCTGCTGTTCCGCAAGATGAAGACCGGCGTGGTGATCCGGGTCGGCGCGGAGCGCTTCTACCCGCGCGCGACCATGGCCGCCGCGGCGGCGCGCGCGCAAGCGACCTCCACCGCGCAGCCCAGCGGCCTCTTTACCGCGGCGCAGTACCGCGACACCATCGGCACCGGCCGCACGCTCGCCATCGAAATCCTCGAAGCGCTCGACGCCCTGGCGGTCACCCAGCGCATGGGCGATGCCCGCAAAATGCGCAAGGACTACGCCGCCGTGCTGGGACCGGCGGCTGACATCAAGGTGGTGGCGGCGGCGTCCGGCGCGCCGGCGAAACCGGCCGCACGTGCCGCCAGCAAGCCCGCGCCGCGTCCCACCTACCGCCGATAACTCCCGCCCCACGCCCGCAAAGGACCCACCCGCATGTCTGCATCGCCGTTCGATCTGCTCGTCATCGGCGAAGGTGTCGCCGGCCTCACCGCCGCGCGCGCGGCCGCCCGCGAGGGCCTGGCCGTCGCCACCTTTGAAGCCAACATCTTCGGCGGCCTCGTGCTCAACGTGAACGAACTCGACCCCGTGCCGCCGGGCGCCGGCGCGTCAGGCACCGACTACGCCTCGACGCTGATGAGCGAATGCAGCGAGGCCGGCGTCGTCAGCCATTCCGAACCGGTGGAGTGTCTCAACGCCGCGAACGGCGCCGTCACGCTCACCACAGCCGGCGGCATGCACACGTCACGCGCCGTCATCGTCGCGTCCGGCGCGAGCCTGAAGCGCCTCGGCGTGCCAGGCGAAATGGAATACGCCTACAAGGGTGTGTCCCAGTGCGCCGACTGCGATGGTCCGCTGTTCCAGGGCGCGGAAGTCGTGGTCGTCGGCGGCGGCGATTCCGCGCTGCAGGAAGCGCTGGTGCTCGCGCATTACGCCGACCGCGTGCACGTGCTGATGCGCGGTGCGGCGCCGCGCGCCAAACCCGAATGGCTCGCCCGCGTCAAAGCCGAACCGAAGATCGCCTTCCACCCGCAGACCACGGTCCAGCGCATCGAAGGCGGCCAGATGGTCGAGCGCGTGGTGGTACGGGGCGCGGACGGGGCGGAGCGGCCACTGGCCTGCGCGGGGGTATTCGCCTATATCGGGCTGGAGCCGAATACGGCCTTCCTGCCGCCGGCGGTCACGCGCGACGGTAGCGGGCGCATCGTCACCGACGACAAGATGGCGACCTCGCTCCCCCGCGTGTTCGCTGCGGGTGCCGTGCGGGTGGGAGATGACGGAACGCTGGCGGGCGCCGCCCGCGATGGTGACGCAGCGGCAGCGAACGCGGTGGCGACGATCCGCGACTGAACGCCGCCCGGATCGGTCAGACGTAACTGGCCAGCAGCTTGAGGTCGGCGTTGCCGCCGGAAATGATCACGCCCACGCGCTGGCCGCGTGCGTCGAGCTTGCCCTTGAGGAGTGCGGCGGCGGCCAGCGCTCCGGTCGGTTCGACGACCATCTTCATGCGCTCCCAGAGAAAAAACGTTGTCTCCAGCAGTTCGCCGTCGTCCACCGTCAGCATGTCGTCCACCACCGCGAGGATCAGCGGGAAGGTGATTGCACCCGGGCACTCCGTGCGTGCGCCGTCGGCGATGGTCTGCGGATTGACCACGCGCTGCAGCGTCTTCGTTTTGAACGATCGCGTCACGTCATCGCCCGCCGCGGGCTCCACGCCGATCACCCTGACCCCCGGTGACAGGTGCTTGGCCGCGATCGCGCAACCGCTCAGCAGTCCGCCGCCGCCGCAACACACCAGCAGCAGGTCGAGCGAACCGGCGTCCTCGACGAGTTCCTTCGCCGCGGTGCCCTGCCCCGCGATCACGTGCGCGTGGTCGAACGGAGGAATCACCGTGAGGCCGCGCCCGGTGGCCAGCGCATCGGCGATGGCCGCGCGGTCCTCGCGCGCCCGGTCGTAGAGCACCACTTCCGCGCCGTAGCCGCGCGTCGCGTCCACCTTCACCCGCGGCGCGTCGTCCGGCATCACGATCGTCGCGGGCACGCCGAGCAGTTGCCCTGCGAGCGCCACGGCCTGGGCATGGTTGCCGGAGGAATACGCGACCACGCCTTTCCGGCGGGCCGCCGCGTCGAGATTGGACAGCGCGTTGTAGGCGCCGCGGAACTTGAAGGCGCCCATGCGCTGGTAGTTCTCGCACTTGAAGAACACCCGCGCGCCGGTGCGTTCGTCGACGGTGCGCGAAGTCATCACCGGCGTGCGGTGGGCCTTGCCCTCGATCACCCGCGCGGCGCGGGCGACATCGTCCCAGGTGACCGGCAGGCGGTCCGGCGCGTTCATGCGGCCGCCCTCAACGCGAAGTGCGGCGCGCCCGGAACGCCACCGGCTCGCGCGGGGCGCTGCCCTCGCCGCGCACCGTGCCTTCCATGACGTCGCCGGCCACTCGCCCCTCGTAGCGCCAGCGCTGGTTGTAGTCCAGCTCGTCGATCCAGAGGAACGAGAAACGGTCGCCGTCGACCCGCGAATCGAAGGTGTTGGCGGGCCGGCCCCGGTCGAACACGGTCATGGCCACCGCCTGGAACTCCTGCTTGATCTCGGCGGTGGTGCGCCGCGGGAAGCCCGCGCCGTCGGCGACGGAGAACTCCCACTGGCCCGCGACATCGGCGGGAATCACCCAGTAGTAGATGGTGCTGCCGGAACCGCGCACGCTGGCGGTGATGTCCGCGCGCCACTCCTCCATGTGGAAATCGTGGGAGACCACGCGCGTGCCGGGCTTCAGTTCCTTCAGGAGCCGCGGCCGCAGTTGCAGGTTCACGCGCGGCAGCAGGTACATCGTGACGACGGTCGCGTCCTTAAGCGGCGTCTCGAAGATGTTCTGCTGGCGGAAGCTCACCCGCTCGGCGACCCCCGGCGGCAGGCCGCGCAGGTTGTCGTTGGCCTCCTTGATGCGCTGCGGATCGAGGTCCACTCCCAGCGCCCGCGCCCCGTAGTTGCGGGCCGCGGTGATCGCGATGCGGCCGTCGCCCGAACCGAGATCAATCAGGGTGTCGCCGGGACCGACGTTGGCGATGCGCAGCATCGCCTCCACGGCCGGCTGGTTGGTCGGCACGTACGGCACGTCAAGCGAGGCCGGATACTGCAGGGGCAGGGGCTGCTGCGCGGACAAGGGCGGCGCGGCGGCGACCAGCGCGAGCGACGCACAGGCGAGCACACGGGGTAGATTCATCGGCGGCGAAGGCTCGGCAAGCAATGAGGGGAACGACGTCAGAACGCGCGGCGATTATAACGGCCGCCCCGCAGCCGCCTGCGCCGCAGGCTGCCACCACGCGCCCGATCCCCCGCAGCGTCGGCCATGCCCCGGCAGCAACGGGAGGACGCCCGGAACGGCACCGCGTCCCGCCGGAGCGGTTCCGCGTCATCGTTCACGCTTCCGCGCAGGCAGCGCTGACGAAATGTCGGGCCGGCTGTAGCCGCCGTCATCGCGACCGGGCGGTTGCCGCCTCGCCCTCGCGGCGGATTGGCAGGGTCGGGGCGATGAACGCCCTCGCCAGGCCAAAATAAATATTCATATAAATCAATATTTTAATACCGGTCCTGTGACACCTGACCCGTCGGCCGGAAAGCCATGGCATGCAATCTGCAGTATGGGGAGCAGACAGGCAAAGCTGGAGAGGCACATGGTTATCTACCTCGATCAATACCGGAATGTGACGGCCACCGCGCCGCGCACGCCCCGTTACGGAGAAGACATCATGAACGCAAGCTGGACCCCCGAACTCGACGCCGTGGCCGCGGCCATGAACCCGCAGGTGCACGCACCCGAACTGCCGGAAGACCTGAGCCTGATCGATGTGGACGAATTCATGGGCCGCATCTACGCCCTCGCCTCCCACGTATAGGCCAGAACCGCGCACCAGAATTCAAGGCTCCCTCTCGCGCCGGTGACTTCGGTCCCGGCGTCTTTTTGTACGCGGCCTGCGTCTCCCGGCAGCCGCCCCGCTCGGGACTATACTTTCGGCGTGGCGAAATCCCTCACCGACGAAGAACTGGCCGTCCTCCAGCGCGAAATCGAGAGTCTCAAGCTCGAACACCGCGACCTGGACGACATCATCAACCGTCTGGCCCTCCAGGCCGGACAGGACCAGTTGCAGCTGCAGCGCCTGAAAAAGCGCAAGCTGCACCTCAAGGACCTGATTTCCCAGCTCGAAACGCAGACGGTGCCGGACATCTCGGCCTGAACCGCCGCGGCAGGAACCCCGCCCTAGACGCGGCGCGACTTGAGGATAAGAACGAGCGTCGCGACGATGCAGGTCACGAAGCAGACGAGCGACCAGCCGGCGATCGACAGGCCGAGGAAGGTCCAGCCCACCTCCGCGCACTCGCCGGACCCCTTGAGCACCTTCTCGATGACCTGCGCGAAGGGCAGGCGGTCGAGCATGTATTCCAGCGGCGGCCCGCACTGCGGCACGCGGTCCTTGGGCAGGCTCTGCAACCAGACCTGGCGGCCGGCGAGCGCGGCGCCGGTGCCCGCGAAGAGGAGTAGCAACACGCCGTAACCCCAGGCACCCGCGCGTGCGGGTCCGTGCAGCGCGGCGACCAGGCACACGGCACCGAAACCGATGTAGCAGACCCGCTGGAACATGCACAGCGGGCACGGCTCCTCGCCCAGGCCATACTGCAGGTACAGCGCATAGCCGATCAGGGCGGCGCAGACGGCGAAGCCCGCAGCGTAGGCGGTGCGTTGTTGGGTGCGGGTCAGCATGGGCGGACAAAAACGTGCCGCGATTTTAGCACCCGCGTACACTCGGCCTCATGATCGTCATCGCCCCCGGCATCGAACTCGACGAGCGCGAACTCGAGTTCCGCTTCGTGCGCGCCTCCGGCCCCGGTGGCCAGAACGTGAACAAGGTGTCGAGCGCCGTGCAGCTCTTCTTCGACGCGGCGCACTCCCCCGCGCTGACCGAGGCCGTGCGCCGACGCCTGCTGACGCTGGCGGGCCGCCGCGCCACGCCGGACGGCCGCATCGTCATCGCCGCCCAGAGCCACCGCTCGCAGATCATGAACCGTGCGGATGCGATGGAACGTCTGGCCGACCTCATCCGGCAGGCGCTGGTCGCGCCCAAGCGCCGCATCGCCACCCGGCCTTCCCGCCGCGCCAAGGCGAAACGGATGGACACCAAGCGCCTGCAGGGCGAAAAAAAACGCACCCGCCGGAAGGGGGGTGCGTGGGACTGAGGAATCCCGGCTACTGCTGTTTGTAGGCTTCGATCTGGATCGAAATCCGCACGTCGTCGCCGATGCCGGTCGCGCCGCGCTTGAGCCCCCATTCCGAGCGCTTGATCTGGGTGCTCGCCTCCGCCCCGCACAGGTCCCGCTTGTTCGCCGGGTGCTGGATGCAGCGGAACATCGCGACCTTGAGGCTGACCGGCCGGGTCACCCCCATCAGCGTAAGGTCGCCGTCCGCGGCGACCAGCATGTCGCCATCGAATTTCAGGCTGTTCGACTTGAACGTGATGGTCGGGAATTTTTCGACATCCAGGTAGTCGGCGCTGCGGATGTGGAGGTCGCGCTTCTCGTGTCCGGTGTCCACCGAGGCCGTATCGATCACCACCTCGATGCTGCCGGTCTTCGCGGCGCGGTCGAGCGTCACCCTGGCCACCGGCGTCCTGTTGAACCGTCCGTGCACCCAGGCAATGCCGAGGTGGCCGGTCGAGAAGTGCGCGTACATGTGGGCCGGGTCGGCAACGTAAACCTCCTGTGCGGTAGCCGGCACGGCCACGCCCAGCGTGACAAGCATCGAAGCAAGGAAACGGCGCATCATCTGTCCTCCCTTTGGCTCAATGAGCCCTGCAAGCTACTTTTTCCCCGCCGGAGTGGCGGCAACCTGGATGCGGAACTTGATCTGCACTTCGTCGGCCACCGTTTCGGTTTCGCGCCAGACGCCGTCGCCGATGTTGAACTGCAGCCGCTTGATCGTGAAGGCGCCCTCGAAAAGCCCGCCACCGGCTTCCGCGCGGTAGGTGAATGGCGCCACGACATCGGCGGTCGTGCCCTTGAGTGTGAGCGGCCCGCGCACTTCAAAGCGCCCGCCGCCCAGCGCCCGGATGCCCGTCGAGACGAACCGCGCCTGCGGGAAATTGCGCGTGTCGAACCAGTTCTTGCCCTTCGCGTCGTCGTTGTATTCGGCGAACCCGATGTCGAAGCTCGCGACGTCGATTTCGATCCGCACCTTGCCCGCCTCGGGCCGCGCCGGATCGAGATCGACCTGCGCCGTGAACTTGCGGAACAGCGCCTCCACCGGCACTTTTTCCTGGCGCGACACCACGCTGATGCGGCTCTTGTCGTACAGGACAGCCTGCGCGGCCTCTGCCGCGACGGGCAGCAGCGCGGCGGCGACGGCAATCGCTGCGGCCAGGTACGCGCGGACCATCCTCAGCGTCTCCCGTCCGGGCCCAGCCGCGGCAGCATGCGCAGCAACACGCCGTCGCGGTCGATGAAATGGTGCTTCAGCGCAGCCGCCGCGTGCACCAGCACGAGAACGCCCAGCGTGCTGGTGAGCGCGAAATGGAGCATTTTCAGGGCATCGGCCAAACCGGCATCGCGGGTAACGAGGTCGGGCAGTTGCACCAGGCCTAGATACACGGTGGGCACGCCCGCCGCCGAACTGTAAATCCAGCCGGACAGCGGCGTCGCCACGATCAGCCCGTAGAGCATCCCGTGCGCGACGGCGGCGGCCCGCCGCTGCCACGCCGGGATCGCCGCTGGCGGCGGCGGATGGCCCAGCCGCCACGCCACACGCACGACGGCGAGCAGAAACACGGTCACGCCGACCCATTTGTGCCATGAGACGTACTTGAGTTTCGTCGGCGAGAGGGGCAGGTCGACCATCGTCAGGCCTAAGGTGAAGCTGGCGGCGATGAGCAGGAACATCAGCCAGTGGAGCAGGATCGCGGTTGTGGTGTAGCGCTGAGCGGGCATGACCTAGGGTCGGGCGTTGTCCGCGGCCGCGACCCGGTTCTGGCCGTTCGCCGGGGTCGCTCTCGTTGGTTGCGCAATAATAACATCAGGCCGCGCGCGTTTATTCCACCCGACTCAGGCGGCCACGCTCACCGTGTGCGTCACGAGCGCGCCCTCGTGCCAGGCGTGCACCTGGAAAGCCGGCGCCTCGCCCCTCGGCGCGTCATCCGCGCCCGGCGCGAGGTCCAGACGGCCGAGCCCCGCCACACTGGGGCATACCGACAGAATGGTGCCGCCCCAGCCCGTGAACAGTGGGCGATGGACGTGCCCGCAACTGATGCGGACCACCTGCGGGTGGCGGCGCACGATGTTGTCGAGCCGGGTGGCGGCCTCGTCGGCAAGCCCCATCGCATCCATGTACCGGATGCCGGTGGTCCGCGGCGGATGGTGCATGACGATCAACGTGGGCGCGTCCGGATCCGCCTCCAGTGCCTGCACCAGCCAGTCGAGGCGCGCCGGACACAGATCACCGCCCGCCTGCCCGGCCACCACGGTATCGAGCGCGATCACGCGCAGGGCGGGCGTCCTGAAAGCGTAATGGGCAAATGCGGACGCCGGATCGAGATAGCCGTCTTCCGCGAACGCGGCCGTGAACACCGCGCGCTCGTCGTGATTGCCGGGAATGGCGTACACGGGCGCCTCCAGCGGCGACAGGAGGCGGCGCAGGGTCGCATATTCCCCGGCCGCGCCGTGTTCGGTGAGATCGCCGGTGGCCAGCACCGCCGCCGGCACGGGCCGCAGCCGCGCGATTTCGGCGAGGCACGCGGCGAGGCGCGCCGCGTTCGCGCCGGACGGATCATCGCGGTCGATATGAATGTCGGAAATCTGGACGATAATCATGCCGCCATGCTCAATCCTGTTTCGTCAGCGCGAGATTACCCTGACCGGGGCCGCACCGCCCTCGGGACGCTCCTCCTCGTCGCCGCCCTCTTCTGCGCCGGACCGGCGGGTGCGCAGAACCCGGCGTTGCCGGTGCAGACCATCCGCCTCCCACCCGGCTTCGCGATCGAGGTGCTGGTGGACGACGTACCGAACGCGCGCGCCATGGCCTGGGGCACCCGCGGCACGCTGTTCGTCGGCAGCATGCGCGCCGGCAAGGTCTACGCGGTGCGCCTCCGCCCGGGCGAGCGTCCGCTCACGACCGTGGTGGCGTCGGGACTCGACCTGCCGGTGGGCGTGGCCTTCCGCGACGGCAGCCTGTTCGTCTCCGCCGTGTCGCGCATCCTGCGCTTCGACGACATCGAGGACCGGCTGGATGCCCCGCCGAAACCGGTCGTGGTGTCGGGCGCTTTCCCGCGCGAGACGCACCACGGCTGGAAATTTATCGCCTTCGGTCCCGACGGCTGGCTGTACGTGCCGGTCGGCGCGCCCTGCAACATTTGCCTGTCCGACCCCGACCGCTACGCGAACATCATGCGGCTGCGACCCGATGGCGCCGGCCTGGAGACCTACGCCCGCGGCGTGCGCAATACCGTCGGCTTCGACTGGCACCCCGTGACGAAGGCGCTGTGGTTCACCGACAACGGCCGCGACCTGATGGGCGATGACCTGCCGGACGACGAACTGAACGTGGCCCCGCGCGCCGGCCTGCATTTCGGCTACCCGTACTGCCACCAGGGCGACCTGCCCGATCCGGAATTCGGCAGCACGCGACCGTGCAAGGAATTCACCGCGCCGGTGGCGAAACTGGGGCCGCACGTGGCCGCGCTCGGCATGCGCTTCTACACGGGCGCCCTGTTCCCTGCCGATTACCGCAACAACATCTTCATCGCCGAACACGGTTCGTGGAACCGCTCGAAGAAGATCGGCTACCGCGTCAAGCGTGTGGTGGTGGACGGCGAGCGCGTGGTGCGCCAGGAAGTGTTCGCGGAAGGCTGGCTGCAGGCCGGCGACCGCGTGTGGGGACGGCCGGTGGACGTGCTGGTCGCGCCGGACGGCGCGCTGCTGGTGTCGGACGACTATGCGGGCGCGATCTACCGCATCAGCTACCGCACCCCGGCCCGCTAGCGCGCGCCGAGGTGAGGGGTGAGGGGTGAGGAAATGCGCAGTTCTTCCTCACGCCTCACCCCTCACTCCTCACCTTCTCCGTTAGAGGCCACCAGCGCGAGCCGCGTGCGATCGGCCAGATCCTTCAGCTTCACGTAGTCCGTTTTGCCGCTGCCCAGCATCGGCAGTTCGGGTACCGGGACGATGCGGCGCGCGACCGCCAGGTCCTGGCTGCCGAGGAGCCGCGCCGAGCGGTGCAGCAGGCCACGCGTCAGCTGGTCATCGGTGGTGAACAGCACCGTGCTCTCGCCCAGGCCCGGCACCATCTCCACCGTCGCGGCGTGCAGGTGCTGTGGCGAGGCGTGCGTGGCGACGCGCTCCACCATTTCGAGCGCGACCATCTCGCCCGCGATCTTGGCGAAACGCTTGACGCGGCCGAGCACGGTCGCATACCCGTCATCGTCCACGCTGACCACGTCGCCGGTGTCGTACCAGCCGGCGCCGAACTTGGACTGCGGCGGTTCGATCACGCCGGGCTGCTCGATGCGGAGGTAGCCGAGCATCAAGTTGGGCCCGCGCACGTGCAAGCGCCCACCCTGCTCGATGCCTTCCACCTGTTCCAGCCGCCATTCGATGCGCGGCAGGAAGCGGCCGGTGGTCTGCGAACGGTAGGCGAGCGGCGTGTTCAAGGCCAGCACCGGCGCGCACTCGGTGGCACCGTAGCCCTCGTAGATGCGCACGGCAAATTTCTGCAGCCACAGCAGGCCGACTTCCGGGCTCAGCTTTTCGCCGCCGGAAACCACCACGCGCACGCGCGCGAAATCGTAGGGATGCGCTTCGCGCCCGTAGTGCGAGAGGAAGGTGCCGGTGCCGAACAGCACCGTGCAGTCGCGGCGGTAGGCGATTTCCGGAATCGCCCGGTAGTGCAGCGGCGTCGTGTAGAGGTAGAGCGGCGTGCCCGACAGCAGCGGCATGAGCGTGCAGGCGGTCAGCCCGTAGGAATGGAACAGCGGCAGCGCATTCAGGAAGCGGTCGGCCGGCGAGAAGTCGAACACCGCGCGCATCTGGGCGATGTTGGCGAGGATATTGTCGTGCGACAGCACCACGCCCTTGGGCTGCGACTCGGATCCCGACGTGAACAGGATGACCGCCGGCGCGCCCGGGTCGCGCGCAGTGGCGACGCTGCCCGGCGCGAAGCGGGCCCGGGTGAGCAGCCACAGCTTGTCGCGCCAGCCGAAGCCCGCACGCAGATCCTCCACGAACACGATGCTGTGCCGGCACAGCGCGTCCAGCAACGGATACAGCCGCGCCGCTTCCACGAACTGGCGCGAAGTGATGACCGTACGGATGCCCGCCGCGGCGCACGCGCCGGCGACCGCCTCCGGTCCGGCGGTGTAGTTGAGGAGTGCCGGCGTGCGTCCGCTGGCCGACAAGCCGAACACCAGGCCCACGGTCGCCGCGACGTTGGGCATCAGCACGCCGACCGGCTCGCCCGCCGGCGCGAGCCGGCTGCCCAGCCGGCCCAGCGCCAGCGCCGCGCGCAGCAGCGTGCCGTAGGTCAGCGTCTGGCCCTTGATGTCCTCCAGCACCGGCGTGGCGCGGCCGTACGTCCCGGCCGCCTCCACCAGCGCCTCGAACAGGGTGCGGCGGGGCCGCGCGTCGATCGCGGCTTTGTGCATGATTCCGGCCAGCGTGTCGGAGGCATCACGGCGGCGTGCCCGCGCACTGGTCAGCGCCTTGTCCGGCAGTGCCGAAGCCGCATGCACCGTCACCGTGATGCGGGGCCGGCGCGCGCGGCGGAAGACGCCGGGCGCGCCCCCGAACACCGAGTGCGTCAGCCCGGCTATGGTCACCGGCACGACCGCAGCGCCCGTGCGCGCCGCGGCCACCGCCACCGCGTCGTAGAGCCGCATCATCGCGCCCGTGGCCTCCACCCGGCCTTCCGGAAACACCGCGAGCAGCCCGCCGGTGTCCAGCAGGCGCGCGAGCCGCTTCACGGCCGAGGGTTCGGAGAGTTCCAGCGTCTCGTGCCTGAACGCGCGTGCGGCGAGGCGTGCCAGCGGCGAACGCAGCTCGCCGGGCCCGAACACGATGGTGGCGCGCGGCGGCAGCACGGCCCCCAGCACCCACCCGTCGAGCGTGGAGCCGTGCGCCGCGATGACCAGCGTTTTGCCGGCGGCGAGCACAGAAAGGTCGCCACGGACCTCCAGCCGCCACCAAAGCTTGAGTATGAGTTTAAGAAGTACGCGCATGTACAGGTATTTAAGGTGATTTTTATATCACGCAGGACCGAGTATGCACCGGCAAGCAGGCGGTGCGGCAGACCCTGACCCGGACTTCGGACCAAAAGTGTGACTTTTTCCCAACAATGTCCTACGAATATTTTTCTGACCAAGCCGTGACAGGCTATTGTTAGGTGCTGTTTCTAAACAGAAAAAACCAAATCTATCAGTTTGTTAGATTTGATTCTGAATTACCCCCGCATTTCTAATCGAAGCAAGGCTGCTGCAGCAGCCGAAATTAAAACATTTCTGCCGCACTTTTTTTCAAGAGGGAGTACCGCCATGAACTTCGACGTACCGCGTGAGGTATTGCTGACCCCGGAGTTGCCTGCCGCCACCCCGTGCGAGCACGGCGCCGAGATCGTGTTCTCCGAGCAACTGCGCGCGGTCTACCGCGCCGACCAGCACGCGCTGTACTCGCGCTGGGCGCCGTTGCCGCGACCCTGCTTCAACCCGCGCCTGCTGGCGGACCTGCGCGCCTACACCAACTTCGTGGCCAACAGCGGCGGGGTGTTCGAGCATGGCGGCGAAGCCGGACCGATCGAATACGTGGTCGTGGCCTCCGACGCGCCCGGCGTCTTCAACCTGGGCGGCGATCTCGACCTCTTCACCCAGCTGATCTTCGCCCGCGACCGCGCGGGACTCCTGCGCTATGGTCGCGCCTGCATCGATGTGCTGCATCCGAACTACTGCGGCTACGGCCTGCCGGTCACTACCGTGTCGCTGGTGCAGGGCGAGGCCCTGGGCGGCGGCTTCGAATGCGCCCTGTCGTCGGACGTGATCGTGGCCGAGAAAAGCGCGCGCATGGGCTTCCCGGAGATCCTCTTCAACCTGTTCCCGGGGATGGGCGCCTACTCCTTCCTCGACCGCCGGGTGGGCCAGAAGAGCGCCGAGGCGATCATCACCAGCGGCCAGATCTACACCGCCGAGCAGATGCACGCGATGGGCGTGGTGGACGTAGTCTGCGAGGACGGGGAGGGCGCGACCGCGCTCGCCGACCTGATCCGCAAGCGCCGCCGCAGCCAGAACGGCATCGCCGCCACCGCCGCCGCGCGCCGCCGGGTCCACCGTCTGGAGTTCTCCGAGCTCATGGACGTGGTCGAAATCTGGGTCGATGCCGCGCTCCGTCTGAATCCGGTCGATCTCAAGCTCATGCAGCGCCTGGTCAAGCGCCAGAACCAGCTCGGCGAAGCCGCCGCAGCCGGCACCCTCCACTGAGGCCGGGAGCCTGAAATGCCTATCAAAACAGTGCCATGGGAGGCCGGTGTCCCGGTCGGCATGCCGCAACTTGGCGCGACCGACTGCTTGGACTAGCATCCGGCATGCGTTTTGCTGCACTTTGATCGCAGCCTGGTGCGGAGTGGGCAATTGTCACGCCCGGCCCGCGCACCGCAAGGATCCACGGAGAAGTCCATGTCCGACGTGAACTATTACTCGATTCAGGAAGCGTCCGAAAAACTCGCCATCCCCATCCAGAAGATGCGGCGCTGGGACGAGCAGGGCGTACTGGTCGCGCAGCGCTCGGTCGGCGGTCACCGCCGCTACCCGCGCGAGCTCATCGACCGTCTGGCCGCCGCGTCCGAGGACCCGGAAGCCGAACGCCAGTTCAAGGAACTGGCGACCGTCAAGAAATCCCTGGCCGAGAAGCACCGCATCATCCAGTTGCTCCTGGAGAGCGAGCACCGCTATCGCGACCTCGTCGAGACCTCCCATGACCTGATCTGGGCGACCGACGTGCAGGGCCGCTTCACTTATCTCAACAACGCCGCCCACGACATTTTCGGCCTCGCGCCGAAAGAGCTCCAGGGCCGCTGCTTTTTCGATTTCGAATCCGGCGACGCGCACATCGGCAACCGCCGGTTTCTCTCCATGTTGAAGCGCCACGGGGAAATCAAGAATTTCCTCTCGCATCTCGTCAACGCCAAGGGCGAGGCCCGCTGGGTGGGCATCAACGCCCGCGTGCTGTACGACGACGGCCGGCGCATGCTCGGCATCCGCGGCACCGCGCGCGACATCACCGAGCAGCACATCGCGAGCGAGCGCATCCAGCACCTCGCGCTGCACGATCCGCTGACCGACCTGCCGAACCGCATCGCGCTCGACAAGCGGATCGAGGACGCCATGGGCACCGGCGCCGTCGGCGCGGTGGTCTTCCTCGACATCGACCACTTCAAGTACGTCAACGACAACGTCGGCCACCGCGCCGGCGACCAGTTGATCAAGGGCGTGGGCAGCGTGCTGCGCGAGGTCGTGCGCGGCGGCAATGCCGAGCTCTACCGCATCGGCGGCGACGAATTCGCGATCCACCTGCCCGAATCACTGCGCGAAGCGGCCGTCGAGGCGGCCGACCGCGCCCTCGACGCCGTGCGCCACTACCGCTTCCAGTCGACCGGCGAGCGCATGGTCTCCAATCTGTCCGCCTCGGCGGGCATCGGCCTCTACCCCTTCCACGGCGGCGATCTCGGCACCCTGCTCGCCAACGTGGACATCGCGCTCTACCAGGCCAAGGACCGCGGCCGCAACCGGCACGTGCTGTTCGACCACGACTCGGAAAGCCTGCGCGCCACCCACCGGCGCGTGCACTGGTCGAAGAAGCTGCGCGAGTCGCTCGACGATGACCGCATCATGCTGTTCGCGCAGCCGGTGGTGCGGCTCGCCGACCAGTCCGTCGTGCACCACGAGGTGCTGCTGCGCCTGCGCGACGACGACGGCAAGGTCATCCCGGCCGCCTCCTTCATCGAAACCGCGGAGTCGCTCGGGCTGATCCAGGAATTCGACATGCGGGTGGTCGAAAAGCTGCTGGTCTACATGCACCGCAACAACCTGATGGGCAAGCGCCTGCGCTATTTCGTCAACCTGTCGCGCGTGTCGATCTCCGACCAGCACTGGGTCAAGCGCTTCGTCAACATGCTGTCCATCAGCAAGGTCGATCCCAGCCAGCTCGCCTTCGAGATCACGGAGACGGCGGCCATGACCGAGATCGACGTCACGCTGAACTTCATCCGCCAGCTGAAGGAGATGGGCTGCCGCTTCGCGCTCGACGACTTCGGCGCCGGCTTCAGCTCGTTCTACTACCTGAAGCGCTTCGACGTGGACTACCTGAAGATCGACGGCAACTTCATCCAGGGCCTGGCCACCGACAACGGCAACCAGGTGTTCGTGCGCGCGCTGAACGACGTGGCGCGCGGCCTGAACAAGCAGGTCATCGCGGAATGGGTGGAGACGCCCGACGTGCTGAAGATCCTGCAGGACATGGGCACCCAGTTCGGCCAGGGCCATTTGTTCCGCGCGCCCTTCCCGCTCGAAGGCCCGGTCGCCGAACCCGCGCTGAGCATCGTGGCGTAACCGGGGCCAGCCCCGCCGGCCTTACCAGCCCCGGATGGACACCGCCGGGCCTACCAGCCCCGATTGAACACCACCGGGCTTACCAGCCCGGTGCGGCGCCGGCGAGCTTGTCGGCCCACAACAGGCCGATGATGGTCTTGCCGTCGGTGATGCGCCCGTCCCGCACCCAGGCGAGCGCCTCGTCCAGCGCGACCGGCACGAGTTCCAGGAACTCCCCCGGGTCGCGGGCGTGGCCGACGGCAGTCAGGTCGCGCGCCGCGAAAATCTCGATCCGCTCGTCCGAGTAGCCGATGCACGGGTAGGTCGTGCCGAGGTGCCGCCACTGCGCGGCCTCGTAACCGCACTCCTCCACCAGTTCGCGCTTCGCGGCCGCCAACGGCGTCTCGCCCGTGTCGATCTTGCCGGCCGGCAGCTCGATGAAGTGGCGCCCCGCGGGATAGCGGAACTGGTGCTCCAGCAGGAGCGTGGCGTCGTCCAGGAAGGGGATCATCATCGCGGCGCCGGGATGCCGCAGGTACTCGCGCGTGGCGGTGCTCCCGTCCGGCAGACGCACCGTGTCCTTGCGCAGCGTGAGAAATCCGCCCTGGTGGACGAGCGTCGAGTCGAGCGGCGACTCGGTGAAATCCGGCAATGCCGCGGGGAAAGGCTTCGCGCCGCTCACCTAGAGCGACCACAGGATCGCGAGCTGGCACAGCAGCAGCAGCGGCTGCGGCAGGATCCCGAAGATCAGCACCGCGAGCCCGTTGACCGACAGCAGCAGGCGCGCATCCAGCGGCGGCACGACCGGCGCGGTGTCCACCGGATCATCGAAGTACATGAGCTTCACGACCCGCAGGTAGTAGAACGCGCCGATCAGCGAACACAGCACCGCGACAACCGCCAGCCACACGAAGCCGATCTCCACCACCGCCTGCAGCACCGTCAGCTTGGCGTAGAAGCCGACCGCCGGCGGCACACCCGCCATCGAGAACATGGCGATCAGCATGAGGAAGGCGTACCACGGGCTGCGCCGGTTGAGCCCCTTGAAATCGTCGAGATTCTCGGCCTCGAAGCCGCGGCCCGCCAGCACCAGGATCATGCCGAAGGCGACCAAGGTGGTCAGCACGTAGGTGATCACGTAGAACAGCGCCGCGGTATAGCCGCCGGCGTCCGCTGCCAGCACGCCCAGCAGCAGGAAGCCCATGTGCGAGATGGTCGAATACGCGAGCATGCGCTTCAGGTTGGTCTGGGCAATGGCGGTCACGTTGCCGATGACCAGCGAGGCCACCGCCATCAGCACCAGCATCCACTGCCACTGGGCGGCCAGGTAATCCGCCCCCAGCCCCTGGACCAGCAGACGCATCGTGAAGGCGAACGCCGCGAGCTTGGAGGCGGAACCGATGAACAGCGTGATGGGCGTCGGCGCCCCCTGGTACACGTCCGGCACCCACATGTGGAACGGTACCGCGCCCAGCTTGAAGCCGAGGCCCGCCACCACGAACACCAGCCCGAAGAGCATCAGCACGCTGTGGGCCTCGCCGCTGGCCACCGCCTCGCTGATCTCCTGCAGGCTGAGGGTGCCGGTCGCCCCGTAGAGCATGGACATGCCGTAGAGCAACAACCCGGAGGCCAGCGCCCCGAGGATGAAATACTTCATCGCCGCTTCGGTCGCGCGGGTCGAGTCGCGCTGCAGTGCCACCAGCGCGTAGAGCGACAGCGACAGCAGTTCCAGGCCGAGATAGAGGATCAGCAGGTTCGCGGCCGAGATCATGATCATCATGCCCAGCGTGGCGAACAGCGACAGCGTGAAGAACTCGCCGCGGTAGAGGCCGCGGTCGCGCAGGTAGCCGCGCCCGTAGACGAGGATCGCCCCCACCGTCAGGTACACCAGGAGCTTCAGCACGTGCGCCAGCAGGTCGTACACGAACATGCCGAGGAAGGTGTATTCCACCTCCTCGCTGCCCAGTCCGAGCAGCGTGAGCAGGAAGGCCCCCGCGAGCGTCGCCATCGTCAGGGCGTAGGTCACCCAGCGGCGGTCCTCGGGCAGGAACAGGTCCACGAGCAGCACCACGCAAACCATCGCGAGGACGAACAGCTCGGGATAGGCGGGATGCAGGGGCAGGATGGCGTCCATGGGGTCCGTTCGTTACAACCCGGTCTTCGTGCGGCCGGCGAGCTCCAGCACCTGGTTGACCGACTGGTGCAGCAGGTCGCCGAGCGGGCCGGGCCAGAGGCCGAGGCCGAGCAC
>JBOIEQ010000041.1:0-30910 GCA_050741255.1 Burkholderiales bacterium | reverse complement strand
GTCTCGTTGCTGGTGAACGTGTTGCTGCTCGCCCTGTTCGCGATCCAGCACAGCGTCATGGCGCGGCCCGCCTTCAAGCGCCAGTGGACACGCGTCGTGCCCAAATCCATGGAACGCAGTACGTACGTGCTGCTCGCTTCCTGCATGCTGATCGTGCTGTTCGTCCAGTGGCGCCCGCTGACGGGCATCGTGTGGGACCTGCGCGGCAGCGCGCCAGGAATAGCCCTCATCGCGCTGTTCGCCCTGGGTTGGGGGCTGGTGCTCGCCAGCACGTTCCAGATCGACCACTTCGAACTGTTCGGTCTCAAGCAGGTGTGGTATCGGCTCATCAACCGCCCGCCTCCGGTGGACGAGTTCCGCACGCCCACGCTCTACAAGCACGTGCGACATCCGATCTACCTCGGATTCATCCTGGCGTTCTGGAGCGCCCCCCTCATGAGCGCGGGCCATCTGCTGTTCGCGGCCGTCACGACGGGTTACATCCTGATCGGCATCTGGTTCGAGGAACGCGACCTGATCGCGCAGTTCGGCCAGCGCTACCGCGATTACCGCCAGCAGGTCGGCATGTTGCTGCCGCGCCTGTTCCGGCGCTGACGGGTCGCCAGCGATCGGGGCTCCCGCCGCGGCGTCATGAGGCATGACTCGCGGCGCCCGATGTCGAACAACTCTCCGTCCACGTCTTAGATTGCGCGGTCCCGCTCAGGCTTTGTGCCGGAACAACGCCTGAGCGGATCTGCGCTGGCCGCCCTGAGGGCGCTCTGGCAAAATTCCAGTCTTCCAGAGTGGGTGTTAGGGCGGTGGCCTGTGACGAGCGCAACGACGTACCGGTTTGGATCCTGCGACCTCGATCTGGCGCGACGCTCCCTGTCCGCTCATGGCCGCGAAATCAGGCTGCAGCCGCGCGTGTTCGACCTGCTCTGTTACCTCGTTCGCCACCGCGAGCGCGTCGTCCCCAAGAATGAACTGCTGGAGGCGCTGTGGCCCGGCTCCGTGGTGGTGGATAACGCCTTGCAGCGCGTGGTCAGCCTGGCCCGCACGGCGCTTGATGCTGGCGGTATGGCCGATGCCGTGCGTACCTATCCACGCCATGGATATCGCTTCTGCGTAGATGACTGCACGGAGGTTGCCGGATCTGACCAGACGTCCCCCGCGGTCGAGACGCAGGCGGTCGAGCACAACCAGGACTGGCTGTCAGCCTGCGAAACCTACGCCGCGGCTGATAGGCAGACGCCTCTGTCTCCTGATGATGTGGAACAATGGGGACGCGCGGCCATCTGTGCCGGACGCGGACTCGAAGTGGTCGAAGCGCTCGAACGCGCCGTTGCACTGCGGGATGCCGACGCAGACGCACTGGGTGCCGCGCGCGCCACCCTGCTGCTGCTCCAGATCCGCATCGACCACAAGCAGCGCGTGATGGCCAACGGCCTGCTGCAGCGGGCCGCGCGCTATACCGAAGGCCACGTGAACAGTGCCGAGCGCGGCCACTATGCATGGATGGCCAGCCGTATGGCTCTCGGCG
The DNA here is from genome assembly GCA_050741255.1 of Burkholderiales bacterium. Classification (GTDB taxonomy): domain Bacteria; phylum Pseudomonadota; class Gammaproteobacteria; order Burkholderiales; family SG8-41; genus CAZXNF01. Next base: position 29,391 of record JBOIEQ010000041.1, on the reverse strand, counting down.
GCGGCGATGCCGATACGGCGCTGGCCATGGCCGATGAAGCCTGCCGGCTGGGTCGCGCATTGCGCGATCCCGATATTGAATGCCTGGGTCTGTCATACCGCGGCCATGCATTGATGCTGCAGGGCAATCTGATCGGAGCACTCGCGAATCACGAGGAAGCCGCTGCAGTGATCCGGCTTGGACGCGTGCGATCATGGGTTGCAGGTTGGGCCCTGTGCGGCTTCTTGTCAGCGGCCCGTTACCGCGGTGACTGGCTGCGCGCGGCACACTTTGCCGAAGCCTTCGTCGAGTGGAGTCGGGACAGCCGTATGCCGGCATTTCCCGGCACCTGCCAACTGCACCGCGCTGCGGTCCTGTGCGTGCAAGGCCGGCTGGACCACGCCGAATCGGAAGTCCGCGCCGCTGCCGCACTAGTCGCAAAAGTCGCTCCCTGGGCCGAGGGTGACGCCTACTGCATACTCGGTGACATTCAACTCGGCCTGAGAAACTACGAGGGAGCCGAGACCTCTTACCGTCAGGCCTATGCACTCGGGTGGAGTCCGCAGCCAGGCCTGGCTCGCCTCCACCTGATGACCGACCGACCCGAGCTGGCGCAGCGCGGGCTCGAAGTTGCGCTGAACGAACAAGACTGGACCCTGCTCGAACGACGCGGGCAGTTGCTGTGCCTGCTCGCGAGTGCGGCTGTCGCGGCGGGCGACACAACACGTGCCCGCGAGGTAATCAACTTGGTAGGCTCCGATCCCGAGATGCAGTCCACCGACCAACTTAAGGCTTTGTTCAGCGGCGCGCAGGCAGAACTCGCCATCGCCGACAGTGATCTCAAGCGAGCTGCCATGCACCTGAGACAGGCCGTACGGAATTGGCGTGAAGCGGGTTCCCCGACCAGCGAGGTGGAGACACGTCTGCGCCTGGCAGAATGCCTTTTACAGGATCGGGATGCCGCTGGCAGCGAACTCGAACTGCACGCCGTAACGTCCAGCCCGACCGCTGGCGTGGAGGTGTATCGCGCACGGCTGAACGTACTCCAGAATGCGCTGGCGACCCTGCGTAACGCGGCAGTCGACTGACCACGGACCGCGCCGACCGCTCCGCCCTCCGAAGGTCACTCCCACTCAATCGGCGCCGGCGGCTTGCTTGAAATATCGTACGTCACGTGGTTGACCCCCCGCACCCCGTTGATGATGCAGCTCGACACCCGCCCCAGCAGGTCATGCGGCAGCGGTGCCCAGACCGTCGTATGAAGTCCGAGCGCTGCACCGCGCGCAGCGCGACGACGTATCCGTAGTCGCGAGCGAGCAGAGCCTCCTGGTCAAATCACCGCTATTCGGGCTTGGCGCCGGAATCCTTGACGGCGCGGCCCCATTTCACGATTTCGGTCGCGATGTACTGCGCGGCCTCGGGCGGCGTGTTGCCGACCGGGTCGGCGCCGTCCTTCGCCAGGCGCTCGACGACGTCGGGCTGCCGCACCGCTTTCACGGTCTCGGCATGCAGTTTCGCGATGACATCGGCAGGCGTGCCGGCCGGCGCCAGAAGGTAATACGAGTTCACCACTTCGTAGCCGCGCAGAGTTTCCGCGATGGCAGGGATTTCCGGCATCACCGCCGAGCGGGTCGCGCTGGTCACGGCAAGCCCTCTGATCTTGCCGTTACGTACTTGCGGCAGCAAGGTGATGAGGCTGGCAATGTACACCTGCGTCTGGCCGGCAATGAGGTCTACCAGCGCTGGCGACGAGCCGCGGTACGGCACGTGGACCATCTTGATGCCGGCCATCTGGTTGAAGATCTCGTTCGCGAGGTGGCCGCCGCTGCCCGCGCCGGCCGACGCGAAATTCAGCTTGCCCGGCTGCGCCTTGGCGAGGCTGATCAGGTCCTTGACGGTACGGACCGGCAGCGCCGGGTGGGTACTCAGCAGCAGCGGCTGCAGCGCGATCTGTGAAATCGCCGCGAAATCCTTCTGCGTGTCGTATGGCAGCTTGGGGTACAGCGACGGATTGATTACGTGGCTGCCATACGCCATCAGCAATGTGTAGCCGTCGGGCGTTGCCTTGGCCACGGCGTCCGTGCCGACCACACCACCCGAACCGGCGCGGTTCTCCACGACGACCTGCTGCCCCAGAGAAGCCGACATCTTGCCGGCGACCAGGCGCGCGATGAAATCGGCACTGCCGCCGGCGGCGGTCGACACCACCATGCGCACAGGCTTGGCCGGATAGCCTTGCGCGTTCAGCGCCGGCGCCGTGCCGGTCAGTCCCAGCGCCAGCGCAATACCGTAAACGTGGCTTCTCATTTGACGCTCCTCCATTTTTATTGGTGCTGCCGGGGTCTATGCGGCCAGCCTGCTGCGGATGACGAACTGGAAAGTGCCGCCATGCCGGTAGTAGGCGATTTCCTGCAGGGTATCGAGTCGCACCAGCAGCCTGATGCGCGTGGTCGAGCCGTCCATCCGCGTGATCGTGCAGCCGACCTCGTGGCGCGGGCCCAGGTCCTTGCCCAGCTCGTCCACGTCGAACACCTCGCTGCCGTCGAGCTTGAGCGTCTTGCGCGTAGCGCCATCCATGAACTGCAGCGGCAGCACGCCCATGCCGACCAGATTCGAGCGGTGGATGCGCTCGAAGCTCTCCGCGATGATCGCGCGCACGCCCAGCAGACGCGCGCCCTTGGCGGCCCAATCGCGCGACGAGCCCGCGCCGTACTCGCCTCCGCCGATGATGACCAGCGGCACCTTGTCGGCGGCGTATCGCACGGCCGCCTCGTGGATGGACAGCGTGTCGCCCGACGGCATGTGGCGCGTGGCGCTGCCTTCGCGGCCCGGTACCATCTCGTTTTTGATGCGGATGTTGGCGAACGTGCCGCGGATCATCACGTCGTGGTTGAGGCGCCGCGCCGCGTACGACACGAAGTCGCGGCTCCTGATGCCCAGCGACTCGAGGTACCTGGCCGAAGGCGTGCCTTCCGAAATCGCGCCTATCGGCGATATGTGATCGGTGGTGAGCATGTCGCCGAACATCGCGAGGACGCGCGCGCCCCTGATCGCCTTTGGCGGCGAGGGCTCCAGCGACATATCGTCGAAAAACGGCGGCCGGCGCACGAAAGTGCTGTCCTTGTCCCAGCTGAACAAATTGCCGCTGCCACCCCCGACCTTTTGCCACTCGGGCGGCCCCTTTTCCAAGTCCTTGTAGCGGCGCTCGAACAACGCCGGCATCAGCGTTTCACCGACGATGCGCCTGATCTCGGCCGCGTCGGGCCAGATGTCCTTGAGGAACACCGGTTTGCCGTCATTTCCCGTGCCGAGCGGTTCGGCGTTCAGGTCCCTGGTGATCGAGCCCGCCAGTGCGTAGGCGACGACGAGTGCAGGCGACATCAGGAAATTCGCCGTGACTTTCGGATGGATGCGGCCTTCGAAATTGCGGTTGCCTGAAAGCACGGCCACGGCCGCAAGCTGATGGTCGGTGATGGCCTGTGTGATCGGAGGCGGCAGCGGCCCGGAGTTCCCCATGCATGTCGTGCAGCCGTAGCCAACGACGTGAAAGCCGAGCGCATCGAGCGGCTGCTGCAGTCCGCTTTGCGCGAGGTATTCCGAAACCACCAGCGAGCCCGGCGCAAAAGACGTCTTGACCCAGGGCTGTGCCTTCAATCCTTTCGCCACCGCATTCCTGGCGATCAGCCCTGCCGCGACCATCGAATCCGGGTTCGCGGTGTTCGTGCAACTCGTGATCGCGGCCAGCACGATATCGCCGCTGCCGATCCTGTAGCCGGCGCCCGGCACGGCGACCTTGTCGGTCGCGCCCGGGTGCACCTGCCTGAAAGCGGCCGGCAACTGCGGCAGCGAAACCAGCTGGTTCGGCCGCTGGGGACCGGCGGCGCTCGGCTCGACCGCGCCCAGGTCGAATTCGATGGTCGCGCTGTATTGCGGGACCGGCGTGCCGGCATCGCGCCACAATCCCTGCGCGCGGCAATAGGCTTCGACCAGGGCGATCTGGTGCGCGTCGCGGCCGCTGATTCCGAGAAAGCGCAGCGTCTCGGCGTCGACCGGGAAGAATCCCATGTTGGCGCCGTACTCCGGCGTCATGTTGGACACCGTCGCGCGGTCGGGCAGGCTCAGCTCGTCCACGCCCGCGCCGAAGAATTCGACCGTCTTGCCGACGACCTTGTGGCCGCGCATGACCTTCGTCAGCGTGAGCACCAGATCGGTCGCGGTCACACCGGGCCTGAGCTTGCCGACGAGGCGGCAACCGACGACCTCGGGGATCTGGATGACCATGGGTTCGCCCAATGCGGCCACGCCCCCTTCGAGGCCGCCGACCCCCCAACCGACGATGGCGAGGCAGTTGACCATCGCGGTATGGCTGTCCATGCCGAGCAGCGATTCCGGATACGCGAACGTGCGGCCGGCGCGCTCATCCGTCCATACCACGCGCGCCAAGCGCTCTATGCTGACCTGGTGGCAAATACCGCTGCCCGGCGGAATCACCCGCACGTTGGAGAACGCCTGCTGCCCCCAGCGTATGAACGCATACCGCTCGAGGTTGCGCTCGATTTCGAGGGCGAGGTTCAGTTGCGCGGCGTCGGCGCTGCCGGCGTGGTCGACCATGATGCCGTGGTCGATGATGAAGTCGATGGCGACGGACGGGTTGATGCGCTGCGGGTCGGCCCCGAGGCGCTTCATCGCGTCCCGCATCGCCGCCATGTCACCGAACAGCGGAAAGCCCGACGAGTCCGGAATCATCATGCGCGCAGGCCTGAACTCGATTTCCTGCTCGGACTTGCCCGCCTTCAGCCAATCCACCATGCCCCACGCCCTGCCTGCTTCGCCGCCCGTTGCACCATGGCGGATCTGGTTTTCGAGCAGCACTTTCAATGCATAGGGAAGCCTGCTGATGCCGGTCAGCCCGGCTTTTTCCGCCGCCGCGAGGCTGTAGTAGTGGTAAACGCGGTCGCCGACCCTGAGCTCGCGGACGGTGGCCGCGCTGTCGAACGAGGCGCTCATTACACCGCGTCCCGCAGATATTTCTTCTCCAGCGCCTGCCACTTCTTCGAATCGACCGCGTCTTCGCGGTCCATGAACGTCGCGAGACGGTGCTCTATGGGTTCGGTGCCGCCTGTGTTCTTCAGGACCTGCAGGACTTCCTTCACCGCGAAGATCGCCGCGCGGTGCGTCTGCGACGGGTAGATGCCCAGCCGGAATCCCATGGCCTCGAGCTGTTCGGCGGGGATTGCCGGCGTCTTGCCGCCCTCGAAAATATTGGCCATCGCCGGCTTTTTGAAGCTTTTGCCGACGCGGGCCAGCTCCTCGACCGACTGCGGGGCCTCCACGAACGCAATGTCGGCGCCCGCCTCGAGATAGGCGTGCATGCGGTCGATCGCGGCGTCGAGGCCTTCCATGGCGCGCGCGTCGGTGCGCGCGATGATGCTGAAGGTCTCGTCCTTGCGTGTGTCGACCGCGGCCTTGATCTTGCCGACCATCTCGGCCTTGGTGACCAGCAACTTGCCTTCGTAGTGCCCGCATTTCTTGGGCGACACCTGGTCTTCGAGGTGGAATGCCGCGGCGCCGGTCTTTTCGTATTCCCGCATGCTGCGGATGACGTTCATGGCATTGCCGTATCCCGCGTCCATGTCGACGATCACGGGGATGTCCACCACCTCCACCGTACGCGAAATCCATTGCACGACTTCGGTCATCGTCAGGAGCCCGATGTCGGGATAGCCGTTCGCCCGCGAGTAGCCGCCGCCAGTCATGTAGACGGCCTTGAACCCCGCCAATTGCACCATGCGTGCGGTCAGCGTGTCGTATGCGCCCGGCGCGACGACGTAACCGGGTGCTGCCATCATGGCTCTGAATTGCGTGCGGGCCGTCATAATCGGGTTCCTCGTGTTTTTAGTGATGAGTTCGATGCCGGTGCAACAATGGCGGAAGCGGCGCACCGGCAGGCGCGAGGCCGCATTTTATACTTCTGCCATCCGGACTGAAACGCGCGAGCCATGATCGCGCGGCACCGCGATCTCGCACGCCCGGCAATGGGCGATGCGAGGTCAGCGCCCGACCCGGCAAGGACCTTCAAGTGAAATTGTTCAGGGACCCAGGCAATGATCGAATGGCCTCGATCACCTGCGGTCCTGAATCAGCCAGCGAGAGTGCCCGCTCCGGGAGCGGGTGAACGTCTTTCGGGTCGCGGGCCCGACCTTCTACGGGGTCGCATCCCCGCAAGCGGGGCCCCTGTTCCGCCCTCCTCGTCCCGCCCGCTCCGAACGCTCGGTACATGTCGACTGACCGTTGAGTCGCGGGCAGCCCTTCTCCGGGGTCGCATCCCCGCAAGCGGGACCCCTGCTCCGCCCTCCGAAGGGCTTACTCCCACTCAATCGTGGCGGGCGGCTTGCTCGAAATATCGTAAGTGACTCGATTGATGCCCCGCACCTCGTTGATGATGCGGCTCGACACCCGGCCGAGGAGATCGTGCGGCAGTGGCGCCCAGTCCGCCGTCATGAAGTCCGAGGTCTGCACCGCCCGCAGCGCCACGACGAACTCGTAGGTGCGGCCGTCGCCCATCACGCCGACTGACTTGACCGGCAGGAACACTGCGAAGGCTTGCGCAGTCTTGTCGTACCAGGACGTGCCGTCGGTATCCACGGCCTTGCGCAGTTCTTCGATGAAGATGGCGTCCGCGCGCTGCAGCAGAGCGGCGTACTCGCGCTTTACTTCGCCGAGGATGCGTACCCCCAGGCCCGGCCCCGGGAAGGGGTGGCGGAACACCATCTCGCGCGGCAGGCCCAGCGCCAGACCCAGTTCGCGCACCTCATCCTTGAACAGTTCCCGCAGCGGCTCCAGCAGTTTCAGGTGCAGCGTTTCCGGCAGGCCGCCGACGTTGTGGTGCGACTTGATGGTCGTGGCCTTCTTGGTCTTGGCGCCGGCGGACTCGATCACGTCCGGGTAAATCGTGCCCTGCGCCAGCCACTTCGCGTTGGCGATCTTCGTGGACTCGCGCTGGAAGATGTCGACGAAGTGCCTGCCGATGATCTTGCGCTTCTGCTCGGGATCGGTCTCACCGGCCAGCGCGGTATAGAACTCGTCGGCGGCGTCGACATGGATGACCTTGACCTGCATGTGCTGCGCGAAGGTGTCCATCACCTGCTTCGCCTCGTCGAGCCGCAGCAAGCCGTGGTCGACGAACACGCAAGTGAGCTGCGGGCCGATCGCTTTATGAATCAGTGCGGCGGCGACCGAGGAATCCACGCCGCCGGACAAGCCGAGGATCACCTCCTCCTTGCCGACCTGCTCGCGGATGCGCGCCACCGCCTCGGTGACGTAGTCGGGCATGTTCCAGTCGCCCTTGAGGCCGCAGATCTCGTGCACGAAACGCTGCAGGATCTGCCTGCCCTTGCGCGTGTGCGTGACCTCGGGATGGAACTGCACGGCGTAGAAACCGCGCTTTTCGTCGGCCATGCCGGCGATGGGACAAGACTCGTTGGACGCCATCAGCGTGAACCCCGGCGGCATGACGGTCACCTTGTCGCCGTGGCTCATCCAGACCTTCAGCAGGCCATGGCCTTCAGCGTTGCGCACGTCCTCGATGCCGTCGAAAAGCCGCGTATGGCCGCGTGCGCGCACTTCCGCAAAACCGAACTCACGCACCTTGCCGGCCTCGACCTTGCCGCCCAGCTGCTGCGCCATCGTCTGCATGCCGTAGCAGATGCCGAGCACCGGCACGCCCAGCTCGAACACGGCCTGCGGCGCGCGGTCGGTGGCTTCCTCGTAGGCGGACATGTGGCTGCCCGAGAGGATCACCCCCCTGGGCGCGAAGTCCCGTACGAAAGCGTCGGAGACATCGCAGGGATGGATTTCGCAGTAGACCTGCGCCTCGCGCACCCGGCGCGCGATGAGCTGGGTGACCTGCGAGCCGAAATCGAGGATCAGGATCTTTTCATGCATGGCTGGAAGCAGGATTCTGGATTCAGGATGCGGGATTCAGTAACAGCATCTCTGCCTGTTCTTGGGAAGCTGAATCCTGAATCCTGGATCCTGCTATTCAACCCTGTAGTTAGGCGCTTCCTTGGTGATCTGCACGTCATGAACGTGCGACTCGCGCATGCCCGCGCTGGTGATCTCCATGAACTCGGCCTTGCGCCGGACTTCGTCCACGGTCGCGCAGCCGGTGTAGCCCATGCTCGCGCGCAGGCCGCCGCACAACTGTTGAATCAGCGGCACCACGCCGCCCTTGTAGGGCACGCGTCCCTCGACGCCTTCCGGCACCAGCTTCTCGGTCGCCTGCTCCGCGTCCTGGAAGTAGCGGTCCGCCGCGCCAAGCTGCATGGCGGCCAGGGAACCCATGCCCCGATAGGACTTGTAGGAACGGCCCTGGTAGAGCTCGATCTCGCCGGGAGATTCCTCGGTGCCCGCGAACAGGCTGCCGATCATGGCCGTATGCGCGCCGGCTGCGAGCGCTTTCGCAATGTCGCCGGAGAAACGGATGCCGCCGTCCGCGATCAGCGGCACGTCCGCTTTCGCCAGCGCCTTGGCCACATTGGCCACCGCCGTGATCTGCGGCACGCCCACGCCCGCGACGATGCGCGTGGTGCAGATGGAACCCGGGCCGATGCCGACCTTGACGCCGTCCGCGCCCGCGTCCACCAGCGCCTTGGCCGCGGCGGCCGTCGCGATGTTGCCGCCGATCACCTGCGTCTTCGCGTATTTGCGCTTGACCCAGCGCACGCGATCGATCACGCCCTGCGCGTGGCCATGCGCGGTGTCGACCACGATGACGTCGACGCCCGCCTCGATCAGCATGTCGGCGCGTTCTTCCGTGCCTTCGCCGACGCCGATGGCCGCGCCCACCCGCAGGCGGCCCAGCTTGTCCTTGCAGGCGTCCGGATGCTCGCTCGACTTCAGGATGTCCTTGACGGTGATGAGGCCGCGCAGCTCGAAATTCTTGCCGATCACCAGCACCCGCTCGAGGCGGTGCTTGTGCATCAGGCTTTTCGCTTCCTCGCGGCTCGCGCCTTCGCGCACCGTGATCAGGCGGTCGCGCGGGGTCATGATGTTGCGCACCGGCTGGTCGAGGTTGGTTTCGAAGCGCAGGTCCCGGTTGGTGACGATGCCGACGACCTTGCCGCCGCCGTCGATGACGGGCAGGCCGGAGATGCGGTGCTGGCGAGTCAGGTTCAGCACGTCGCGCACGGTCAGGCTGGGCGAGATCGTGATCGGGTCCTTGACCACGCCGCTTTCGAAGCGCTTAACCTTGAGGACTTCCGCCGCCTGCGCGCGCGGGGTCATGTTCTTGTGGATGATGCCGAGGCCGCCTTCCTGCGCGATCGCGATGGCGAGACGCGACTCGGTCACGGTGTCCATGGCGGCGGACACCAGCGGGATGTTCAGGGTGATGGTGCGGGTCAGCCGGGTTTTGAGGCTGACGTCGCGCGGCAGGACTTTGGAGTGGGCGGGGACGAGCAGAACGTCATCGAAGGTGAGGGCCTTTTGCAGCAGGCGCATGCGCGGTTCCTTCGCAAAGCGCGCATTATACGGATGCCCTCGTAAACGGACAACGCGGATCGTGCGTTTATCCCCTTGCGCGGACCGGATTGTCCTCGCTATCCTGCCGTCTGTACCAGGTTGTACTGGGGCGGGAACGAATGCCGGTGATCTCCGTCCAACCGAACGCAAAACCGATTACGGCATCAGAACGAAACAGGCGGGCAGGATCATGAAACTCATCAAGACCATCCGTTCCATCCGGCGCCCGGCGCTGGCGGCTGCCTTCCTCGCGGTCGCTTTCAGCGGCGGCGTGGCGGCGCAGATCCTGGAATGCGTCGATGCCAAGGGCCGCAAGGAGTTCGCCAACCAGTGCCCGCCGGGCACCACGGAGGCCCGCAAGATCATGCGCAGCGGGGTGGGAACGCCCTCCAGCGGCGGTGCCGCAGCCGCGCCCGCCCCTGCAACCGCCCCGGCGGCGAAACCCGCCGCGGGTGGCAAGTCCGTCGCGGAGCAGGAAGTGGAGTTCCGCAAGCGCCAGGCCGAGCGGCAGGATGCCGAAGCCAAGGGCGCCAAGAGCCAGGCCGAGGCCGAAGCCCGTCGCAAACAATGCGAGCAGGCGCAGGCGCAGCTCAAGGCCTATGAAAGCGGCCAGCGCATGGGCAGGTTCGACCCCAAGACGGGCGAGCGGCAGATCATTGGCGACGCCGAACGGCCGGCAGAGATGGCACAGGCACGCAAGGACGTGGAGAACTCCTGCAAGTAACCGAACCGGCTAGCGGCGCGCGCGGCGCCGCCGGCGCGCTTCCTTCGGATCCGCGGTTAGCGGCCGGCAAAGTTCGATCCGGTCACCCTCTTCCAGCCGCACAGCCGGGTCACGCCGTTCACCATAAACGCTGGCGTTCGCGAGCATGTCCGGTCCCAGTTCGGGATGCCGCGTGGGCAGGCCCGACGCGGCGACCGCTTCCCGCAGCGTAGTCCCCGTCGGGACTTCCACCGTGAGCCGCGTCGTGCCCGCCAGCGAGGCGTAGACGATCTCCACCCGCATCGCTTACCCCGCGCCGTGCAGGCGGTCGGCGCGCTGCACGAAGGCGTCCACCAGCGAGCCCGCGATGCCGCCGAACACCGGGCCGACCATTTTTTCGAGCAGCCGGTTCGAGAACTGGTAGCGCAGGCTGAATTCGATCCTGCAGCCGGTGCCGCCGAGATCCGTGAAGCGCCATTCGCCGTCAAGCGCACGGAACGGTCCCGAGATCAGCGTGATCTGCATCCGGCTGGGCGCCTGCTTGGCGTTGGCGGTGCTGAAGCTCGTCTTCACACCGTGAAAGGAGATATGCACGGTTGCGCGGGTAACCGCGGCATCGCGCGCCTCCACCGACGAGCCGCTGCACCACGGCAGGAACTGCGGGTAATCCTCGACGCGGTCGACCAGTTCGAACATGCGCGCGGCGGAATGGCCGACGAGCACCGTGCGCTTGACCTCAGCCACGACCGGCCGCCCGGACCGCAGCGTGTGCTCGGCGCGCTGCTAGAATCCATCCGCCATGAGCATCGCGCAAAACAAGAAAGCCTTCCACGATTACTTCGTCGAGCAGCGGTTCGAGGCCGGCATGGTGCTCGAGGGCTGGGAGGTCAAGGCGATCCGCGCGGGCCGGGCGCAACTGAAGGAGGCGTACGTGGTCGTGCGCGGCGAGGCCTTGTACCTGATCGGCGCGCACATCAGTCCGCTGACGACCGCCTCCACTCACATCACACCCGATCCGGTGCGCACGCGGAAACTCCTGATGCACGCCGAGGAAATCCGGCGCCTGATCGGCGCGGTCCAGCAGGCCGGCTACACGCTGTTGCCGATCGATCTGCATTACACCCGGGGCCGGATCAAGCTCGAAGTCGGTCTGGCCAAGGGCAAGAAGCAGCACGACAAGCGGGAAAGCGCGAAGGCACGCGACTGGCAGCGCGAAAAACAACGTTTGATGAAAGCCACACGCTGAACCTGGCCACCGTCCGCGCAGGCGTCAGGCGCGCACGCCGTAGCGCTTGAACGTCTCCGGATCGAACTCGAGGCCAAGTCCGGGCCGGTCCGGCACCTTCAGCTGCCCTTTTTCGACCGCCGGCGTTTCCTTGTAAAGCCGACCCGACCAGGGCATGAACTCGACGGTCAGGCCGTGCGGGATCGCCGCGACGAGGTGCACCGATATCTCGGGGTACAGGTGGTTCACCACCGGCAGGTTGAAGGCTTCCGCCATGCCGGCGATCTTCATCCACTGCGTGATGCCGCCCGCACGCAGCACGTCGATCATCACGATGTCCACCGAACCCGCCTCCATCATCTGGCGGAACGGGGCGATGCCGTAGACGTACTCGCCGCCCGCCACCGGCGTGGACAGCGCCTTGGTGACACGGGCGAGCCCCTGATAGTCGTCGTGTACCGTCACATCCTCGAGCCAGAACAGGCCCACGTCCGCGATCCGGCTGCCGATGTCGATCGCCTGATGCACGCTCCAGCGCTGGTTGATGTCGCACATGAGGTCGATTTCCGGCCCCACCGCCTCGCGGACGCGCCGGATGTGATCGATCTCGCGGGCCGGGTTCGTGTCGCCGGGCAGCGCGAGCTGCGTTTTCATCTGCCGGAAACCTTTACTGACCAGCGTCGCCGCGGCCTTGACCGTGTGATCGAGCGGGAAACCGCGCATGAGCGCGCCGCTCGCATAGGTGGGCACGCGATCGCGGTAGCCGCCGAGGAGACGCGCCAGCGGCAGGTTGAACGCCTTGCCCTTGATATCCCACAGCGCGATGTCGATGGCGGAGAGCGCCAGCGTGAAAATGCCGCCCGGGCCCGCGCTGTTGCCGGCGGCCGTGCGCAGCTTGTGCACAATCGCCTCGATGCGCAGTGGATCCTCACCCACGATCAGGGCGCCGAGTTCATCGACCGCGCTCTTCAGTGTGCCGGTCAGCGCCGCGCCGAAAAACGTGACACCCAGGCCTTCGAGCCCGGCATCGGTACCGATGCGCAGGGTCACGAAGTTTTTGGTGTCGTTCGCCGGGGTGGGGCCGCCCGCGAGCGGCTCCTCGCCTGGCAGCCGGACAACCTGCGTCTGGATATGGGTGATTTTCATCTGGTGCCTCCTGGTGCCGTGGCGACGCGCGGCGGGCGCGGGATTTCGCCGACCCGGCTCTCCGGGCGACACACCGCGCGCAGACCTGCGCACACCACGATCGGGTTGGGGAAACAGGCTGGTGGAAGGCCGCATTCCGCAGCACACGGCATGCGGCAACCGGAATCTCAATTATTCTGTGGAGCGACGATCATAAAGCATTTTCAATCACCGGGCTTGCACCGGACCTGGCCCGTGCCGTCGTCAATCACCGCGGCGGATCACTGTCCGCCGCTGCGACTGGAACCGAAGCGGGAGACGACCCGGTAGAGCCATCGTCCCGACTGCTCGAACCAGTCCTGTCCGGCGAGAGCCTTGCGTTTGGGGCCTTCGCACGCGGCTTTGCGCTCCGGGGAATCCATGACGGACACGGAACGCAGTTCGTGCAACGCGAAATGCGTCCACGGCCCGCCGTCAGAGGACAGGACTTCGAACCGCCGAACCCGCAGCCAGTCGGGTGCGCGCAACAGCAGCGGAACGTGTTCCGCTTCGTACCAGTCGTCCAGCGCGGCTTTCGCCGCGGTCGGCACCTGGAACGCGACCGCCGAGAGGACGTCGCCCCGGCCGCCGCCCTGTTCGAAGGTTTGGACGCAGGTAAAACGCGTGAAGCCCTGCACCGTGTTCAGCATACGCTTCGTCCGCTCCGAAGGCCGGGTCTTCAGCGCCTGGTATTCCGGCGTATCCAGCACCTTCAGGTCCGAGATCTCGTAGATTGCCAGGTAATTGCGTTCGCCATCGATGCCGAGGTAGCGGGTCGCGCCGCTGAAACCCGGCAGTGCGAGGCGCACCGGGATGTGCTCGGTTTCATACCAGTCGTTGAACTCCGCCTCGAGTTCCGCCGGCGGCACCATCTGCGAAAACAGGATGCCCTTCGCGGCCGCGCTCATGCCGACGTGTCCACCACGACCTCATCGCCCTCGACGCGGAACTTGTGCGGATGCTGGTCCGACACCCACTCCGTGTACTCGAGAATCTCCTTGAACTTCGGATCCGACGCCCCGACCGCGTAGGGCTGGGCGCGATGATTGATGTAGGCCGGCAGGAACGACACCTTCTCGATCCCCTGCTTGCCGATCACCGCCTTGGCCACCATCGTCATGCGGCAATGCGGCGGGAAGTTGTACATGCCGTTCGGCGGCCGGCAGTCCTCGTCGATCTTGTACCAGACGAGGTTCCAGTCGAAGGTCCCGGTCGACAGGCTCTTGGAACCGGTCTGCAGGAAATTGCCGATGCTGTAGAAGCAGACCTTGCCCTTGTAGACCTCCACTGCCTTGATCGAATGCGCGTGGTGGCCGAGGATCAGGTCGCAGCCGGCGTCGATGGCGGCGTGCGCGATCGGTTGCTGGTAGCCGCAGATGGTCTTGGCGACGTGACGCAGTCCCCAGTGGATCGACAGGATCACCACATCGGCCTGCTGCTTGGCCTTGCGGATGACTTCCTGCAACGCGAGCACGTCCGGCTCGTGCGGCACGGTGATGATCTTGGGCGGTGAACCGGGCTGGAACTCCTCCGGCGCGTAGTAGGTATGCGCCCGCGCCGGTGCGACGCCCGGTTTGCCCGGACCGGCCGCCTGCCCGTCGCGCAGCACCGAGCAGTACGACAGAACCGCGATCCTGACGCCGTTCTTCTCGATGATCGCCGGCGCGCAGGCTTCTTCCTCGTCCTTGCCCGCGCCGATGACATGCTTGCCCATGCCGCGGAACAGCTCGACGGTGTCGAGCAGCGCCTCGGGACCCCAGTCCAGTGCATGGTTGCCGGCGAGCGAGACGATGTCGATACCGGCCGCGTTCCAGATGCCCGCCATGCGCGGATGCTGGCGGCCGTGGTTGCCGCCGGGACCGTACACGAACTGCGGCTCGATACCGCCATTTTCCGAATAGACCCGCTCGCACTGCGCGAGCCGCACGTCCGCTTTCTGCAGCGTCGGCGCGATCAGTTCGGCAAACTGCTCCGTTGGTTCGTACACCGGGCCGACGTCACCGCCGGCCATCAATGTCAACGTGTCCTTCTGTTTTCCGGCCATCCTTGTTTCCTTGATCGATAGTGAACTGAAACTGCGCGTTACATCGGCTTGATGCCGGCGGCCTTGACCACATCCTTCCACGTCGCCATTTCCTCGCGGATCTGGCGGTCGAACTCCTTGGGGGTATTGCCGACGGGCTCATAGCCCTGGGCCTTCAGGGTCTCGACCACGTCCGGCATCCTGATTGCCTGCACCGCCGCATCGTGCACTTTGGCGATGATCGCCGGCGGCGTGCCTGCCGGAGCCAACAACCCCTGCCAAGTGCGCACATCGAAATTCGGCACCGTCTCGGCGATCGCCGGGAATTCGGGGGTCGCCGCCACGCGCTTGCCGCTGGTCACCCCCAAGGCCCGCAGCTTCCCGGCCCTCACGAGGGGCAGCGCGGTCGGCATCGTGATGAAAGCCAGTTGCACCTGCCCGGCCACGACGTCGGTGGTGGCCTGCGGCGCGCCCTTGTAGGGGATATTCACCAGGTCGACGCCGGCCCGGATCTTGAACAACTCGCCGGCGAGGTGGGAACCGACCGCGATGCCGCCCGCCGCGTAATTCAGCTGCTTGGGATTGGCCTTCGCGAGGGCGATCAGTTCGGCCACATTCTTCGCCGGGACGGAGGGATGCGCCACGAAAAGATACGGCGTTGACGACAGCAGCGTGATCGGCGCGAGATCCCTGACCGAATCGTAGGGCAGGTTCTTCAGGATGCTCGGATTGATCGTGTGGCCCGCCGTCACCATCAGGAGGGTGTAACCATCCGGGTTGGCTTTCGCCGTCAGGTCGGTCGCGATCGAACCGCCCGCGCCGCCCCGGTTGTCGATCACGAACTGCTGGCCGAAGCGTTCGGCCATCTTCTGGCCGACCAGCCGGGCCACGATGTCGGCGCCACTGCCCGCCGGCGAGGAGACCAGCATGCGTATCGGCCGGTCCGGATACGTTTGCGCGCCGGCGACATTCGCCAGGCCGCACGCCGCCAGCGCAATGCCGAACCATTTTTTCCGTGTACTGATGCGAAGTTTCATGATCGATTCCTTTGACGATTCACTGAGATGCGGCTGCATCGGTGCTTTTGTATGGTTTGCGCTTGCAGCCTCCATTAAATACCCCCGCCATCGTTACCAATCCCTAACGCTTCATTGCATGGGCGCATGCGCCCTGCCCGGCGATCTTCCCGAACACGGCGCCCGCGGTGAGACCGCTGCCGCCGGGATAGTTGCCGAAAAACAGTCCGCCGAGGATTTCCCCCGCCGCATACAGGCCGCCGATCGGCCTGCCGCCATGATCCTCGACTTTGGCCCCCGGCGTGATTTTCAATCCCCCGAAGGTGAAGGTGATGCCCGTCGTCACCGCGTAGGCCTCGAAGGGGCCGCGGTCGAGCGGGTAGGCCCAATGCGATTTCGGCACGGCGAGGCCGCGCGTGCCGCGCTCGTCCTTGATGCCGAGATTGATCGGCGGGTCTCCGGCCGGAACGGCCCGGTTGTAGTCGGCCACCGTGCGCAGAAAGCCCGCGGCGTCCACGCCTTCGAGCTTCGTCGCCAGCTGTTCCAGCGTGTCGGCCCTCGCCTTGGTGGCCTGCTTGATGCGGTATTCGTCCCGCAGCATCGGCACCGCGCGCTGATCGAACACCTGCCAGGCGAACATACCGGGTTGCTTCAGCAATTCCGCGCCATACTTGGCGTAGGTGTAATTCCGGAAGTCCGCACCTTCGTCCAGGAAACGCTCGCCGCGCGCGTTCACCATGATACCCAGCGGATAGCTGTGCTTCTGGTACGAATCGCCGACAATCAAGTCGCCGAACTCGGGCGCGTTGAGGTCCCAGCAGGTGGAATGGGCGCCGCTCAACTGGCCGCAGGCGCGCGCTCCCACATCCAGCGCCATTTTCAGCCCGCGACCGGTGTTGTAGCGACTGCCCCGCACCTTCGCGAGTTCCCAGTTGGCGCCCAGATACATGGCCCGCATCTCGGCGTTGGCCTCGAAACCGCCGCAGGCCAGCACGACCGCCCCCGCGCCATACGTCTCGCGCAGGCCATTGCGCAGGACCTCGATGCCGCTCACGGCATCGCCGTCCATCAGCAGGCGCATGGCCGACGCCTCGAACAGAATGTTGACGCCCTCCGCGGCCGCCTTCTTGTAGTAGGCCTCGAGCATGCCCGCGCCGCCGCCCCAGACCTCGCACGGCAGGTTGCCCCAGAACTTGAAACGGTTGCCGACCTTCTGCGCCTGCCGTCCCATGGAAAGCTGGAAGCGCACACCGAGGCTGCGCATCCACAACAGCGTGTCGAAGCTCTGGCCGGTGATCACTTCCATCAGCGCGGGATCGGTCCGGTACTGCGTGAGGCGCGCCGCGTCGTCGAAGAAGTCATCGACGCCGTAGGGATCGATGTCGATGCTGCCGAACTGCGCGGCATCGTCCTCGCCGACCAGCTTGAGCAGGTTTTCCGGATCGCCGAAGCCGTTCCGCATCTGCCCCGCGGCATAACGGGTGTTGCCGCCGCGCGCGTCGAACGGCGCGCTTTCGAGCACCAGCACGCGCGCGCCGCCCTGGCTCGCCGCCAGCGCGGCGCACATCGCCGCGTTGCCCGCGCCGACGACCACGACGTCGTATCGTTCGGTCATGCTGGACCGCCCGCGATCAGCTCTGCCATCAGCGGATGGGAGAGAACTTCGTCGGCCGCAGCATCTTGGTTTCCTGATTGCACATCAGCGCCCGCACCTTGGGCAGGTAGGCCTTCCACACAGGATTGGACAGAAGCTCCACGCGGCGCTTTTCGCGGTCCCCGTAATCAGCGAACCCCCACAGGTGCACGATCTGGTTCATCGGGCCGATGTCGGTCGTGAAGTAGCCGATCAGGTTGCCGAGGATCCTGGTCTGGATCTCCAGCCCTTCCTGCTCGTACATCCGCAGGAATTCCTCCAGTTTGCCGGGATAAAAAGTGTAGATATGCTCGTCGACGATCATTGCGTGCTCCTTTTCTTCAGTAGTCCGTCGGCCGCCATGCGTTTCAGCTGCGGATAGATGCCGCCCGCCGTCAGCATGTCGAGTATGAAATCCGGTGGCGGCGCGAACGCCAGAGCCGCACCGCTACGGAGATTGCGCACTCGCCCCGCCTTCAGGTCGATCTCCATCGCGTCGCCCTGCGCGCACGCGGCGAACACGCCCGGCAGCTCCACCACGGGCAGGCCGTGTTCCAGCGAATTGCGCAGGAAATAGGGCGCCGCGCTCTCGCACAGCACGGCGCCGACGCCCGCGCCGAGGATCGAGAGGCAGCCGTGGTCGTGATCGTGCCCGTAGCCCATGTTCTCCTCAGCCACGATGAAATCGCCCTTGCGCACCTTCTTCGGGAAGTCGGGATCGACGTTCACCATGCAGTACTTGCCCAGCTCTTCCGCGGTGTCGGCCCGCAGGTCGCGGCACAGGTTGTACGAGCAGATCTCGAAGTCGATATCCATCAGGCCGGGGAAGCGCCAGGCGTTGCCTTTGAGCAGGGTTGTCATCGGCATGCTCCTAGAGATAGCCGCGCGGGTCGGCGATGCGCCCTTCGAGGCACGACGCGGCGACGGTGGCGGAACTGGCGAGATGGATCTCCGCCTTCTGGCTACCCATCCGTCCCGGGTAGTTTGTCTGCGCGGAGGCGATGCAGACCTCCCCTTCGCACAACAGCGTGTTCAGACCCGCTTCCTGGCCCTCGTTCGGGTCCGGCACCACGCAGCCGGCCTCGACGAAAGTCCGCAGGATGTCGGTCTCCATCATGCGCAGCAGGATGCCGACCGTGCCGGGCGTGATGTTGAGAATCACGTCGTGCGGCAACTTGCGCCCTTTCAGAATGCGCGCCGCGACCTGCATGTGCTCGAACCAGCCGCCCGAATCGCTGCCGATGAAGCCCCGGTTCACCCGGGTGCCCGCCAGCTCCCGGACGGTCTTGACGAGATGCCGCTTGGGATGCGGCACAATGAGCGGTTCCAGCGCCGAGACGTCGAACTCGTAGACCTTCGCATACTGCGCGTCCGGGTCGCTGCGCAGGGGCTCGAAAGCCTTGTCGGTGCGCGACCGCACGTAGTGCACGGTCTGCCCGTCCGGATTCAGGATCGAGGTCCAGGCGCCGGTGAAGATGGCCGACGACGAGAGCGAAAACCGCTCGTCCATGCTCATGGCGTCCACCACCGGGCCGGTCCATTCCAGCACGCCGCTCATGCCGCCCATGGGACCGATCTGCTGAAGCACATACTCGAACACATCGCGCGCGTACACGCCCTTGGCGGGCATCTTTCCTTTGAGGACAATCTTGACCGAGCGCGGCACGCGCACCCAGGTCGTGCCTTTCATGAGATAGGCGCCCGAGCCGTGCGACAGCGCGCAGGGGAACGCCCCGAGCGCACCGACGGTGCTCAGATGGCCGTTGCAGCCCTGAAAGAAGGTGTCGCCCGGCAGTGCGTAGGGGCGCTCGGCGGAAATCATGTTTTCGATGCCGCCGCGACCGAGATTGAGGATGTTCTCCGGCGGAATGTCCATCGCCTTCGCCCACTGCTGCGCGGCCCAGCGCACGTCCGCGATGTTGCTGCCGGAAGAGGCGCCGCCGTGGCCGTCCACGATGACGACCTTCGCGGGATCGAAGATCCGAACGCCCAGTTCGCGGACCAGCCCGAGGCCGCGATCCATGAAGGTGTCGAAGGAATGATGCCCGAAGATGATCGGGCAACCGCTGCGCACGGTGAGGTACTCGCCCGGACGCACGGCCGTCTTGCCCGCCGCGCGTGCGAGGATTTTTTCCGCGATCGTGTATCCCATGCCTTCAGATGTCCAATAGAGAGGTGTTGCATGCCCACGGGCGCCCGGCACGGTAGCGTGCCTCGAAGGCCTCGATCTGCGGCAGGCATTCGAGCGCCAGTGATGCGTCGTCGAGCCCCTGCAACAGGCGCAGCTTGCGCGAGGCGTCAATGTCGAACGACAGCACACGCCCGTCGGGCGCCGTTACGCCCTGTTGTTCGAGGTCGACCGTGACGGCGGCGCCCGGCGCGGCATGCAACTGCTGCCGGAGGTCCTGCACTTGTTCAGGCGGCAGAATCACCGGCAGCACGCCGTTGCGAAAGCAGTTGCTGAAAAAAATGTCGCCGTAGCTCGGCGCGATCACGCAGCGGAACCCGCCATCGAACAGCGCATAGACCGCGGGCTCCCGCGACGAGCCGCAGGCGAAATTGGGGCCGGTGACCAGGATGCGCGCCGCGCGGTACGGCGGCAGGTTCATGATGAAGTCCGGCCGCTCGTTGCCTTCCGCATCGAAGCGGGCGTCCCGAAACAGAAAGTTTCCATAGCCCGCCGAGCGCGGCTTGCGGAGATAGCGCGACGGAAAAATCCGGCCCGTGTCGATGCTCGCGTCGTCCAGCGGGACCGCGACGGCAGTGAGCTTACTGAAGGGTTCCAACCCGCTCTCCCATCAGCGTTCTGACGTCGACCACATGCCCGGCCACTGCCGCCGCGGCCGCCATCGCCGGGCTCATGACATGCGTGCGTGCGCCGATGCCCTGCCGGCCCACGAAATTGCGCGGCGACGTCGATGCGCACCGCTCGCCGTGCCCGACCAGGTCCCCATTCGATCCGACGCACATGGAGCAGCTCGAGTCGCCCCATTCCGCCCCGGCCGCGGTGAAGATCGCATCCAGTCCTTCCGCCTCGGCCTGACGCTTGACGGTTCTCGACCCGGGCGAGACCAGCACGGGCATGCGCACCTTCCGCCCCTTCAGCACGGCCGCTGCGGTGCGCAGATCGTCGAGGCGGCCGTTGGTGCACGAGCCGATGAAAGCGCGGTCGATGCGAACGTCCGCCACGGCCGTGCCCGCCGCAAGCCCCATGTACTCCAGCGTGCGTTCCATGCGCGTGCGCTGCTCGGCATCCTCCACGGCGGCGGGGTCCGGCACCCGACCGTCCACCGGCACGACTTCATCGAGACCCGTTCCCCACGTCACCATGGGCTGGAGATCCTCCGCCCGCAGCGCGATCTCGCGATCGAAAGCCGCCCCGTCGTCGGACGGCAACTGCCGCCAGTCTTCCAGTGCCGCCGTCCAGGCGTCGCCTTTCGGCGCATGCGGGCAGGACTTCAGGTAGCGGAAGGTCGTGTCGTCCGGCGCGATCATGCCGGCCCGCGCGCCGGCCTCGATCGACATGTTGGACAGCGTCATCCGGCCTTCCATGCCCATCGCGCGGACACAGGATCCCGCGTATTCGATCGCGTAGCCGGAGCCTTTGCCCGCGCCCAGCGCGGCGATCACGGCGAGCGCCACATCCTTCGCCGACACGCCGTCGGCGAGCGTACCGTCGATGCATACGCGCAGTGTCTTCGGCCGGGCGCGCCAGATGGTCTGCGTCAGAAAGACCTGCCGGATCTCGGACTGGCCGATGCCGAAGGCAAAGGCGCCGAACGCGCCGTTCGTGCAGGTGTGCGAGTCCGAACCGGTGATGACCGATCCGGGCAGCACGAGTCCGAGCTCAGGTCCCACCACGTGCATGATGCCTTGCCGCGGATCGTCGATACCGAAGTAAGTGATGCCGTGCCGCCGCGCGTTCACCTCGAGCTGCGTCACCATCGTGCGGGCCTCGGCGTCCGCGATGCCGTCGATGCCCTTCTCGCGCCCCCGCGTCGGCACGAAATGATCGGCGAAGGCAATGTTCTGCGCGCGCTGCCGGACGGTTCGCTTTTCCGCGTCGAGCAGGCCGAAGGCGAGGAAGGCGCCCTCGTGCACGAAGTTGAAATCGACGTAGAGCAGCGTCTCGCCGTCCGGCGCCGCGGAAATGGCGTGCGCCTGCCAGACTTTTTCAAACAGCGTGCGCGGCGCACTCACGACCAGACGGGATTCAGCCACGCGCGAAGATCGCCGCCTTGGCGCCGGCGGTGCGGCCGAACACCGCGCCGCAGGTCAGCCCCGTGCCGCTCGGATAGTTGTGATAGAAGAGGCCGCCCACCATTTCCCCGGCGACGTAGAGACCCGGAATCGGCCGGCCGCCGTCGTCCTCGACCTCGGCGTCGGTCGTGATTTTCACGCCGCCGAAGGTGAAGGTGATGCCCGCCGTGACGGCATAGGCTTCGAAGGGACCGCGGTCGACCTTGCGCGCCCAGTTGGATTTCGGCATCGCCAGCCCCTGCGTGGCGCAGCCGTCCTTGAGACTGGGGTTGTACGGTGCCTCGTTGTCCGGCAGCGCGGCGTTGTAGTCCCGCATCGTCTGCAGGAAACGCTCCGCATCGACACCTTCGAGTTGCAGCGCCAGCGCCTCCAGCGTGTCCGCCCTGACCTTGGTGACCTGCTTGATCCGGTAGGTCTCGCGCAGGATGGGGATCGCGCGCTGGTCGAAGATCTGCCACGCGAAGAGGCCCGGCTGCGCGAGCACCTCGCGGCCGAAGCGCGCGTAGGTCAGCGTCTGGAAGTCCGCGCCTTCGTCGAGGAAACGCTCGCCGCGCGCGTTCACCATGACGCCGAAGGGATAGCTGTGCTTCTGGTAGGCGCCGCGCACCACCGGATCGCCGTACTCCGGGGCGTTGAGTTCCCAGCAGCTCGCGTGCGCGCACGACCAGTGGCCGTAGGCGCGCGCGCCGGCGTCGAGCGCCATGCGCAGGCCATGGCCGGTGTTGAAACGGGTGCCGCGCACCTTGGCGAGTTCCCAGTTGGTGCCCAGGTAGCGCGTGCGCATCTCGGCGTTCGCCTCGAAGCCGCCGCAGGCCAGGACCACGGCCTTCGCCGCAATCTCGATCTGCTTGCCCTGGTGCAGGACCCGCACGCCGGTGATCCGGGCGTCATCGCGGATCAGCGACACCGCGGGCGTGTCGTAGAAAAACTTCACGCCGTTCTTCTCGGCCCGCGTATGCATGGCATCGATCAGCCCGGCCCCGCCCCCCCAGACTTCGCACGGAAGCCCCCCCCAGAACGTCACCTTGCCGTCCTTGCGAAAGGCCTGGCGGCCGAAGCTGGCCTGGAATTTCACGCCCATGCCGCGCAGCCAGACGAGCGTGTCGAGGCTGTTGTTGATGACGTACTCGACGAGGTCGGGATGGCAGCGATACTGCGTGACGCGCGCCATGTCGTCGAAGAAATCCTCGGCCGTGTAGCGCCCGAAATCGGTGTTCCTGATTTCCTCGTCGGTCAGGTCGCCGATGACTTTCAGCAGGTCGTCGGTGCCCTGGAACACCGTCCGCATCTGGCCGCCCGCGTAGGCGGTGTTGCCGCCTCTCGCGTCGTGCGGCGCCGCATCGATCATGATGACCGAGGCGCCCTGCTCCCGCGCGGACAGCGCCGCGCACGACGCGGCATTCCCCGTTCCGACGACCAGTACATCCACCTGCTCGAACACGCTCATGCTGATTCGTTTTCCTTGTTTCTTCCGGCCGCCGGACGGCGGGATCCGGGAACGACGGTTTATCTGGATGACAGGACGGCCGCGAACAGGCCCGCGCCCAGTCCTGCGCGGCCGGCCGCCGGCATCGAAGGGGCCAGCGTCAGATATTCCTTGACCGCACGGATGGCATCGGCGGGTTGCTGGGCGATGGCCTCGACCACCGCCGCGGCCTGCGATGCCAGCGCGTCATCCGCCACCACGGTGCTGACCAGGCCCATCGCCTGCGCGGCCGGTGCATCGATTTCCGCAGTGGAATACACCAGGTAGGCCAGGCCGCGCGTCGAGATCCGCTCCCATAATGCGGTCATCGCCAGCGTCGGCGGCAAGCCTTTCGTCATCTCCGGCAGGCGAAAGCGGGCGCTGTTTCCAGCCAGGACAATGTCGCAGGCCCCGGCCAAGGCGCAGCCGAAACCGTGGGCCAGGCCCTGTACCACGGACACGGTCGGCAGCGGGCACTCCTTCAGCGCCGCATACATGCTGACGATGGGATCGGTCATGTTGCGGCGGATCTCCAGCGCGGAAGGGGCTTTGCCGCCTTGCGCGCTTTCCGGCGCGGCACTGTAGTCGCGGCCCTTGCAAAAATCGTTGCCGCGCCCGGAGAAGACCACCACCTTGACGCCGGCCGGGAGGGCCTGAAATGCGTTCGCGATGGTGACGACCATCGCCGAAGTGACCAGATTGCCGCAATCGGCCCGGTCCAATTCGATCCGGCAAACGCTCCCCTCGTTCCGGACAACGATGCCGTCACTCATCACCTCTCCTTTGTCGCCTGGTTTGCCTGTCCAGCATCGATGCTTACTCGACGATGAGGTTCGCGGCCTTGACCACGGGTCCCCATTTCGCGTTCTCCTTGCGGATGAAATCGACGTATTCTTTCGGCGTCATGGGCGTGGGGGCCGCACCGACGCTGGCGAAGCGCTCCTTGACGTCTTCCATGGCGCTCATCCGGAACATCTCCTTGCTGATGCGATCGACGATCGGTTTGGGCAAACCGGCCGGGCCCGAGATCCCGTACCAGAACACCGCCTCCACGCCCGGGTAGCCGGACTCCGCCATGGTGGGAACCGTCGGCATCAGATTCGACCGCTTGGGACTCAGCGCCGCAAGCGCCTTGACCCGGCCCGTCTTGATGGGTCCCATCAGCGACGGCATGCCGTCCAGCATGGTCTGGATCTGTCCGCTCGTGAGATCGATGACGGCCAGCCCGCTGCCCTTGTACGGCACGTGCGTGATCGGCGAGCCCGTGACCAGCTTGAACAGTTCTCCGAGCAGGCCGGAGGTGCTGCCCGCGCCGGACGAACCGAACGCCAGCGTATCCGGCTTGGCCTTGGCCAGCGCCACGAAGTCCTTGACGGTCGTCACGGGGACGGACTGATGCACGCCCATGACGGCCGAGACGCTGTCGATCAAGCCGATGTGCGTGAAGTCCTTCATCGGATCGTACGGCAGCTTCCTGTACATGACGGGACCGATGCCGTGGGTCGTGTTGGACGATACCAGCAGCGTATAGCCGTCGGGAGTCGCACGGGACACGATCTCGGTAGCGATGATGCCGGCGGCGCCGCCACGGTTTTCCACGACGACGGTCTGTCCCAGCGCCTCGCTCATCTTCAGCGCGAACAGTCGCGCCGCAAAATCGGAGGCGCCCCCCGGCGGCACGGGCACGACGAGCCGGATCGGGCGCGTCGGGTAATCGGCGGCGGCCGCAACTGCCGCCGCCAGGGTGCCTAACAAAAGCATTGTGCTCAGTATGAAGTGTTTCACTGGATTGGTTCCTTCATCGTCGTAAACTCGGGACCTCCGAAATCAGATGAATGTTCTTTTTGCATTCATTGTCCGAAACAGACAACCGCTGTCAGGCGGGCAACCCGCGATCATCCTGGCGTGCACGCCTCAAGCAGATCCTTTACCTTGCTGCCGCGAAAATTCAATGCAAGCTTGACTGCAGCATCCCGCTTTCCTTGCGGCAATACAGAAGACGCCAGCTCATGAAACTTTGCCGCCAGTTCATCGTCCGTGAAAGGATGGCGGTAATCTCCGGGCGGATATGCAATGTGCTTCATTACCGTACGGCCGTTATTCAGTTTTATTGTTACCCGTCCCGGACGATCCACCGGAAATACCTTGTCCATTTCCTTGTCGTGAAAACACTTCGTCCTGGCGATCATGGCCTTGACTTCCTGGGTTTCCCAGCACTTGCGCTCCAGCTGAGGCAAATTGTATTCACCATAGACCAGTGCTGTCGCAACGCAGTAGGGAAGGCTATGGTCCGCGGTTTCACGGGAGTCGATTTCGTAACGTGAGACACCTCCCATGCCGTCCACCATGTCCTCGACAAGCCAGCCGAATGCATCGACCCGGACTTCCGCGATGTCGGCAGGCGTGATTTTCTCTTCCTTCCGTAACGTCAGCGCGGCGTGGATCGAACTGTGAATGATGTACGCGGCGGGAAAACGCTTCAAATTGGTACGGGGCAGGCGCCATTCAGTCACCGGCCCCGAAAAAAGATCCCAGTCGGCCTCTCCGATCATCAGTGCGGACACGCCCCGCTTCCCTTCAAATGCAAACGCGGGCCCCGTGGCCCCCAGCTTGGCGAGATACGCCGCCTCGATGCCGCGGCTCGCGCCCAGACCCGCACTGACCGCTTTCATGATGGAAATCTGCCCGACGCGCAGTTCTCCGGTGGTCGGATAGCAGGCGGCTATCGAAATCGCGTGTGCTAGCTGCTCGGCATCGAGCTTCAGCAGTATTCCTGCGCCCGCGGCCGTCGCGACGGTAACGAAGGTTGTGTGGTCCCACCCCGCCACGCGCTGGAAAGATTTCTTCGCAATTTCGCAGCTGCGCATCTGGACTTCGTAGGCAATCAGGATGGCGCGCAAAATCTGGTCGCCGGACGCGGACTCGGCTTCGCCGACGGCAAGCATGGCGCCGATATTGTCGCTGGGATGCGCGGAGTCGCGCGGATAGTACGTGTCGTTCATGTCCAGATCACGCATCATGGTGCAGTTGGCGAACCCGGCACCGAGGGCTGAACTGCGCGCACTCGTCCCGAGCATGGACGCTGCCTTTCCGCCGGAGATCGTGCCTGCCCATTCGATGGCGATCTTGGCTGCCTCGTTACGCGTCGCGCCCATGCCGCATGCCAAGGTATCGAGGAGAACCCGCTCCACGGCGTGCAGCACATCGGACTTGATTGCAGATACCTTCATTGCGTCGAGCAACGAGACTGACAAGCGCTTTGCCACTGATTGAGCTTCCACAAGCATCTCCTAAATTGACATTATTGTGATCACTAACTACTTCGCCAGACCAATATCTTTCATGATCGTCGCGACCTGCTTGTATTCGTTATCCATGTACTTCTTGCTTTCCTTGCCATCCATGAAAAATGGCGTGAGCAGGTTCTTGTCGAGGTCGTCCTTCCATTCCGGGCTCGCCGCCAGCCGGGCGAAAACGCGACTCCAATAGGCGATTTGCGCGTCGCTCATCCCTTTGGGTCCAAGCACGCCACGCCAGTTTCCAAACACAGCATCGACGCCCTGCTCCTTCCACGTCGGCACGTTGGCGAGCGCCCCACCTAGACGCTGCGCAGAGGACACCGCGATTGCACGCGCTTTGCCTGACGTGATGAACGGAAGCATGGGCGACGCTGGCGATATCGCCACGTCGACATGCCCGCCCAGCAGCGCAGTCATGGTTTCAGGCGAGGAATTGAACACGACGATCTTTAGTTTCTTGACATCCCCGCCCGCCGCCTTGACCGCCATCGCCATGGCGATGTGATTAGCGTTGCCCAGACCCGGCGAAATGGCGATCGACAGCGGCGAATCGCCTTTAAGTCTGCTGAGCAAGTCCTTGCCGGTCTTGATCGGGGAATCTTCCCGCACCGCAAACGCCGCATATTCGGTAAAAAGTATGGCCAGCGGCGTGAAATCAGTGTGTGGAAATGGACTTTGCCCGCTCAGATAAGACGTCAGGAGCGTGCCGGAGGTCACCAGCCAGAAATGCCCGTCGCCTGAATGCTGGTTGATGTAGTTGTAGGCGAGCGCGCCGCCGCCACCCGCCTTGTTGAGGACTGTCGTGCTCGTTTCGACGAGTTGGCCGGTTTGGATAATGCGCTGCATCATTCTTGCCGTGCGATCCGATGCGCCTCCCGCACCCGCCTGCACGATGATTTCCACGTTCCGCGAAGGCTTCCATTCATTTTGCGCGAAGCCGGGACACGCCAGCATCGTCAGAAGCACTATCGAAACTGCCCGCCATTTGCGTAAACCGATTCCGTCGAGAATGCCTGACAGACAGGAGGCCGAGAGGGATAGATTCATAGCGTTTCTCCTTGTAAAGAAAGCATTCGAAAACCAGTCCACCAGGATTCCTGGAGCATCGGGCTCAGCGTTCTTGGAGCGCGGCTTTACCTACTTCGCAAGACCCAGATTAGTCAGAATCACTTTGAGTTCCTGGAACTCGGCCGCAAGGAATTTCTTGCTCTCGGCGCTGTTCATGTAGGTGCTGCTCCATGCATTTGCCTCGAGAAGATTTCTCCATTCATTCGTTTTCGTGAGCTGGGAAAAAGTGCGATCCCAGTATTCGATCTGTCCATCCGTCATTCCTTTCGGGCCGACAATGCCTCGCCATTGCCCTGACACCGAATTGATTCCCTGCTCGACCAGAGTCGGCACGCCTGCCAGCGCCCCTCCCAATCGTTTGGGCGCTGTAATCGCGATTGGTTTGAGCTTGCCGCTTTGCAGAAAGGGAATGATCGCAACTGCCCCAATGACATTGACATCGACGTGTCCGCCCAGGGTGGCCGTCAGTCCCTCCCCGCCGGACTTGAACACCACGATCTTGAGTTGCCTAGGATCTCCGCCTGCGGCCTTGAATGCGCTCGCCACCGCAATATGGTTGGCATTGCCGAGCGCCGTCGCCAGGCCGATGCTGACCGAGGCCGGATCGCGGCGCAGCCGGTCCATCAGGTCTTTGGCATCGCGAATTTTCGAATCCGGAGCGGTAGACAGCACGACGTATTCATTGAAGAGCTGCGCTAACGGCGTGGTATCCGTGTAATTGATCGTCGTCGTGCCAGTGATCACGCTGGTCAACAGCGTGGGCGACGTCACGTAAAGGTAGTGTCCGTCCTGCGCGTGCTGGTTGAGATAATTCAGTCCGAGGGCGCCCCCACCGCCCGCCTTGTTGACCGCAAGCATGGGGACTCGCACCAGGCTCTTCCCCGTGAGTATGTTTTGCATTTCCCGCGCAATGGTGTCGGTACCGCTTGCGGGCCCGGATGGAATCACGATCTCTATGGTTTTGTCCGGAACCCAATTCGGCGCAGCGGCAAAAGCAGATCCAGCGAGGAAAACACTCCCCGCGAGCCCCCGGACAAGGGAACAAAGTGCCACGCAAAGCCTGGTGCCGGATGTGAGCATCGTCACAGTCTCCACTATTCTGTCAATTAGTTCCCGAGCACCACGGGGGCTTCAGGTAAGTTGCCTGCGATCTCAAGCATCAATATTTGATCTCCAGGCAAAACAGGAACTACGCTGCCTTTCTGACAAAAAAAGATTCGCGTGCCACAGCGCACGCCGCGAGCACATGTTCGACGGCGGCGGTGCGGGCCGCCGCCACGTCCTTCCGTTCGATGGCCGTTAGGATGCGGCGCAGTTCAGTCGTGCTGTGCCGTGTGCGTCCAGGCTGCGACATCGACCGGGCACGCAGGAAGTTCACACGGGCGACCAGCCCCGTCAGCAGTTCGCTGATGATCCGGTTGCCGCAGCCTGCCAGCATCACTTCGTAGAAACGGTTCGTGGCGGCGATGCGCCCCATCGCGTCGTCGCCTTGCGCCGCCCGTGAAAAAGACTCCAGCGCCTTGCGCATCTCGTTCTTGTTCGCCGTGGTCGCTCGCTGTGCGAACAGCGCGGCAGCCTCGCCTTCTAGCATCGCGCGCACGCGGTAGATCTCCTCGGCCTC
Organism: Burkholderiales bacterium; assembly: GCA_050741255.1. Classification (GTDB taxonomy): domain Bacteria; phylum Pseudomonadota; class Gammaproteobacteria; order Burkholderiales; family SG8-41; genus CAZXNF01. The sequence goes on along the minus strand of JBOIEQ010000041.1, from coordinate 413 downwards.
GTCCCATGAAATTTCAGCTACGGACGGGCCCTTGTTCGGCACGATGACGATCAGTTTCTCGGCTTCCAGGCGCCGCAACGCCTCGCGGATCGAGGTCCGGCTGACACTCATGAGAGAGCACAGGCCTGCTTCGATCAGCCGTTCGCCCGGCTTGAAATAGCCGCTCAGAATCGCGTCCCTGAGTTTGTTGGCCGTCTGTTCCTGCACCGTCACCGGCGCCACCTTCAAATCCATTTCAGTCTTCCTGGTACGGTGAGTGGGCATGCCATTCCTCCCGGAGTGCGCTTGGATCGCGCGACCGGCTGTGCGCGGAGTTCCCGTCTGCGGTTTGATCCAGATTGACGTTGCGGATTGACATTTTTGTATGACAATCATAATGTCTTAGCATTAGACACGTCAACGACTCGACAGAC
>JBOIEQ010000040.1:0-31316 GCA_050741255.1 Burkholderiales bacterium | reverse complement strand
GCAGGCGGCCGCGCCCGCCGCGCCACGCGCCCCCGGCCCGGCGGTCGATCTCGGCGCGCTCGGCGAGCGTTCGGTGCAGCGCGTGCCCATGTCCCGGCTGCGCGCGCGCATCGCCGAACGGCTGGTGCAGTCGCAGTCCACCGCCGCGATCCTGACGACCTTCAACGAAGTGAACATGCAGCCGGTCATCGACCTGCGCAACAAGTACAAGGAACGCTTCGAGAAGGAGCACGGCGCGAAGCTCGGCTTCATGTCCTTCTTCGTCAAGGCCTGCGTGCATGCGCTGAAGAAGTACCCGATCGTCAACGCCTCGATCGACGGCAACGACATCGTGTACCACGGCTATTTCGACATCGGCATCGCCGTCGGCAGCCCGCGCGGCCTGGTGGTGCCCATCCTGCGCAACTGCGACCAGCTGTCCTTCTCCGGCATCGAGAAGCAGATTGCCGATTTCGGCGCGCGCGCCCAGGAAGGCAAGCTCGCGCTGGAAGACCTGACCGGCGGGACCTTCTCGATCTCCAACGGCGGAGTGTTCGGATCCATGCTGTCAACGCCGATCATCAACCCGCCGCAGAGCGCGATCCTCGGTGTGCACGCCACCAAGGAGCGTGCGGTGGTCGAAAACGGCCAGATTGTGATCCGCCCGATGAACTACCTGGCGATGTCCTACGACCACCGCATCATCGACGGCCGCGAGGCGGTGCTGACGCTGGTGGCGATCAAGGAAGCGCTGGAAGATCCTTCGCGCCTGCTTCTGGACGTCTAAAGCACTATTTTTGCCGCCAAGACGCCAAGGACGCCAAGGACGGCGAGGAACGTATCCCTGGGATGCCAACATGAATGCGCTTTTCTTGGCGCTCTTGGCGTCTTGGCGGCCAATCGTCTTCTTAAGGTTAAATCATGGCTACCTCATTTGATGTCATCGTGATCGGCGCCGGTCCCGGCGGCTACATCGCGGCGATTCGCGCCGCGCAACTGGGGTTCAAGACGGCCTGCATCGACGAGTGGGCCACGGCCGAGGGCAAGCCCGCCCCGGGCGGCACCTGCACCAACGTCGGCTGCATCCCGTCCAAGGCGCTGCTGCAGTCGTCGGAAAACTTCGAGCACGCCGGCCACGGCTTTGCGGACCACGGCATCACGGTCAAGGGCCTGGCGATGGACGTCGCGCAGATGCAGAAGCGCAAGAACGTTGTGGTGAAGCAGAACAACGACGGCATCCTGTTCCTGTTCAAGAAGAACAAGGTCGAGTTCTTCCACGGCCGCGGCAGTTTCGTGAAGCAGGGCCCCGAGGGCTGGGAAATCAAGGTCGCGGGCAAGGCCGGGGCCGTTCTGAGCGGCAAGCACGTGATCGTGGCCACCGGCTCCAACCCGCGCGCGCTCCCGGGCGCGCCCTTCGATGAAAAACTGGTCCTGAGCAATACCGGCGCCTTGACGATCCCGGCGGTGCCGAAGAAGCTGGGGGTCATCGGCGCCGGTGTCATCGGCCTCGAGATGGGCAGCGTATGGCGCCGGCTCGGCGCCGAAGTGACGGTCCTGGAGGCCTTGCCGGCTTTCCTGGGGGCGGCCGACGAGCAGGTCGCCAAAGAGGCGGCCAAGGTGTTTGCGAAACAGGGGCTCGCCATTCAGCTGGGTGTGAAAATCAGCAAAGTCGACGTGAAGAAGCATGTCACCGTCGAGTACACGGACGCCGCCGGCAAGGCCCAGCAGGCGGTCTTCGACCAGCTCATCGTGTCGATCGGGCGCGTGCCGAATACCGACGGCCTCGACGCCGCCACGGTGGGGCTCAAGCTCGACGAACGCGGCTTCGTCGCCGTGGATGGGGACTGCCGCACCAATCTGGCGAACGTATGGGCCATCGGCGACGTGGTGCGCGGCCCGATGCTCGCGCACAAGGCGGAAGAGGAGGGCGTGGCCGTGGCCGAGCGGATCGCCGGGCAGAAGCCGCACCTCGACTTCAACACCGTGCCGTGGGTGATCTACACCTCGCCCGAGATCGCGTGGGTCGGCCAGACCGAGCAGCAGTTGAAGGCCGCCGGGGTCGAGGTTCGCAGCGGCAGCTTCCCGTTCATGGCGAACGGCCGCGCACGGGCGCTGGGCGACACCACCGGCTTCGTCAAGATCATCGCGGATGCGAAAACCGACCGCATCCTCGGGGTGCACATGATGGGCCCGATGGTGTCCGAGCTGATCTCGGAGGCGGTGGTGGCGATGGAGTTCGGCGCCAGCGCCGAGGACATCGCGCTGATCTGCCACGCCCATCCGTCGCTGTCGGAAGCGACTAAAGAGGCGGCGCTCGCCGTCCACAAGCGCACGCTCAATTTCTGAGCCCACGCCGGGTCCGCGGACATGGCTGACGAGGCGGCCCCTGCATCTGCACCGTCCGTGCCCCCGGCATCGCGCGGGCATTTCGTGCTGCCGCAGGACAGCGCGGACGTCGTCCAGTGGACCGCGCAGCATGCAGCCGAGCACGGCTTCTCCCTCGACGCGGCGCAGTGCACGGCGCTGGCGAGCTTCCAGCGCCTCTACGAGGACCTGATCGCGTTGGAGCGTCTGGACGAGTCCCTGCTGCGCCTGCTGGCGCGCAAGCGGGTGGTCAAGGGGCTCTACCTGTGGGGCGGCGTCGGCCGCGGCAAGAGCTTCCTGATGGACAGCTTTTTCAACTGCGCGCCGGCCGTGCGCAAGCGGCGCAGCCACTACCATCGCTTCATGCAGGAGATCCATGCCCGGCTGCAGGCCGTGCAGGGCCAGCCGGAGCCGATGGCGCTGGTGGCGAAGGACGTGGCGAAGGAAACCCGCCTGTTGTGCCTCGACGAGTTCCACGTCTCCGACATCACCGACGCCATGCTGCTGCGGCGCCTGCTGGAAGGGCTGTTCGACCACGGCGTGGTGCTGGTGACCACCTCGAACTACGCGCCGGACGATCTCTACCCGAACGGCCTGCAGCGCACGCAGTTCCTGCCGGCCATCGCGCTGATGAAGGCCAACCTCGAAATCATCAACGTGGACGCGGGCACGGACTACCGCCTGCTCACGCTGGAAAAGGCGGGCACCTATCACGTCGATGCCGGCGGCGCCGACGCAGCGGTTACCAACGCCGCCGACGCGGCGATGGAAGACGCTTTCCTGGCGGTGGCGCGCCACGAGACCGATCCGCTCGACACGCTCGACATCGAGGGCCGTCCCGTGCCGGTGCGTCGCCACGCACGTGGCGTGGCGTGGTTCGATTTCGACGCGCTGTGCGACGGCCCGCGCGGCAAGCCCGACTACATCGAACTCGCGCGCCACTACCACACGATCCTGATTTCCGGCGTGCCGTTGTTCAGCCCACGCGATCGCGACCGGGTGCGGCGCTTCATCTGGCTGGTGGACGAGTTCTACGACCGCCGCGTGAAGCTAATCCTCGCGGCCGCCGCGCTGCCGGAGGACCTCTACGCGGAGGGCGACGGCAAGGCCGAGTTCGCGCGTACCGCGAGCCGGCTGACGGAGATGCAGACCCGGCGTTATCTCGGGGAACCTCACCTTGCGTAATGGTCGGCCCCGCGGCGGGTAGAATCATCGCATCGTGACGATGCCGCGCCCACAGCGGCCGCGCGACCACGGGAGGGGCGATGGACAAGTACCGCGCGGCGCACCGGCGTTCGATCGCCGAGCCCGAGGCGTTCTGGGGCGAGCTGGCGGCCGGCATCGACTGGCACAAGCCCTTCGACCGCGTGCTGGACTACGGGCACCCGCCGTTTGCCCGCTGGTTCGTCGGCGGTGAAACCAACCTGTGCCACAACGCGGTCGACCGCCACCTGCGGGACCGCCCCGACCAGCCGGCGCTGATCTACGTCTCCACCGAGACCGGGCACGAGGAGACCTTCACTTATCGTCAGCTGCACGCCGAGGTGAACCGTGTCGCGGCGATGCTGCAGTCGCTGGGCGTCGGCCGCGGCGACCGCGTGCTGATCTACATGCCGATGGTGCCGGAGGCGATTTTCGCCATGCTCGCCACGGTGCGCATCGGCGCGATCCATTCGGTGGTGTTCGGCGGTTTCGCTTCGCACAGCCTGGCCTCGCGCATCGACGACGCGAAACCGAAGGTGCTGCTGACCGCGGACGCCGGCATGCGGGCGGGCAAACCCGTTCCCTATAAATTATTGCTGGACGAGGCGTTGCGCCAGGCGACTGCGCCACCGGCGCATGTGGTGATCCTCGACCGCGGGCTGGACAAGGCCATGCCGCGCACCGCGGGCCGCGACCGCGACTGGGGCGAGTTGCGCGCGAAGCACATGAACGCGCAGGTGCCGGTGATGTGGATCGAGTCGAATGAACCGTCCTACATCCTGTACACCTCGGGCACGACCGGCCAGCCCAAGGGCGTGCAGCGCGATACCGGCGGCTACGCGGTGGCGCTGCGCGCCAGCATGGATCTCATCTATTGCGCGCGCCCCGGCGAGACGTTTTTCTCGACCTCCGACATCGGCTGGGTGGTCGGTCATTCCTACATTGTCTACGCGCCCTTGCTGGCGGGGCTGGCGACCCTGGTCTACGAGGGGCTGCCGATCCGTCCGGACCCGGGCATCTGGTGGAAACTGGTCGAGCAATACCGGGTATCGGTCATGTTCACCGCCCCGACCGCTGCGCGCGTGCTGAAGAAGCAGGATCCGGCCTGGCTGTCGAAGTACGACCTGTCTTCACTGCGCCACCTGTTCGTGGCCGGCGAACCGCTCGACGAACCGACCGCGCGCTGGCTCGAGGAAACGCTCAAGGTGCCGGTCATCGACCATTACTGGCAGACCGAGACCGGCTGGCCGATGCTGACCAGCCTGCCCGGCATCGAGCCGATGAAAACCCGGCTCGGCAGCCCATCCTTCCCGGCGTACGGCTTCAACGTGAAGCTCCTGCGCGAGTCCGACGGCGCGGAAGCCGCGGCCAACGAGAAGGGCGTGGTGGCCGTGGTGCCGCCGCTGCCACCGGGTTGCCTGTCCACGGTGTGGGGCGACGACGCGCGTTTCGTGCAGACCTATTTCTCGACCTCGACGGCAAGCGGGCAGAACGTCTATTCGTCCTTCGACTGGGGCATCCGCGACGCGGACGGCTATTACTTCATCCTCGGCCGTACCGACGACGTGATCAACGTCGCCGGGCACCGCCTGGGCACGCGGGAGATCGAGGAGGCGGTCAGCGGGCATGCCGGCATCGCGGAATGCGCGGTGGTCGGCGTGGCCGATCCCCTCAAAGGCCAGTTGCCGCTCGCGTTCGCGGTGGTGAAGGACGCCGCCAGGGTGGAGACGGCGGAGGGCCGCCGCGCACTGGAGCAGGAAGTCTTCGCGACCGTCGACCGCGCGCTGGGCGCGATCGGCAGGCCGTCGCGGGTGCTGTTCGTGAACCAGCTGCCGAAGACACGCTCGGGCAAAGTGCTTCGTCGCAGCATCCAGGCGATCGCGGAAGGCCGCGACCCCGGAGATCTGACCACACTCGACGATCCCGCCGGCATCGAACAGATCCGGCAGGCGGTTGCCGCACTTTGACGGGAGAAAGGCGCATGACAATCAAAAGCACGCTGGCAACGGCATTGGCGCTCGGCTGGGCTGCCACCGCGTCCGCGCAGGGCTATCCCGACCGCTCGATACGGCTGGTGGCGGCCTACGCGCCGGGCGGCACGACTGATTTCACCGCGCGGGTTCTGGCCCCGCGGCTGGGCGAGGCGCTGGGGCAGACCGTGGTGGTGGACAACCGGCCGGGGGCGGGTGCGATCATCGGCACCGACCTCGTCGCGCGGGCCAGTCCCGACGGCTACACGCTGCTGCTGGCCGATACGGCCTTCGGCATCGTGCCGGGCTGTACGCGAAGCTGCCGTTCGACCCGCTGAAAGACTTCGCGCCGGTCACCCAGATCATCAGCGTCGCCAACTGTCTGGTGGTGCATCCGGCGTTGCCCGCGAAGACGGTCAGGGAGCTGGTGGCGCTCGCGCGCACGCCGCAGCCTGTTCTCGACCGGCTGTACGCAGAGACGGTCCGCATCATTGGTACGCCGGAGGTGCGGGAGCGTTTCGCCGGTCAGAGCGGCGAGGTGGTGGCCAGTACGCCGGCGGCGTTCGGCAAGTTCATCGCCGCGGAAATCGCCAACTGGAAGGCCGTGGCGCAGGCCGGCAACATCAAGGCCGAATAAGCCGTGCGGTGTCGGCCCCCGGCATCGGCGGCGGGTTCAGTCGAAAAACCAGGTCGCCCACCAGACGCCGAGGGCGAGCATGAAGGTCACGAAGATGAGACCGCGCAGGCGGACCTTGTCCGGCAGATCGAGCGATTTGCGGCGCTTCAGCTTGTCCTTGGGATCCGGCGCGGTCGCCGTGCGGTATTCCCAGATGATCAGAATGATGCCGAGGGCGACGACGATGAGCGCGTATTCCATGCGGGCGGTCTTTCGCGACGTAAAAATTTGGCTGGCGGGATTGTGACCGTCTCGTCTTGCGGCGATCCGGTCATCCCGCTTCGCGGGACCGCAACGGCAAACCGCGCCGTTGCGTCACTACCAACGTCCCCCGGACGTTGGAGGGTCGAACCCTGCGGGTTCTGCTGACCTGCCCTCGCAGCCATTGAGAAAGATGCCCTAACGCGGGCATCTTTCTAAATGGCGGAGAGGGCGGGATTCGAACCCGCGGTACGGCTTACACCGTACACACGCTTTCCAGGCGTGCGACTTAAACCACTCATCCACCTCTCCGGAGGTGTAAATTTTATCAGACCGACTGCATTCCATTCATTCCCGGCGCGCGCATAAACGAACGAAACTGCTCATCCACCCCGCCGCGCGGCGCGAACTCTAGCATAATGCTGCGGATGATCTCCGTGAAATGGCGCCACTACCTGCGGGCACGGCTGTTCGAGAAGCTGCGCAGGCCCGAACGGGCAATGGACGAATACCGGCGGGCGCTCGAGGCCGATCCGGATTTCCGGCGGGCCGCCAACGCACTGGCCTACCGCTGCGCGCAGGCCGGGCGCGACGCGGAGGCGATCGGCTATTTCGGCGAGGTGCTGCGGCTCGACCCCGCCGATGGCGAAGCCCATTTCAACCTCGGGTTCGTCTACGCCAGGGCGCGGGAACCGCTGAAGGCGATCCAGTCCTTTCGGGCGGCCATCGGTCTGATGCCGACGCTGGACCGCGCCTGGTACGGGCTAGGGCTCGCCCAGGCGACCCTGGGCGAACACGCTCAAGCGGCGGTGGCCTTCGAAGAAGCGGCGCGCCTGCAGCCCATGAGCTGGCCGGTGTGGTACCAGCTCGGCATGGCCTGCCATCTCGCGCACGACACCAAACGGCTGCGCGAGATCATCCATCACGTGAACCGCTTCGACCCGCGCACGGCCCGGCGGCTCATCCTCGACAGCGGGTCGACCGACCTCGCCCATCTCGTCAAGGATCTGATGGTCTGAGGGCACGTCCGGCGGGCCTGCTTGCATACCGGCCGCAGGAAAAAACAAGGCCCGCACGTGGCGGGCCTTGTTCTAACCTGCACCTTGGTGCTGCGCTAGGTGCCCTGGCTGACGACCGTGTCGCCCTTCAGGTTCGGATAGCGCACGTGCTCGACCAGTTCCTGCACCTGCCGTGACGGCGCCGGGGTCAGCAGGCTCACGACGATGATCGTGAACAGGCCGGCCGGCAGGCCGAACAGGCCGGACGACACCGGGCTGAGGCCGAACCACAGCGGCATGTTGACGCCGAAGAAGGGGTAGCGCGTGTACATGTAGTACGCGCAGATCCCGAGTCCGACGAGCATGCCGACGATGGCGCCCCATTTGTTGGCGCGTTTCCAGAACACCCCCAATACCAGCGCCGGGAAGAACGACGAGGCGGCGAGGGAGAACGCGGCGCCGACCAGGAACAGGATGTCACCCGGTCGGAGGGAGGTTACGTAGGCCGCCACGAGCGCGACCACCACCAGCAGGACCTTGGAGATCGTCACCCGCCGCTTGGTGGGCGAGGCCGGGTCGATCATCTTGTAGTAGAGGTCGTGCGACAGCGCGTTGGCGATCGTCAGCAGCAAGCCGTCCGCCGTCGAGAGCGCCGCCGCGAGGCCACCGGCCGCCACCAGCCCGGACACCACGTACGGCAGGCCCGCGATCTCGGGCGTCGCCAGCACGATCAGGTCGCCGCCGATCACCACCTCGGCCCACTGCACGATGCCGTCCTTGTTGATGTCGGTGATGTTGAGCAGCCCCGGGTCCACCTTGGCCCAGGCGGCCGCCCATGCCGGCAGCGATGCGAAGGAGCTGCCCACCAGGTTCGAGTACATGTCGTACTTGGCGAGCACCGCAAGGCAGGGCGCGGTGAAATACAGGAGGAAAATGAAGAATAGCGACCAGAACACCGACACGCGCGCCTGCTGCACGCTGGGCGTGGTGTAGTAGCGCATCAGGATGTGCGGAAGCGCCGCGGTGCCGAACATCATGCAGAACACGATGCCCAGGAAGTTGAGACGGGCGGTGTCTCGCGCGGCCTCGTCCTTGCCCGGAAACGCCGTGGCGTGTGGCCGCGGCCCTGCTGAACGAGCCGCGAGGCCCGCCTCGCGCCGCCATATTGACTGTGCTGCGCCGAGATCGTGGGGGTAGCCCGATACCGCTTTTTCCGCGGCCGCGAGCTGGTCAGCCGGCGCATTGGCGGCTTTCAGATCAGCCAGGTTTTTCTCGACCCTGGCCTTGCCCTCGGCAAAGGCCTTCTCCGGTTCTTTCAATGCAGCGGCACCGGCCGCGGCGCGATCAGCGAAGGTCTTGCGGACTTCCTGCTCCTTCGGATCCGCCGTGATCTTCTTCTCCAGTTCGGTGACTTTCTGCAGCGTATAGCCGTAGGCGAGTTGCGGTATCGGGATGCCCGTGTGCTTGACGCCCAGCCAGACCACAGGGGTCATGTAGGCGATGATCAGGATGATGTACTGGGCCACCTGGGTCCAGGTCACCGCCTTCATGCCGCCCAGCATCGAGCAGACCAGGATGCCGCCGAGGCCGACGAACACGCCGACGCCGAATTCCAGGCCGGTGAAGCGGCTGGTGATCAGGCCGACGCCGTAGATCTGCGCCACCACGTAGACGAAGGAACAGGTGATCGCCGAAACGATGCCGATGGTACGCACGATGTTGCCGCCGTACCGCTCACCGAGGAAGTCGGGAATGGTGAACTGGCCGAACTTGCGCAGGTAGGGTGCGAGAAAGAGGGCGACGAGCACGTAGCCCCCGGTCCAGCCCATGACCCAGGCGAGGCCATCGTAACCGGACAGGAACAGCGTGCCCGCCATGCCGATGAAGGAGGCCGCGCTCATCCAGTCGGCGCCGGTCGCCATGCCGTTGAAGAAAGCCGGCACGCGGCGGCCCGCAACGTAGTACTCCGAGACCTCCGAAGTGCGGCTCATGATGCCGATGCCGGCATACAGGCCGATGGTCGCGAACAGGAAGCAGTAGCCGATCCACTGCCGTGACATCCCCAGTTGCTCGCCGATAGCGAGCGCGACCAGGAAGGCGAGGAAGCCGCCCGTGTAGAAGGTGTAGTACTTCTTGAGCTGGCGGTTGAAGCCGCTCTGCGAGAAAGTGGCGGTGCTCATCCGAGGTCTCCTTCTTCCACGTCGTATTCCTTGTCGAGTTTGCCCATCTTGCGGGCGTAAATGCCGATCAGGGCCACGTAGATGACGAGCGAACCCTGCGCGGACATGTAAAACGCCAGCGGAAAGCCGAGGAAGGTGATGGTGTTCAGCTCGCGGGCGAACCAGATCACGACGAAGGTGGCCACAAACCAAATCGCCAGCAGGACGGCGGTGATGCCCAGATTCCTGCGCCAGTATTCTTCATGCTTTGCGGTTAACTGCATGGTGCTCCTCCCAGGGTTACGGCGGTAAAAAGGCGGGGCCGCCGAAAATAAAACGCACGCAATCCAGAACCGGACCGCTGCGCCCGCCACTGTTGGTGGCTTTTGTGACGTGGACGTGCGGTTATTGTTATTGTGCGGATTAGCGCACGATTCTATGGGTGCATGCTTACGAAAACCTGACGCAGCCGGTGAATTCAGGACGTTGGCATGTTGCGGCGCAACACCCGTGCGGCGCGCGCGAGTGTTGTAACGGGGAGCGCAGACGGTGCGGATATTGTTGGCGGAAGACGACGAGGCGCTGGCGACCGCGCTGCGCTTTTCGCTCGCCCAGGCCGGCTATGCCGCGGACCGGGTGGCGCACGGTCTGGCCGCCGACGACAGCCTGAAGGACGGCGTGTTCGACCTGCTGATCCTCGACCTCGGCCTGCCGCGGCTCGACGGGCTGGAGGTGCTGCGCCGCCTGCGCAAGCGCGGGGCGGTGCTGCCGGTGCTGATCCTCTCGGCGCGCGAGCGGCCGGAGGAAAAGGTCGAGGCGCTGGATCTGGGCGCCGACGATTACCTCGCCAAGCCCTTCAGCCAGGCCGAACTGCTGGCGCGCGTGCGGGCGCTGCTGCGGCGCGGGCAGGGCGGCGCCGCGCCGCTGCTGAGCTACGGTGAACTGGTGTTCGACACGGTGTCGCGCACCGTGACGGTCCGCGGCAAACCGGTGACGCTGTCGGTGCTCGAAACGGGGCTGGTGGAAATCTTGTTGCGGCGCTTCGGACGCGTCGTCGGCAAGGATCAACTGGTCGAGCAACTCTACAACTACGACCGCGAAGTGAGCCACAACGCGATCGAGGTCTACATCCACCGCGTGCGCAAGAAGATCGCGGGCGCCGGGGTGGCGGTGCGCACCTCCTACGGCCGCGGCTATCTCCTCGACTACGAAAGCGAAGACGTCGACTGAGGGCTGGCTGGTCGGGCGCGGGCGTCCATCAGGGCGCGGACGCGTTCGACCAGCTCGCGGGTGGCGAACGGCTTGGTGAGGTAGTCGTCGGCGCCCGCCGCCCGCCCGCGCGCGATTTCGGAGTCGCGGCCGCGTGCGGTCAGCATCAGCACCCGGATCGGCCGCGTGGCGGGGTCCGAGCGCAGGCGCAGGCAGACCTCGAAGCCGTCGATCGCGGGCAGCATCACATCCAGCACCAGCAGGTCGGGCTTGAAGTGCGCGACTGTCTCCAGCGCTTCGTCGCCGCGCATGGCAGTGCGCGTGTCGTAGCCCTCGGCGCGCAGCAGGAATTCGAGCGATTGCACGATGCTGGGATCATCCTCGACGACGAGCACCCTCAAGGGCCGCGCCGGTGTGGCGGTGTCGCTCATGCAGCCGCCGCAGCCGTCGTCATCGTCGCGGTGGTGATTTCCCCCTGACTGCGGACCCGCGGCAGGGTGAAGGAAAAGGTCGCGCCGGCGCCGGCCGTGCTGTCCACCCACAGCCGGCCGCCGAGATGGCCCACGATCTGGCGGCAGATCGAGAGTCCGAGGCCGCTGCCGTGGGGTTTCTGGGTCAGCGTGTCGCCGACCTGCCGGAATTTGTCGAAGATGATCGACTGGTCTTCGACGCTGATGCCCGGGCCGTTGTCGGCCACGTCGACGCGCAGCGCCTCGGCGGTCACCGACAGGGTGATGACCGCGCGACCGGCGCCCGCGGCGCAGAACTTGGCAGCGTTGGACAGGAGGTTGAGCATGACCTGCAGCACCCGGTCGCGGTCGGCGAAGACGAGCGGCGTGGCGGGCGGCAGCGCGAGTTCGAGCGCGATGCCGCGCTCGCGGAACAACTGACCCACCGAGGCGGCGGCGTCTTCGATCACGTCGCGCAGATCGACCTCGGCGGCATGCCACTCGGCGTTGCCGGACTCGAGCCGGGCCAGGTCGAGTACCTGGTTGATGAGGCGGGTCAGGCGTTCGGTCTCCTTGACGATGATGCCGAGGAATTTGCCGCGCTCGCCGGTTTCCAGCGCCGGGTGGTCGCGCAGGATCTCGGAGAACGCACGGATCGAGGTCAGCGGCGTACGCAGTTCGTGCGTAACGGTCGAGATGAAATCGTCCTTCAGCCGGTCGAGTTCCTGCAGTCGCTGGTTGGCCGAGCGCAGTTCCGCGCTCGCGTGCTCGAGCGCCTGCGATTTCTGTTCGAGTTCGCGCGAGTGGGCGAGCGCCTGCGAGGCCTCGTCGAGGATGTTCATCACCTGCTGCATGCCGAGCGGTTCTTCCTGCGCGACTGAGGCCACCACCGCGCGCGCGGAAGCCGCGCCGATTGCGCCGACCAGCAGGGTCTCCGTGTGGCGCAGCAGCGCCGCGTCCACCGGCAGTTCGCGGCTGCCCTTGTAGCCGCGGCCGCGCGCGTAGGCGCCGAACGCCTCGCGCGCGCGCCGCACGCCGAGGAAGCGTCCGGTCAGGGTGATCAGTTCGCCGAGCGTCGCGCTGGTGCGCCAGGCTTCGACGGCGCCGCCCGCGGTGCTGCCCTGGCCGCCGTCCACGAAGCGCCGCGCTTCGATGCGTTCGGCGACGTTGGGATTGCCGAACAGCGACAGCGTGATGAACAGCCCCGCATTGAACAGGAGGCTCCAGAACAGGCAGTGCGTGATGTCGTCCAGCCCCGTCAGCCCGAACAGCGCGAGCGGTTTGAGCAGGGCGATGCCGGCGGGCCCGTGCTCGACGAAGGACAGCGGCAGCCAGCCGGAGCGGGCGAAGGAGGGCAGCAGCAGCGTGTAGGCCCAGATGGTGAAGCCCGCGAGCAGCCCGCAGGCGGCGCCGGTGCGCGTGGCGCCGCGCCAGTAGAGTCCGCCCAGCACCGCGGGTGCGAACTGCGCGACGGCCGCGAAGGAAATCAGCCCGATCGAGACCAGCGCGTAGGACTCGCCGGCCAGCCGGAAATAGGCGTAGCCGAGCATCAGCACGCCGACGATGCCGGCGCGGCGCACGAACAGCACGATGCCCGACAGGTCGCCACGCTCCTGCAGGTTGAGCGGCCGCAGGCGCAGCAGCAGCGGCATGACGAGGCTGTTGCAGACCATGGTCGACAGCGCGATCGTTTCCACGATCACCATGCCGGTGGCGGCGGACAGGCCGCCGATGAACACGAACAGCGTGAGCCATACCTGCTGCTTCGCCATCGGCAGGGTCAGTACGAAAAAGTCCGCGTCCATGTTGCCCGCCGGGAACGCCATCACGCCCGCAAACGCAATCGGCAGCACGAACAGGTTGATCGCGAACAGATAAAGCGGGAACAGCCAGGCCGCGCGGTTGAGATGGCGCTCGTCCACGTTTTCCACCACCGCCATCTGGAACTGGCGCGGCAGGAACAGGATGGCGAACATCGACAGGAAGGTGAGTGAGGCCCACGAGGTGTAGTTGAAATGCTCGCCGGTCACCTGCAGCACCCGCTCCAGCCCCGGATGCTCGGTGGCGCGCGCGAAGAGGTCGGCCGGGCCATGGTACAAGCCGAAAGTCACGAACAGGCCCAGCGCGAGGAAGGCCAGCAGCTTCACCAGCGACTCGAAGGCGATCGCCGCCACCAGCCCTTCGTGCCGTTCGGAGGCGTCGAGGTGGCGGGTGCCGAACAGGATGGTGAAAGCGGCCAGCAGGAGCGCGATGTACAGGGTGTTGTCGGCCAGCAGCGGGATGTCGATCTGCTTGGCGGGCATGGCGATCTCGGGGTACCGCAGTACGATCGCGAAACTGTTGGACACGGCCTTCAACTGCAGGGAAATGTAGGGCACGATGCCGATGACCGCGATGACGCTGACGATGCCGCCGAGCAGTTCGCTGCGGCCGTAGCGCGAAGCCACCAGGTCGGCGAGCGAGGTGATGCCGTTCGCCTTCGATACCCGCACCATCTTGCGCAGCACGTACCACCACAGAAGCGCCATCAGGGTGGGGCCGAGGTAGATCGGCAGGAAGCCGATGCCGCTGGAGGCGGCGCGCCCGACGCTGCCGTAGAAAGTCCACGAGGTGCAGTAGACCGCGAGCGACAGCGCGTAGATGTACGGGTTGGCGATCAGGCTCCGCCCGCGGTCGGCGCGGCGGTCCGCGTAAAACGCGACCGCGAACAGCAGCCCGACGTAGGCGAAGGACAGCAGGACGACGAGGTAGGCGGAAGACACGCGCGCCTCCGTTACTCGCGCCGGCTCAGTACGATCGCCGCCAGCGCAATGATCAGCCCCCATGCCCCGAAGGCGTAGATAAACAGCAGCGGGATGCCGAACAGGTTGGCGTCGTGGTTGAAGAGGTGCAGCAGCGGGTAGTTCAGCAGCAGGCAGCCGCCGAGAAACAGCCCGATCAGCCGGGCGCCGGTGGCGCTGGGCTTGGCCATGAGAGGGGACCCTGGCTCGCCGTACGGCGGGGTCAGGCCAGCGGTTCCTTCAGTTGTTGCAGGATGCCGGGATTTTCCAGGGTCGAGATGTCCTGGGTGATTTCCTCGCCCTTGGCGATCGAGCGCAGCAGCCGGCGCATGATCTTGCCCGAGCGCGTCTTCGGCAGGTTGTCGCCGAAGCGGATGTCGCGCGGCTTGGCGATCGGCCCGATCTCCTTGCCGACCCAGTCCTGCAGTTCCTTCACGAGCTTTTTCGCCTCGGCGCCGGTGGGGCGCGGGCCCTTGAGGACCACGAATGCCACGACGGCCTCGCCGGTGAGCTCATCGGGGCGGCCGACGACCGCGGCCTCGGCCACCAGTGTCGTGTGGGCGACCAGCGCCGATTCGATTTCCATGGTGCCGAGGCGATGGCCGGAGACGTTCAGCACGTCGTCGATGCGGCCCATGATGGTGATGTAGCCTTCCTCATCGGTGGTGGCGCCGTCGCCCGCCAGGTAGTACTTGCCCTGGAAATCCTCGGGGAAATAGGTCTTCTTGTAGCGCTCCGGGTCACCCCAGATGGTGCGCAGCATCGAAGGCCAGGGTTTCTTGATGACCAGAATGCCGCCTTTTCCCTTGCCGACGGACTGGCCGGTCTCATCGACGATGTCGGCGAATATGCCGGGCAGAGGAAGGGTTGCGGAGCCCGGTTTGGTCGCGGTGACGCCCGGCAGCGGCGTGATCATGTGGCCGCCGGTCTCCGTCTGCCACCAGGTATCGACGATGGGGCAGCGCCCGCCGCCGACCGTCTCGTGGTACCACATCCAGGCTTCCGGATTGATCGGTTCGCCCACGGTGCCGAGGATGCGCAGCGAGGACAAATCATACTGTCCGGGCAGGGTGCCGCCGGCCTTGATCAACGAGCGGATGGCGGTGGGCGCGGTGTAGAACACGCTGACCTTGTGGTCCTGGATCATCTTCCAGAAACGCCCCGCGTCCGGGAAGGTCGGGACGCCCTCGAACACGACTTCGGTGCCTCCGCAGGCGAGCGGCCCGTAGCAGACGTAGGAATGCCCGGTGACCCAGCCCACATCGGCGGTGCACCAGAACACGTCGGCGGGCTTGTGGTCGAAGGTCCACTGCATGGTCAGCACCGTCCACAGCAGGTAACCGCCGGTGGAATGCTGGATGCCCTTGGGCTTGCCGGTGGAGCCGGAGGTGTAGAGGATGAACAGCGGATGCTCGGCCTCGACCCATTCCGGTTCGCAGGTTTCCGGCTGGCCCTTGACGAGATCGTGCAGCCAGACGTCGCGTTCGGCATGCCACGCGACCTTGCCGCCGGTGCGCCGGTAGACCGTGACCGTCTTGATCGACTCGCAACCGCCGAGCGCGATCGCTTCATCGACCGCCGGCTTGAGGGGGATCGCGCGGCCGCCGCGCATCTGCTCGTCGGCGGTGAGGACCGCGACGGCGCCGGCATCGATGATGCGTTCCTGCAGGCTCTTGGCGGAAAAGCCGCCGAACACCACGGAATGGATGGCGCCGATGCGCGCGCAGGCCTGCATCGCGACGACCGCCTCGACCGACATCGGCATGTAGACGATCACGCGGTCGCCTTTTTTGATGCCGCGCTGCTTCAGGCCGTTGGCGAAGGCGCAGGTCCGGCGGTGCAACTCGCGGTAGGTGACGCGGGAGACCTGTCCGTCGTCGGCTTCGAAAATGATGGCGACACGGTCGCCCCGGGTGGCGAGGTGCCGGTCGAGGCAATTCCAGGAGGCGTTGAGCTTGCCGTCCTCGAACCAGCGGAAGAAGGGCGCGCCGCTGTCGTTCAGGACCTTGGTAAAAGGCTGTTTCCAGTCCAGCGTCTCGCGGGCCAGGCGGCCCCAGAAACCTTCAAGGTCGCGCTCGGCTTCGGCGCACAGGGCCTGGTAGGCCGCCATGCCGGGGATGTTGGCCTGTTTGACGAAGGCAGGGCTCGGCGGGAAGCGCCGGTTTTCCTGCAGGACGGATTCGATCGTCTTGTCGGTCATCTGCTCCTCCACGAGTTCCGGCGGCGCTCGGTGCACTACGGCGGGCCCGGGTGCTGCGGTTGCCCAAGCGTATGCCATGTACCACCGCAATCGGCGCGGATTCTAGCATCGGGGGCTAGAGCCTGTTATGGACTTAAACGTGCGCGGCGTTGAGCCAAAAGGGCTCGGATGCTAGGCGCGAGGAGGCCGCGTAGCCCCTCTACGCAACGACGAGCAACGACGCAGACGGGCCCTTTTGGCTCAACCCGAAGGGAACGCGGGATTCGGGGTCCATTGCGTTGTCGCCTCACGCTTACAGTGGCCGGCACTGCGGCGCGATCGGCTCCTAGCACTGAACCCCGACTCCCGCCGCAACCGTTTAAGTCCATAACAGGCTCTGAGCGCTGACGGGCTATTCCGGCTTGGCGCCGGACAACTGGATCACCTTCGCCCACTTGGCGATGTCCTGCCGGATGAACGCCCCGAAGGCCTCGGGCGTCGTCGGCACGAGTTCGATGCCCTGCACCGCGAATTTCTCGCGCAGGTCGGGCTGGCGCAGAATGCGGACGACTTCCCCGTTCAGGCGCGTGATGATGTCCCTCGGCGTGCCCGCCGGCACCACCACGCCGTTCCACGACTGAACTTCAAAGCCCTTGAGGCCCGACTCCGCCACCGTCGGCAGTTCGGGTGCGAGCGGCGAGCGTGCGGGCAGGGTGATCGCCAGCCCGCGCAGCTTCCCGGCTTTCACCTGCGGCAGCACGGTCAGCATGTTGTCGAACGTCAACTGGATCTGGCCGCCCAACAGGTCGGCCATGGCGGGGGCCGAGCCCTTGTAGGGCACGTGCACCATCTTTACGCCAGCGAGCGCGTTGAACAGTTCGCCGGACAGATGCGGCGTGCCGCCGACGCCGGAGGACGAGAATGACAGTTCGCCGGGGCGGGCCTTGGCCAGTGCGATCAACTCCTTGACGGACTTTACCGGCAGCGACGGATGCACCGCCAGGATGAGGCCGGTGACGTAGGTCATGCTGACCGGTGAGAAGTCACGCACGAAGTCAAACGGCAGCTTGGGGAACAGCGACTGGTTGATCGCGTTGGCGACCGTGCCGGAGAACAGTGTGTAGCCGTCCGGCGGGGCCTTCGCGGCGATCTCCGAGGCGATGTTGCCGCCCGCGCCGGGCCGGTTGTCGATGATGACCGGCTGGTTCCATGCCTCGTTCAGCTTCTGGCCGACCGCGCGCGAGATGGCGTCCGCCGGGCCGCCGGGGGCGAAGGGCACGAGGTAGCGGATCTGCCTGCTCGGATAGGCGGCGGGCGTCTGGGCGGTGGCGTGCGGGAGGGATGCCGCGACGGCCGTCGCGAGCAGGCAGGCTCGCGTGCGCAGCCTCATCGCGCGCCACCCGCCGCGCGCCGCGGGGCGTCCGCGGCCTGGCCGTAACGCCGTTCGAGTTCCGCGACGACGTCATCGAGCTTTTCGACGTCCGCGAACTTCATGTCCATGTCGAAGAGATTCGCGCGGTGCGCAGCCGGCGAACGGTCGCCGCAGGCTTCCTCGGCGACGATCACGCGGAAATTGTGCGAGAAGGCATCGGTCGCGGCGGCGCGCACGCAGCCCGAGGTGGACACGCCCACCACCACCAGCGTATCGACGTGGTCGTAGCGCAGGAAGGATTCCAGCGGCGTCTCGAAGAAGGCCGAGGGCTTGTTCTTGAGGATGATGATGTCTTCCTCGCGCGGGGCGTATTCCGGCGGCCATTCGTCGGCACGCGGGTCGCTCGTGTACTGGAACTCGTGCGAGTTGGAGAGCTTGAGATTCCAGATGCCGCGTCGGGTCGGATGGCTGCGGTCGTCGCGCCGGCTGTAGTAGACCGGCAGCTTGAGCGCGCGGAAGGTGTCCGTAATGCGCACCAGCGCGGCCTTGAGCGCCGGATCCTCGCCGCCGCACATCGCGTATTGGGGGTCGACGAACATCCAGGTGGTGTCGATGTTGAGCAGTGCCGCGCGCGTGCCCATGCCGATTGCGTTGCCGAAGGCGCCCTTGGTGTAGGCGGCGAGATCCGCGTCCGGCACGATGCCGCGCCAGCGTTCGATTTTCCGGTTCATGCGTGTCTCCTTAAACAAAAAGGCCCGCGACGGCGGGCCTTTGTGAGCGTGGTTGCGCGCGGTCAGATCGCGGGCGCAGCCACGACCGGTTCTTCGATGTCCACGGCGCCGATCTGGTAGCGGCTTTCGCGTGCCTCGGCGCTGGTGTCCGGCAGCACGACTTGCGGCAGGGCAGCTTCGGCCGGCTGCGTTTCCACCGGCGGGGCGAGCCTGGCGCCTTCGCGCGGGCTTTCAACCCCGTCCGCGCCTTCGCCTTCACCCTCGGTCTTGCCCGTGGGGGTCACCAGCGAACGGCGGAACTGGAAGTAGCTGTCGCGGCGGAACGCGTAGGGATCGAGCGAGTCGGCGATCAGCTTGTCGGTGTCGAGCAGGCGCGAGCGCGCATTGATATAGCGCACCCAGAACTGGCCCCACTGCCATTTCCAGCCGGCGTTATACAGCGCCCACCACAGCGGATCGTAGACGGCTTCGATGGCCGTGCCAGTGGCATCGCGCGCCGTCGAGGGGCCGAGGAAAGGTACTTCAAGATAAGGACCATCGCCGATACCCCACTTGGCGAAAGTCATGCCCAGATCGTTGGGTCCGCCCTTGATGCCGAGATCGGTGGCGGCGTCGAAAATGCCCAGCACGCCCACGGTGGTGTTGACCACGATGCGACCGAAGTAGTCGCCGGCGCGCGGCAGGTCGCCCTGCAGCAGCCCGTTGACCACCCGCCAGATGTCCCGGAAGTTCTCGACGAAATTGTTGAACCCGGTGCGCACCGGCTGCGGAAGCGCCCAGCGATAGACCTCGGCGGCCGGCTTCAGCAGCGTGGTGTCGAACGCCATGTTGAACTGGTAGAAGACACGGTTCATCGGCTCGAGCGGATCGCGCGGATCGCTCGGCGTCGAGGTGCAGCCGCCCAGCATGGCAAGCGAGATCAGCCCGGCGACGAGTGCGGCGCGGGCGCGGGACGGCAGGGCGGGGGTGTTCAACGTCGGCGTCGGCAAGATGAGCTTTCGGGTTCCGGAGTCTGTGAGGTCGGTCGAAAAGTCACCAAAAACAGCAGGTTACGATCGTGTTGCGACAGCGCTGAAAACTGTGACTTTACCGCAACGGATGTTAGCAGCCGCTCCCCTTGTTATCAATGGCTTGCGGCGCGTTTCGCCCAGTGTGTTGCGGCAGGGATACAGACCGGCCGGTGCTATGATGATCTCCGCGCAACGCTGGCGTTTTCGGCCATCAAATCAGGCGCTTCGGAGGTTCTGCCGGATCGGTAGAACCCCGCCAATCCGGGAGGAAACCGTCATGCAGTCGTCATTGTTCGTCGCCCGCAGCATTCTCGTTTGCATGGCGCTGGGTTGCGCCGCCGGCGCGGCGGCGCAGGGCGCTGCCGGTTATCCCGCCAAGCCGGTCCGTTTTTACACGCCGTATCCGCCCGGCGGAACGACCGATGTGCTGGCCCGACTGACCGGGGCCAAGCTGCAGGAGGCCTGGAACCAGCCCTTTATCGTCGAGGCGAAGCCGGGTGCCGGAGGCAACGTCGGCACCGACCTGGTGGCGAAGTCGCCGGCCGACGGCTACACCATCCTGATGGGCGCCAGCGGTCCGCTGGCCATCAACGCGAGCCTGTTCAAGAATCTGCCGTACGATCCCGCGCGCGATCTCGCGCCGGTGGTGCTCGTCGCGGCGGTGCCGCTGATCCTCGTGACGCATCCCTCGCTGCCGGCGAAGACCGCGAAGGAGTTCATCGCGCTGATGAAAGCCCGGCCGGGCCAGTTCAACTACGCCTCCGCCGGCCCCGGCACGCCGCAACACCTCACCGCCGAGATGTTCAAGTACATGGCGAAGGTGGACATGAACCACGTCCCGTACAAGGGCAGCGGCCCGGCCATCGTCGATTTGAGGGCGGCCAGATTCCGTTCGCCTTTGAAAGCATGATCGCGGTGCTGCCGCAGGTGAAGGGCGGCAAACTGCGGGCGCTCGCGGTGACCAGCGCCAAACGCTCGTCTCTGCTGCCGGACGTGCCGACGGTGGCGGAGTCGGGGCTGCCCGGATTCGAGTCCATCGCGCGGTACGGCGTGGTGGCGCCGGCGAAGACGCCGCCCGAGATCGTGAGCAAGCTGAACGGTGAATTGCGCCGGGTGCTGGGCCTGCCCGACATCCGCGGCCGCCTGGCGGAGCTCGGCTCGGACCCCGTGGCCGGCACGCCCGAGCAGTTCGGCGCCCTGATCAAGAGCGAGATCGCCAAGTGGGCGATAGTCGTCAAGCAGGCGAACGTGCAACTGGACTAGTCGCCGCGCGCGCGGGGCTATAATTTGCCCCCCTGCATTTCCTCCCCGCGCCTCCACGCAAGGACACGCCCATGCTCGACAAAGTGAAATCCCCCGTTCAACTGAAGGATCCGGCGCTGTTCCGCCAGCAGGCATACATCAACGGCCAGTGGGCCGACGCCGACAGCAAGGCGACCTTCGGCGTGGTCAACCCGGCCGACGGCCAGTCGATCGGCGTGGTCCCCAACATGGGCGCGGCCGAGACCCGGCGCGCGATCGAAGCGGCGAACGCGGCGCTGCCGCTCTGGCGCGCGAAGCTCGCGAAGGAACGCGCCAACATCCTGCGCAAGTGGTTTGATCTCATCGTCGCGAACACCGACGACCTGGGGCTCCTGCTGACGCTGGAGCAGGGCAAGCCGCTGGCGGAAGCCAAGGGCGAGATCGGCTACGGCGCGGCCTTCATCGAGTTCTACGCCGAGGAAGCCAAGCGCATCTACGGCGACGTCATCCCGCAACATCAGAACGACAAGCGCCTGGTCGTGATCAAGCAGCCGATCGGCGTGTGCGCCGCGATCACGCCGTGGAACTTCCCGAACGCCATGATCACGCGCAAGGTTGCCCCGGCGATCGCGGCCGGCTGCACCGTCGTGATCAAGCCCGCCGAGCAGACGCCGTTCTCGGCGCTCGCGATCGCGGAACTCGCGGAGCGCGCGGGCATTCCGAAAGGTGTCATCAACATCGTGACGACCGACCTCGCCGGCGCGCCGGCGGTGGGCAAGGAACTGACGACCAACCCGATCGTGCGCAAGGTGACCTTCACCGGCTCGACCGAGGTCGGCCGGATATTGATGCGGCAGAGCGCCGACACCATCAAGAAGATGTCGCTTGAGCTCGGCGGCAACGCGCCCTTCATCGTGTTCGACGATGCCGATCTCGACGCCGCGGTGGAAGGCGCCATCGCCTCCAAGTTCCGCAACGCGGGCCAGACCTGCGTCAGCGCGAACCGCATCCTCGTGCAGGATGGCGTCTACGACACGTTCGCGAAGAAGCTCGCCGACAAGGTGTCCGCGATGAAGGTCGGTCGCGGCACGGAAGCGGGCGTCGTGATCGGACCGCTGATCGACACGCAGGGGCTGGACAAGGTGAAAGAGCACGTCGCCGACGCCACGGCCAAGGGCGCCAAGGTGCTGACCGGCGGCAAGCCGCACGCGCTGGGCCAGACGTTCTTCGAGCCGACGGTGCTGACCGGCGTTACCCCGGCGATGAAAGTCACGCGCGAAGAAACTTTCGGGCCGGTCGCGCCGCTGTTCCGCTTCAAGACCGAGGAAGAGGTGATTGCGATGGCCAACGACACCGAGTTCGGCCTGGCCGGCTACTTCTACAGCCGCGATATCGGTCGCGTGTGGCGCGTCGCGGAAGCGCTGGAGCAGGGCATGGTCAGCGTGAACACCGGCATTTTCTCGCAGGAAGTCGCCCCCTTCGGCGGCGTGAAGCAGTCCGGCCTCGGCCGCGAAGGCTCGAAGTACGGCATCGAGGATTTTCTCTCGATCAAACTGATCTGCATGGGCGGAATCTAGCGCTGCACCGCGGCCCGCAACGCCGTCGGCGTACCTGGCCGGCGGCGTTTTCATTTTCCTGAGGAGGTCACGCACTTGCCGTCGTCCACTCCCAACATCCTCGGTCTCGATCACGTGGTCCTGCGCGTAAAGGACCCCGCGCGGGCGGTGCGGTACTACTCCGCGGTGCTGGGCCTTGCCGTCGAGCGGGTGCGCGAGGATCTCGGCCTGACTCAGATGCGGGCCGGCCATTCGCTGATCGACCTCGTGCAGGTCGACGGCGCGTTGGGACGCAAGGGCGGCGCCGCGCCGGACGCCGGGGGGCGCAACGTGGACCACTTCTGCCTGCGCGTGGAGCCGTTCGACGTGGCGGCGCTCACGGCCCACCTGATCGCCCACGGCGTGGTGCCGGGCGAAGTGCGCGAGCGGTACGGCGCGGACGGCTACGGGCCGTCGATGTACATCGAGGATCCGGACGGCAACATCGTCGAACTGAAAGGCCCGCCGGTGCGGGCCGCCCGCTGAACGATCGCCCGTACAGAAAGGACATACCGCCCCATGTTTGCCCCACCCCGGACGATCGTCGCCGACGTCTTCGCCGAACTGCCCGCGAAATTCCGCCGCAAGGACATCTCGCCCGAGCGCGCCGCCTCCGGGCGTGGCGTGCCGCACGCCGGCTGCTTCCTCGAAGGCCCGTCCTTCGACCGCGCCGGCAATCTGTATGTGACCGACATTCCCTACGGTCGCATCTTCCGCATCTCGCCGGCCGCCGAGTGGACACTGGTCGCGGAATTCGACGGCGAGCCCAACGGCCTCAAGATCCATAAAGACGGCCGCATCTTCATCACCGACAACAAGCTCGGCGTGATCCTGCTCGATCCGGCGACGGGGAAAGTCACGCCTTTTGTGTCCCGCTACAACATGGAGCGCTTCAAGGGCGTGAACGATCTGCACTTTGCCTCCAACGGTGACCTCTATTTCACCGACCAGGGGCAGACCGGCCTGCAGGACCCGAGTGGCCGGGTGTACCGCCTCAGCGCCGCGGGCAAGCTCGACTGCCTGCTCGACAATATCCCCAGCCCGAACGGTCTGGTGCTGAACGGCAAGGAGAACACGCTGTATGTCGGCGTGACGCGCGCGAACGCGGTGTGGCGCCTGCCGCTGCTACCCGACGGCACGACCGCGCGCGTGGGCCTCTACCTCCAGTTGTCCGGCGGGCGCGGTCCCGACGGCATGGCGATCGACGAGCAGGACGGTCTCGCTGTTGCGCATCCCGACATGGGCGCGGTGTGGGTGTTCAGCCATCGTGGCGAGCCGCTCTACCGCATCCAGTCACCCAGGAGCGAGGTCGTGACCAATTGCGCTTACGGCGGGCCGCACCGCAAAACGCTCTACATCGTGGACTCGGAGGCGGGCTGCATCCTGACCGCTGCCCTGCCCACGCCCGGCCGCACGCTGTTCTCCCATCAGTAACCACCAAGGAATCATCCAGCATGTTTTTCGAAGACTTCCGCAAGTTCGACATCCAGACGACCGATCCGCAGGTCAAGATCCGTGGCGTGGTGGGCGGCAAGGGACCCCCGCTGCTGCTGATCCACGGCAATCCGCTCACGCACGTGCATTGGCACATCGTCGGGCCGCGGCTCGCGAAGGACTTCACCGTGGTGGCGACGGATCTGCGCGGCTACGGCGACAGCGGCAAGCCGCGCGGCCTGCCGGACCACAGCAACTACTCGTTCCGGCGCATGGCGCAGGACCAGGTGGATGTGATGGCCGAGCTCGGTTTCAAGCAGTTCATGGTGGCCGGCCACGACCGCGGCGCGCGCACCGCCTACCGCATGGCGCTCGATCATCCGGAGAAGGTGCTGAAGTACTGCTCGATCGACATCCTGCCCACGCACCACGTCTGGACGCACACCTCGCATGCCTGGTGCGTCAATTCGTACCACTGGGGCTTCATGGCGCAGCCCTTCGACTTCCCGGAGAAACTGCTGGCGGGCCACGAGGAGTATTACATCCGCCTGAAGCTCGGCTCGCAGGGGCTGGGCAAGGGCGGCATGGACGGGCCGACGCTGGACGAATACATCCGCTGCTGCACGCCGGAGAACATCCACGGCGTGTGCGAGGACTACCGCGCTTGCGCCGGCATCGATTTCGAAATGGACAAGGCGGACCTTGAGGCCGGCAGGAAGATCACCTGTCCGGTGCTGGTGGTGGTCGGTGGCCAGAGCCACACCGCGAAGTACTATGGCTACGAGGACGCGTGGCGGAAGTACGTGTCCGACCTGCGCGGCTGCGTTGCGCTACCGTCCGGCCACTATCCGGCCGAGCAGGCGCCGGAGGAGACGTACCAGACGTTGCACCAGTTTTTCAGCGCCTGAGCGTTATACCCTGGGAGTCCGTTCATGCCGGTGCCCTTCTTGATCGAACCCGCGGACCTTCCCGCCGCCCTGGCGGGAAAGGCCCTGCTGCTGGACGCGCGCCCGCGCGCCGATTTCCTGCGCGGACACATTCCGGGCGCGCTGCCGTACTCCACCTACGATGTCTTCGTCCCGGACACCACCCTGGACGGGATGCAGGCGTTTGCTGCCAGCATGGCGATGCAGTTCGGGTACGCCGGCGGTACGCTGGAGCGGCCGGTGGTGGTCTACGACGGCGACACCGGCATGCGCGCCGCGCGCGAAATGTGGATCCTCGAGTACATCGGCCATCCACAGGCGCGCATGCTGCATGGCGGCTACCGTCACTGGCTCGCCGGCGGCGGCATCCCGGTGACGGGCGACGACGTGACGACCACGCGGCCCCGCAAGCTGCAACCGAAAGTAGGCTCCGGCACCTTCGCGTCCGCCGACGAACTGGCGCGGCGGGCGGACAGCGAGACGCTGTTCATCCTCGACGTGCGCGACGACCTCGAATGGGCCGGCAAGGACGACACCCGGTGCTGCAAGCTGCGCGGGCATATCCCGAAGGCGCGGCACATCGAATGGACGAATTTCCTCCAGGACGGACGCTTCAAGACCGGGGAGGCGATCCTGGAGCTGCTGGCGCAACAGGGCATCGATCCGAACGGCGACCTCGTGCCCTATTGCCACCGCGGCGCGCGTTCCGCGTCCGCCTACTATGCGTTGCGGCTCGCCGGCTGCAGCGGCGCACGCAACTTCATCGGTTCGTGGCATGAATGGTCGGCACGGGAGTTTCCGGTCGAAGTTTGAAGGGGGGGGCAAACATGCTCATGTCGAATCTTGGCAAGCGCTGCCCGGCCAGTGAAATATTTTCCTTAAAGGTATATGGCTAGCATGAACGAAGTGAGCAAGGTCAAATTGGTCGCCGCCTGGATTGCCGCACAGGAGGCGGGTGAGATTGATTCGTGGGCCATCACGGCCATGGGCGACATCCCCCAGCTGGAGCCGGAGCTGGGATGGGAACTGATCGTCCGAATCCATGCCGTGCCGATTTCTGAAGAAGTGCGGGACATGCTCGCCGCAAGTCCTTTGGAGGATTTGCTGGTGTACCACGGAGAGCAGTTCTTCCCGCGCATAAAGGAACTGGCTCTGCGCGACCCCGTCTTCCGCAACATGCTTTCAAGTATATGGCTGGACGAAAAGGACTCACCGATAGCGCGGGAGTTTTACGAACTTGCCGGGGTTGCGGCGCCCGCCAGCGCAGGGAAAAAAACCTGACCTCCGGGGCTACTCGGCCCGTATCCCCGTCACCCGGATCAGCTTCTCGAATTTTTCCAGCTCCGCTTTCAGGAAGGCGGAGAACTCGGCCGGCGAACTTGCCGCGCCGTCGATGCCGAGGTCGGCGAAACGTTCCTTCACATCCGGCAGCACCAGCACACGCCGGGTCTCGGCGTTCAGTTGATTGATGATCGTCGCCGGTGTGCGCGCGGGCGCGAGCAGGGACCACCAGGTATCGAAGGCAAAGCCGGGCAGGCCGGCCTCGGCGACGGTCGGCAGGTCGGGCGCCAGCGCGGTGCGCTGCGCACCGGTGACGGCCAGCGCGCGCAGCCGCCCGGTCCGCACGTGCGGCATGCCGACCGGCATGCTCGCGAACACGAGCTGGATCTGGCCGGCGATGACGTCGTTCACCGACTGGCCGGTGCCCTTGTAGGCGATGTGCACGAGCTGCACGCCCGCCATCTGCTTGAACAGTTCCCCGGTCAGGTGCGCCGGCGTGCCGTTGCCGCCGGTGCCGTAGTTCAACTTGCCGGGCTGCGCCTTGGCGAGCGCGATGAGTTCCTTCACCGATTTCGCGGGCACGGCGGGGTTCACCACCAGCACGGTGGGCCCGGTCGCCAGCAGGGAAACCGGCGCGAAATCCTTCAGCGGGTCAAACCCCAGTTTGGCCTGCATGGCGGGGCTGATCGCCAGCGGGGCAATGTTGCCGAGGAGCAGCGTGTAGCCGTCGGGGGCGGCGCGCGACGCGATCTCCGTGCCCAGGATGCCGCCGGCGCCCGCACGGTTGTCCACCACGAACTGCTGGCCGTAGCGGTCGCTGAATTTCTGCGCGACGACGCGTGCGACGAGGTCGGATGAACCACCGGCCGGGTAGGGCGCGATCAGGCGGACGGGTTTGGTCGGATAGCCTTGCGCCGCGTGCGCTGTCGCCGAGTCCAGCGCGGCCAGCAGGAGCGCTGCGAAGACCGCGCGAGGCAGCTCGCGCATGGTTACGACGCGTCCTTGATATCCAGCTTCTTGATGAGCGGCGTCCATTTCTTGTCCTCGGCGCGGATGAAGTTGGTGTAATCCTCCGGCGTGCCGGGCGTGGCGTCGATGCCGCGGTCTTTCAGTTGCTGCACGATCTCGGGCGCGCGCAAGGCTGCGTTGAGTTCCTTGTTCAGTCGGTCGATCACGTTCTTCGGCGTTTTCGCCGGAGCCATCAAGCCGTACCAGTTGGTGGCGGAGTAGCCCTTCACGCCGCCTTCGGCGACGGTGAGCACATTGGGGATCGCTTCCGCGCGCCGGTCACCCGTCACCGCGATGCCCCGCACCTTGCCGGACTGCACGAAGGGGATGCCGGTCGAAATCACCGATGTGAAGATCGTGACGTGGCCGGCGATGGTGTCGACCATGGCGGGGCCGCCGCCCTTGTACGGCACGTGCGACATGCGGATGCCGGTCATGGATTCGAGCAAGCCGGTGGCGAGATGGCCGGGACTGCCGATGCCGGACGTGGCGTAATTGAGTTCGCCCGGCCGGGACTTGGCCAGCGCAATCAGTTCCTTCAGGTTCTTCACCGGCAGAGTCGGGTGCGTGACGATGAGGTTCTGCAGCGACACCATCTGGCCGATGGACGCGAAGTCGTTGAAG
This sequence comes from Burkholderiales bacterium, assembly GCA_050741255.1. Lineage (GTDB taxonomy): Bacteria > Pseudomonadota > Gammaproteobacteria > Burkholderiales > SG8-41 > CAZXNF01. The sequence continues at coordinate 3,926 of JBOIEQ010000040.1, read as the reverse complement.
CGGTCGTAGGGCACCTTCTGGATCGCCGGGCTGATGATCATAGTGCCGATGTGCGTGAAGCCGGTGGTCAGGCCATCGGGTTCCGCGCGCGCGAGCAGTTCGTTGGAGATCACGCCGTTCGCGCCCGGACGGTTGTCGACGATGACCTGCTGGCCGAGACCCGCGCCCATTTTCGGCTGGACGATGCGGGCGACGAGGTCGGTCGCGCCGCCGGGCGGGAAGCCGACGATCATGCGCACTGGTTTGCCGGGCGACCATTCGGAAGGCTGCGCGGCGATGGCGGGAAACGCGAGCGCGCCGGCCGCCAACAGGAGTGTATGGGGGATGCGGGAAGTGCGGATGCTGAGCATGGCGGAACCTCGTGGGACGTTTGTTTCCGGCGAATATACCGCAACCGCCACGCACCAACGAAAACGCCGGCACGGAAGGCCGGTGCCGGCGTGATGATGCGTTTCTGGACTCCGGCTTTCGCCAGAGTGACGTCTTACAAGGCTTCGGCAATCGCTTTGCCCATCTCCGCGGTCTTCGCCTTGCCGCCGGCGTCCGGCGTGCGCGGGCCTTCGACGAGGATCGTTTCGATGGCGTCCAGCACGGCTTTCGCCGCGTGCGGGTGGCCCAGATGTTCGAGCATCATCGCGCCGGACCAGATCTGGCCGATCGGATTGGCGATGCCCTTGCCGTAGATGTCGGGCGCGGAGCCGTGCACGGGCTCGAACAGCGAAGGAAACTCGCGTTCCGGATTGATGTTGGCCGACGGCGCAATGCCGATGGTGCCGGTGCAGGCGGGGCCGAGATCGGAGAGGATGTCGCCGAAGAGGTTGGAGCCGACCACCACGTCGAAGCGGTCCGGGTTCAGGACGAAGTGCGCGGTCAGGATGTCGATGTGGTACTGGCTCGTTTTGATGTCCGGATACTGTGCCGACATCGCCTTGAAGCGCTCGTCCCAATACGGCATGGTGATCGAGATGCCGTTCGACTTGGTGGCGGACGTGACGTGCTTCTTCTTGCCCTTGCGCGCGAGTTCAAAGGCGTAGCGCAGGATGCGGTCGGTGCCGCGGCGGGTGAAGGTTGACTGCTGCGTCGCCATCTCGTACTCGGTGCCGTCGAAGATGCGGCCGCCGATGGATGAATATTCGCCCTCGCTGTTCTCGCGCACCACCCAGAAGTCGATGTCGCCGACCTTGCGATTGGCCAGCGGGCAGGGGATGCCGGGCATCAGCCGCACCGGGCGCAGGTTCACGTACTGCTGGAAATTGCGGCGGAAGGGGATCAGCAGTCCCCACAGCGAAATGTGGTCGGGTACCGTCGCCGGCCAGCCTGCCGCGCCGAAGAACACCGCATCGTGCTGGCGCACCTGATCGAGGCCGTCCTCCGGCATCATGCGGCCGTGTTTCGCGTAGTAATCGCAGCTCCAGTCGAACTCGTCGAACTTGAACTCGATGCCGAATTTGCGCGCGACCGACTCGAGGACGCGCACGCCCTCGGGGCCGGTTTCCTTGCCGATGCCGTCGCCGGGGATGTAGGCGATGCGGTATTTCTTCATGTACAGGTGCTCCGTGGAAGGCAATGGTGAATCGGGAATCGAGAACCGGAAAGCGCGCGACCCGTCTTGTCCCTCACCTATTCCCCATTTCCTGTTTTCTATTCACCGGCTTCTGCTTACTCGGCTTTCGCGCCGGATTCCTTGATGACCTTCGCCCACTTGATCCGCTCGCTCTTCATGTAGGCGGCGAACTTCTCCGGCGTGCCGCCGGCGACGTCCAGCCCCTGGTTGAAGAGCAGGGTCTTGATCTCCGGCATGGCGAGGATCTTGTTCACGTCGGCGTTCAGGCGATTGACGATCGCGCGCGGCGTTTTCACGGGCACGACGATGCCGTACCAGTTGTTGGCGTCGAACCCGGGCAGGCCGGCCTCGGAAATCGAGGGCATGTCGGGCAGCAGCGCCGAACGCTTGGCGGTGGTGACGGCGATGCCGCGGATGCGGTTGGCCTTGATCTGCGGAATGGCACTCGCGGCGGTGGCGAACACGACCTGCACTTCGCCCGCGACCAGCGCGACCATGGCGGGCGCGCCGCCCTTGTATGGTACGTGCACGAGCTTGACGCCGGCCATTACGTTGAACAGTTCGCCGGCCAGGTGGCCGGTGCCGCCCACGCCGGACGAGCCGGACGACAGCGACTTGACCTTGGCGAGCGCGATCAGATCCTTGACGCTCGTGGCCTGCACGCTCGGGTGCAGCGACAGGATGTTCGTAGAGTCGACCGCCTGCACGACCGGGGCCAGGTCCTTCTCCGGGTCGAAGGGCAGTTTCTGGAACAGGCTCGGGTTGATCGCGAGCGCGGCGATGGTGCCCATCAGGATCGTGTAACCGTCGGGGTTGGCGCCGACGACCAGTTCGGTCGCGATGTTGCCGGCCGCGCCCGGGCGGTTGTCCACGATGACCTGCTGGCCCATCAGTTCGCCCATCTTGGCCGCGATGGGCCGGGCGGTGCTGTCGGTGCCGCCGCCGGGGGCGAAGCCCACGATCATGCGGACCGATTTGGTGGGATAGGTGTCGGCGGCGAAGGCGCCGGTGGTAACGGTCAGCGGCAGGGCCGCGCCGAGCGCGAGCGCGACGCGCTTCAGGTGGATGGTCATGGTGTGCTCCTCGAGTCGTTATAAGTTTGAAAACGGGGCGGATTATACGCGCCGGCTGTGTAGGACTGCTGCCCCGGATTTACGCCCGCGCGCGCCGGATTTACGCCCGCGCGCGCCGGATTTACGCCCGCGCCCGCCGGATTTACGCCCGCGCCCGCGCGGCGGCGCTCAGCTTGACCGCCATGTGGAAGGCCGCGGTCATGGCGCCCGCGTCGGCCTTGCCCTTGCCGACGATGTCGAAGGCCGTGCCGTGCGCGGGGGTGGTGTAGACGGTCTTGAGCCCGGAGGTGACGGTCACGCCTTTCTGGAAGCCGAGCAGCTTGGTCGCGATCTGGCCCTGGTCGTGGTACATGATCACGACGGCGTCGAAGTGCCCGGCCCGTGCGCGCAGGAAGATCGTGTCGGAGGGCAGCGGTCCCTCGACGTCGAGGCCCTGACCGCGGACCTTGTCCACCGTCGGGCGGATGATGGTGATTTCCTCGTCGCCGAACAGTCCGTTCTCGCCGCCATGCGGGTTGAGCGCCGCCACCGCGAGGTGCGGCTTGGCCACGCCGGTGGCGCGCATGGTGTTGTTGGCGAGGTGGATGGCGTCCTCGATGCGCTGCGGGGTGACGAGATCCACCGCCTTGCGCAAGCTGACGTGCGAGGTCACCCGGAAGGTGGAGAATTCCGGAATCACGTTCATCTCGCTGTAATAGCCCTGGTGCTGTGTCCAGTCGGCGAACATCTGGTGTTCGTCGTGGTACTTCCAGCCGCCGCGGTGCAGGCCGGCCTTGGACAGCGGCGCGAAGCAGACCGCATCCAGCTTGCCCGCGAGGGCCAGGTCGGTCATGAACTTGAGCGTTTCACCGGTGACGCGGCCGGCTTCGGCCGACAGTTCCGCGCGGGGAAACTTCGCGGGGTCGAGGTTGCCGAGGTCGATCAGCGGAAAGCCGTGCTGGGACCAGTCGATGGCATCGATGGACGATACGGTGTGCGTGGACAGTTCGACGCCGGCTTCGCGGCAGCCGAGCGCGAGGTGGCGCGCGTCGCCGATCAGCACGGTGCGGGCGAGCGCCTGCACGTTTTCGTGGGCCAGCATTTTCGTGGCGATCTCGGCGCCGATGCCGGTGACGTCACCCAGCATCAATCCTACGACGGGCTTCTCGTTTTTGTTCACGGGTGCATTCATCGGCGTTTCCTCTTCACGGTGCGCCGGGTGCGCGCGCGGGTCGCTGAGACCCATCCACACCACGAACAGCCCGCCGGCGATCGACAGCGTCGCGACCGTCCATGCCGGGAGCGCGTCG